>JACZRH010000302.1 GCA_022574815.1 Planctomycetota bacterium | reverse complement strand
CAGGATGGTCATTGTGCGGCGCATGTCTATCCCCTTCGTGAGAATCGATGCTCTGGAACACAGGCGCCCCGCCCGGACCGTCCGAATGGTAGACCCGGGAAATCGGACGTCAAGGCAGAATTTCAAGGTTCTTCGGTCGAGGAATCTTGCGGGGTGCTCGCCCAGATGCTTCGCTTCGCTCAGCACGACGCTCAACCTTTTTCACTCTCGTTGGCAGGAACGGAACCCGGCCTGAAAGCATGTCGAAGAGTCTCTTTTCAGAAATCGGCCACGGTGACAAGGAATCCGATTCCGCAATGCCGTCGGCCGTTGCCACACGACGGAGCCCATTCCGTGACGATCGATCGAACTGGGTCCCGGACGCCTTTCTGCTGCTCGCGCTCGTCGCGGTCTGGATCTGGCTCGTGTTGCCGATCGTGACCGAGGGCCTGCGCGGGTATGACATTTTTCGCGACATCGGCAGCGCCGTAAACGTACAACACGGACGCTACATCGGCGACCCGGCGTATCCGAACGAGACATTCTGGTATCCGCCACTCAGCCCGATTCTCGTCGCCGGCATTTCGGCGCTGCTGGACGCGAAAGCGGCCGACTGCTACCGCTGGTCGCAACTGCTCGTCAACGGGTGGATTCCGATCGGGCTGTTTCTGATTGTGCGAATCCAGTGGGGTCGCCGGGCGGCGATCTTCACAACCGTGGCGCTACTTCTTGCGATGCCGTGGTGGCAAACCGAGATCGCCCACGGACAACCATCCATTCACGCAGTGATTTGGGGCATGGCGGCTGTTCTGGTGTACGGGCAACAGGAACGGCGGGCCTCGATGACCTGGGCGGTGGCGTGCGGCGTCCTGCAAGGGGTGTCGTTCTGGCATCATCCGTTCGTACCGGCGGCGCTAACCGGGGCGTTTCTTGTCCAGGGGATGTGGGCGGCGCGACGCAACGCGACGCAGGATGACGCCCGCGCGCCAATGCGAGCAAGCTTGTGGCGGCACGGCGTCATGCTTCTGGTGATCCTTTTGATCTCGGCCCCGTTGCTCGTTCAGATACTGCGCGGCCCCACACTGAATCCCGTGCCACGGGCGTATTTGGCGCATGAGCTTCAGACGGTCGAATACGCCCTGATGCACGGCAACCCCTGGCTGTGGGCGGCCGGGTTCGCCGGTGTGTTTTGTTGCTTGTTGCGGCGCGACCGCGGCGGGCGGCTGTTGATCGCCTTTCTGGTGATCACACTGGCCGCGCAGATTCCCGGCTACGTGCGCATCTATTGGGGCGAGCTGGCCGGCGACGTCCCCCCACTGCTTCCGCACGAGTTCCAGCGGCTGTTTCAACTGGGTTGGGCGATTGCGATCGGTATCGGCATCGACGGCGCACTTCGCGCGTTGGGTAAGCGCGTGGCGTGGATCGAAGCCACTCCTGCGGCGCGAATTGGGCTGACCCTTGCCGCTTGTCTGCTCACCGGGGCGTGGTACGTGCGCGACGTTCCCGCGAATCTCCGTCGGTATCTGATGAAAGCCTCATTCCCGTCGCAAGCCGATGGCGCGGCCGAGTGGATTCGCAAACATACGGACATTGATGATGTGTTCGCTTGCGAGCCCGATCTCGCGTTTCGCTGGCTCAATCCGGAAACGGGCCGCAAGGTGCTAATTATGCCGGACGGACATAGCAACCCGCGTGTGGACTGGCGTGCGCGGGCCGAAGTGCTCGCCGCCTTAGAGCAAGCGCCAACGGCCGGCGCGTTTCGAGAGATCGCGCTGCGCCACGGCGTGCGCTACTTCATTCCCTCGTCCCGCTGGAACCCGCGCGTGGCGACCGATCCCGAGCTGCGGGCGGCGGGATTGGGAAAGACCTTCGAACTCGCGCACCCCGGCGGTGGCATCGTGCCCATCTATCACATTATGGCACCAGCGACCCTCGAACCGTCCAATTCGGCCAAAAACCGGGACTGACGGCTCCGGAGTTGACAAACCAACGTTCGAGGGTTCAACTCGTCACGCAAAGCCAGTAAGCTGAAACCACACGCGTTACTACCGGGAGCACGCAATGTTCTACATCGTCATTCCGAGCGCAGTGAGGAATCCTGCCGAGTGCTGGGCCAGTTGCTTCGCTGCGCTCAGCATGACAGTCTGTATTGCGTGCTCGCGACAGTAGTCTGGTGTTCACTCAGACCGGCGTTCGCACAGGCGCAGAATCTTCTCACGCGCGGCATGATCCAATCCGGCGTCGAGCGCGGCGCGCAGCTCCGACAGGAGCCGCTTGTCATTGCGCATCCGCTCACAAGCGGCGCGACAGGTCGGACACTTTTCGAGGTGTTTTGCGACACGGCGCGGCGCGCCGCTTTCGACGAATTCGGTAAGTTTCCTTTCCGAAGGGCAACACCGAAAGAGGCTCATGACTTCTCCTCCTCGATGACAGCTTCGAGGCTCTCGCGCAGTCGGCGAAGTCGTTGGATCATTTCGTGTTTGATCGCATAGAGGCGCGACTTGGAGATTTGCAGATCGCGGGCCACGCTGTCGGCCGGCTCGTCTTGAAGGGCGTAGCGCTCGAAGGCCAGCAGGTCGCGGGCCCGCACGGCGCGCGATCGCCGCAGGCGCTCCAGACAGACGGCCAGGACCTCTTGCCGCTCGAGCTCGGCCCATGTGCCGTCCTCCGCGCCGGGGTCGGTGATCAGGGGGCTCGACAGTTTGCGGCGGCGAATCTGGGCGGAAATCTCGCGGTTGGTGACCGAGCGCAAATAATCGCGAAAACGCCCGAGCTCGGGGTCCAGCTCGAACCCGCCACGCATGACCCGCAGCATGTTTCGCACCACGGCGGCGACGACTTCCTCGGCGTCGTGGTCGTCGAGCCGGGCGCGGCGGGCGAAGCGGTAGACGATCGGGCCGTAGATTTCGAAGAAAGTCGTCCAGGCGGAGTTGTCCATTTTGCGCATACGCTCGATGAGCGTCATGCGCGTGGTCGGGAAGTGAGATTTTGGCTTGGCCATCCGTTTCGATTCAGGGCGCGAGCCGTTTCCGCCCGCCTTGCGTTGACTCGGGACACGAGACACCATTTTGGTTGGATGTTCCTTTGTCTTCAACCTGGCACCAGCGTCAAAATCGACACGGCTCCGTTTTCCGGCGTCACCCCCCAACTAGCGCGGTCATTTGTGATTCTTCGGAGAATCCAAAAAAAAGCGGCGCGGCGGATCGGGTTGGAGCCCAATCGTCGACCATCGCCGCATTGCGCCGGGGAGCGCGAGCAAGTATCATGACGGGATCGTCGAGTCCCTTTCTCGGGCCGTGTGCTCCGGAATATGCACTTTCAACGCTGAGGAGAGCAAAATGGACTCCCGACGCGCCCCGCCGGGGCGATCACGCGCTACCAGGACCTCTTCGTCCGACGCGAGCGGTCTGACGGAAACAGAAACGGCGCGGGTCGGCGAAGATCGGCTGTACGACGAATACCTCGACGTGCTCCTGCGTGGCGAGGACGAGCGCCCCGATGCCTTTCTGGCCCGTCACGGCCCAACGGGCGAGGCCTTGCGGGCCCGGCTCGCGGAGCTATATCGCGTCGTCGAATCCGGCGACGAACTCCCGACACGCGAGGCCGCCCTCGCCGACGCACCCCGCATCGCCGGATACCGCCTGACGCGGCTGCTGGGCGCCGGCGGGCAGGGGCGAGTCTGGCAGGCCATTCAGCTCTCGGCCAATCGCAAGGTCGCGGTGAAAGTGCTGCGGCCCGACCGGCTCGAAGACACTCAATCCAAAGCCCGCTTCGAACAGGAGCGGCGCATTCTGGCTTTGATCGACCATCCGAACATCGTCCGCGTGCTCGACCACGGCGAACTCGCGACCGGCGAACTCTGGCATACCACCGAGTACGTCGCCGGTGATCCGCTCGACCGCTACGTCAATCGGCTCGACGAGCAGGCGATCGCGAAAGGCGGGGTCGGGCCGCACGCCGGATTCCCGCTGCGGCGCGTGCTGGAGTTGATGGTTCGCGTGTGCGACGCCGTGCAGACCGCGCACCAAGTCGGCGTGATCCACCGCGACCTGAAACCGTCGAACATTCTGGTCGATGACGACGGCGAGCCGCGCGTGCTGGATTTCGGCATTGCCCGGTCGCCCGAAGCGGAGAGCCCGGATGCCCTGACCCTGACCGGTGAGTTCATCGGCTCGCCGGCGTGGGCGTCGCCGGAGCAGGTCGAGGCCGAGCCGGGCCGCATCGACGTCCGCACCGATGTGTACTCGCTCGGGGTGGTTTTGTATCACCTGTTGACCGGGACGTTTCCGTACGACGTGTCGGGGCCGATCGCTAAGGTCTTCGACGCGATTCGGCACGACGAGCCGCGTCCGCCGCGCGAGCTGGTAACGTACATCGATGATGAATTGGAAGCGGTATTGCTGCAGACCTTGGCCAAGGAGCGTGAGAGGCGTTATGCGTCGGTGCAGGAGTTTCGCGACGACCTCGAGCGTTACCTTCTCAATAAGCCGGTCCGCGCCAAGGGCGAGGGTCGTTGGTACCAATTTCGCAAGCTGGTTAGCCGACACCGCGCCCTGGCGGCCGCGCTGGCCGTGGCGTTTGTCTTGAGTCTGGGCTTCGGGGTGGTGATGCTCGTGCTGTATCAATCGCAGGTCGCCGCCACGGAGCGGGCCGAAAAAGCAGAGCGGATCGCGACCGAAAACGAGCAACGGACCGCCGAGGCCGAGCGCGACACACGGCGTTCGCTGGCCGAGGCCGCGGCGCGGGCGGCGCGGCTGGCGACGCAGCGCGGCGACTGGCGCAGCGCGTTGGCGTATTTCGAGGAGGCCATTGCAAGCGGGTATCCGGACGAAGTCAAAATGCGGCTCGGCATCGTGGAGGCCCATGATGCGCTTAACGAGGACGAAATCGCCCGAAACCTGATCACGGAGCTCGTGCGGAGAGACGATCTCGGCGACCGCCGCGGGGCGGTATTGCTTTGGCAAGGCGAGCTGGAGCTCTTCCGATCCGGCGGGAGAGAGGACGCGATCGAGTTCATCGAGGCCGCGTTGGTTGAAGGCCTCGGCGCCGACGACGAGGCGCACGCTCGCGGGCTCCTGGCCGACACCGTGCCGGAGGCGCTGCGCTACTTTCAAGAGGCGTTGGAACACGACCCCTTCCATCACCGAGCGATCGGAATGCTGGGGGTTTCGTACCTCATTCTGGGTGATCTCGAACAAGCCCGGCGGCAGTTTGCCGTGACCAGCGCGCTGTTTCCCGAAGACCCCGCCGTTCGGATTGTTTACGCCGCGACCTGTGCGTTGCAGGGGGACCGGCCGAGCGCCGTCGCCCTGATCGAGCAGACCCGCCCGCAAGTCGGCGACGAACAGAGCGAGGCACTTCTAGAACTCGTCGACCTGGTGATCGAAATGCACGATCTGATGGCAGCGTCCACGCCGCTCACAGGCGATGACAAACCGGTGCATGCGATGTTCGCGCGGCTTCTGTCCGTTTACGCTAAGCTCTCGCGCCGCGACGTGGCTCAGGGAGAACTCGGCCTCGATTGGCTCACGTCCT
>JACZRH010000301.1:4012-5522 GCA_022574815.1 Planctomycetota bacterium | reverse complement strand
CCGCCAGAGTGGAAATGCCGCCGACGCGCACAACCGCCTCAAGTTTGTTCTCCAGAGCGGGAATCGGCAGGAAGTAACCGAATTGCGCGTAGGCGCCGTGCTGGACCGTCGTGCTGCCCTGTCCGGTGGCGAGCCACCACGGCGTAAAGGGCCGCCGGCCGGCGCGGCGGGGATCAACGATTCGCAGCACATAGAGCCCGCTGGCGCTGAAGCCCTGGTATTTGAACATCGTGTCCAAGCCGAACTGGTTGATCTGCAACCCGTTCGTCGTGGTCAGACCGAAACCGCCGGTGCCGAAACGGCGCGGCAGCCCGAACGGAATGCGGGTCGTGGAGGCATCAGCCATGTCGTCGTTGAAGGCGTAATGGAATCCGAACGACAGGAACGGGTCTTCCCGCATTTCGGTGTCGCCTTCGGTCACCATCTCGGAATTGCCGGGATTCTCACCCAAGGCGTTCCAGACCGCGCGGAAGAGAATGGCCGGGTTGCTGTCCAATTCGGCCGGATCGGGCGTAATCGTGCGGCCCAGGCCGCGGTTGAGCGAGTTGACGATGTCCAGGCGGTATTCGAAGCGTTTGTCGAACAACTGGCCCCAGAATCGAATCCCCAGGCCGTCCGACAGGCCGAAGACAGCCTCGGTCATCGGGCGATCGACGAATTGGAAGCCGGACTCGTCCGTCAGTTGCGAGCGCGTGGACGCGAGCTTGAAGATACCGGCGCGGATCTGGAACTCATCGCGGAACCGGTAGTTCAGGTAGGCCCAGTGGACCATCATGTCGTAAGCGTCCGGCGCGTCGGCCCGAATCTGCAAGTGATAGGTCAGGTCCTTGTCGTGGACGTGTCCGCTGAAGATCAGGCGGATGCGCTGCAGGTCGAAGCCCGTGCGATCGTCGCGCTGGAAGCCCGGGTTCAGATATCTGTTGTCGGCGCGCGTGGCGTAGTGCGTCCAGCGAAACTGCATGAAGCCGTTGATCTTCAACGCGAATTGCTCGTCGCTGCTGCGAATGAAAAACCCGCCGTCGTAGCCCGCCTGCATGGTCGATTGCATCAGGCTCTCGCGAAACTCGGTTTCGCTCAGCACCTCGCGAATCTGCTGCCGCATCACGTCCAATCGGGCCGCTTCGACATCGCGCATGGAAGTGGCGGCAACTTCCTCCTGAAGCGCCTCGATGCGCTGCTGCTGCGCCGCGAGCAGGGCTTCCAGCCGGGCGAGACGGTCGTTGGAGGCCGTCTGGTCCTTCGAGGCACCGTCCTCCGCGCGAGCGCTCGTCGCGAGCAGGGTCAGCGCACAACAGAGTCCCAATAACACACGCACTGTTGCCGATCGGCTCATGGGTAAATCTCCATCTAGACCGCGCCGAATAGATGGGCACGACGGCATCAGGTGACCCCTTCGTGCCGATTTGTAAAGCCACGCCATCCGTGGCGAGCGCGGCCTTTCTATATCGGATTTATCGGCCCGTCAACTGCCCCAAACCCAAATATTTGAGAATCCAGGCCTCGGCAGGCC
>JACZRH010000301.1:0-4002 GCA_022574815.1 Planctomycetota bacterium | reverse complement strand
TCGGCGCCGCGGCCTCAACGGACACCGCGACCCCGCCGATCAGTCCGAGCCATTCGCCGACGCGCGAATTGCCGGCCACCGCCCGCTAGTGGAAGGATGAGATCAATCAGCTTCTCTTACGGCAAGATTCTCAGATATGTCCGTTCGAACACGAATATCGCTGACAGCGTCGCCGTCCGGGAGCAGATCATCGAACGAATCGCCGCGGAGCCACGCGCGGGCCTTTCTGATCGCGACGCACCCGATCGGCGATTTTCGGCCGATGACCGGGCCGTCGCGAATGGGCGGAACATCGAATTTCCGCGTGCGTACTTTCACGGTCGTTGTCGGGGAATCGCTGACTCTGGGAATTGCGAACATCCAGTTGAGGAATCGCGGACTGCCGCGCCGGTGCGACGCCCATACGAACGGCTCAATTGCTGTGATTTAATCACGAAGTGTTCCAGTTGGTGCACACTCGCCGGACACGAACACACCAACCGTAGTATGCCGTCCGCGGACGCGACCGCTAGCGTTTGTTTGCGTTGCGCCGCGACCCATGACGCGAGCCAGGCTCCCGGCCGCCGTGGCTTTGAGCATCCGTGGCCGTATGACGAGGACACTTGGTTCCATCCTACACTATCATTGCCGGCGGCGGGTCCGTTTCATCAGCACCGGCAAGGAGAACCGCGATGCGACCAAGTCGAAATCCTGTCACCACGCCACTCGCGCTGCTAACCGTGGCTCTCGCCGCACTGAGCGCCGGCGATCGCCCGGCCAACCAAGCGGCGGCGTGCGGGGGCTTCTTCTGCCAAAGGGTGCCGATCAATCAGACCGCCGAGCAGATCATCTTTCGCCAGGACGGCACCCAGATCACGGCCATCGTGCTGATTCAGTACCAGGGAACGGCGGAGGACTTTTCGTGGATCGTGCCGGTGCCCGGTATTCCCGACCTCTCCGTCGTCCCCGGATTGTTGTTTCAAACGCTCGAGTCGGCCACGCGCCCGCGGTTCACGCTGGAAGTCAACGGCCAGGCCTGTCCCGACGACCGGTTCTTCGGTCCTTTGTTTTCCGATGCGCCAGCCACCACGAACGCCGAAGACAGCGGCGTCACCATCCTGCAAGAGCAGATGGTCGGCCCGTTCGACGTTCAGATCGTCACCAGCGAAGACGCCGACGCGCTCGCCACCTGGCTCAACGCGAACAATTACGACCTGACCGAACGCGGCAGCGAGTTGATCGCGCCGTATGTCGCCGAGGGTATGAACTTCGTCGCTCTGCGGCTACGGCAGGATCGTGGCGTGGGCGATATCGAACCGCTCCAGATGGTCTACCAGTCCGAGCGGCCGATGATTCCCATTCGCCTGACCGCCATCGCGGCCCAGCCCAACCTCGGCATCATCGTCTGGCTGTTGGGGCCGGCGCGGGCCGTGCCGGTCAATTACCTGCATGTGACGCCGAACTACGCGCGGCTCGATTGGTACAGCGGGACCTTCAACGCGTACGGTAGCTACCAGAGCTTGATCACGGTCGCAATGGACGAAGTCGGCGGGCAGGGGTTCGCGACCGACTACGCCGGCCGCGACGCCTCCCTGATCGAATCGGTCCTCACGCGGCCGCAGCAGCTCCGCGAAGAAGCGGCTCGGCTGGGCACGGTCCCGGACGCGGCCGCCGGCGTCGCGCAACTGATCAACGGATTCGTATTCCCCGGCTCCAAGGTGCTGGAGATCTATCGCCGCCGCCTGCCGCTGCCCGAAGGCGTCGCCGTTAGCAGCTACGGAAACTCGCAGGAGCTCGCCCGCGTGTTCGACAGCGCGACGCTGCAAACCGCGCTGGGCGCCACGCTCGACGAGCTCGAAAGCGACCTCGTGCAACCCCTGGAAACGGCGCTCGCCGTCTTCGACGACGAGCCCTACCTGACACGCCTGTTCACCACGCTCTCGGCCGAGGAAATGACACTCGACCCCCAGTTCGGCTTCAACACGGACCTGCCCGATCAACCGCTCGAACGCAGCGCGACGCTCGACCTGGCCTGCAATCTCGGCCAAACCACCTGGACGCTCACATTGGGGGACGGAACCGGGCGCTCCGGCGAAGTCGTCATGGAAGGCAGCGGCGAAATGCCGTTCTCCGTCCCCGAGCTGCTCGCGGCGCAGTCGCCCGTAAAGGACGCCATCATGCTGCTCGACAACGTCGCCGCCCCCGCGGACGGCTCGCCGCAGATCGTCGTCGACAACGATTTCGACCGCGTCGTCTCGCCGCCGGGTTCGGACCTGCCGTTGTGCGATTTGGGAGTCGTGCCGGCGCTGGCCCTGTTCGGCCTCGCATTCACCGGGTATCGTCGGCGCGTCGCTCGCGGCCGCCAGCGCAATTGAGGTGCGGGCCGGAGCTGTTCGAGCTCACTTCACCTCACTAAGCCGAACCGCCGAGCGGTGTTTGGCGGCCAGCATCGCCGCCTCGAGCACGCGCTGCGTCTCATAGGCGTCGGCGAAGGTCGGCAATGGGACGATCGGCTCCTTGCCCGCGAGCGACGCCATGATGTCGGCCACCATGTTGACGAACGTGTGCTCGTACCCGAGTACATGCCCGTCGGGCCACCAAGCGCCGGCGTAGGGGTGGTTACCCGCGGAGGTACACATGATCCGCCGCCAGCCGGCCGTGGTCGCGTCCTCGCGCGCGTCGTAGTACCACAGCACGTTCATGTCCTCGAACGCAAACCGCACGCCGCCAAACTCCCCGTTGATCTCGATCGTGTTGTCGTTGTCGTGCCCGGTCGCCAGGCGCGTGGCCTCGAAGCTGCCGACCGCGCCGCCGTGAAAGCGGGCCAGGAACAGAACACAGTCGTCCACGTCGCTCTTTCCCACCGCCGCCTTGTGCGCGCTCCGCCCGCGGCCGACCGCGCCCTTGCCGCCGGCGTTGGGCAGCGGGCGTTCGCTGATGAATGTTTCGGCGATAGCGCCGGAGACCTCCACGATCTGGTCGCCGGTGATGAACCGGGCCATGTCGATGATGTGCGCGTTCAGGTCGCCGTGCGCGCCCGAGCCGGCGTATTTTTTCTGGAACCGCCAGACCAGCGGCGTGTCGGGCCCGCCCCAGCTTTGGAGGTAGCGCGCCCGAACGTGATAGAGCTTGCCGAGCTTGCCGCTCTTGACCAGCTCGTGCGCCAACGCCACGGCCGGGCATCGCCGGTAGTTGTACCAGACGAAGGTTTTGCACTTGCGCGTGCGGCTGGCGGCGACCTTCATCGCGCGGGCGTCCTTGAGCGTTCCCGCCAAAGGCTTTTCGCACGCGACGTGCTTGCCGGCGGACAGCGCGGCGAGGGCCTGCTCGGCGTGCATGTAGTTGGGCGTGGAAATGTCCACCAGGTCGATCGCCGATTCCTTGACGACCTCCTTCCACGACGTGTTGTATTTTTTCCAGCCCCAGCGGTCGGCGAACGGCGCCAGCGCGATCAGATCGCGGCCCACAATCGTGTGCATGACGGGCTTGAGCGGCAGATTGAAGAAACAACTCGCCCTTTGATAGGCATTGCTGTGCGCCCGTCCCATAAACTTCTGACCCAGCAGGGCAATGTTACACGACGGGGGCATGAAGCCTCCCTTCAATATTCTGGAATCTGACCGCGCACGCTCGGGCGGGATCATAATGACCCGCGCCGCACCTGTCGAATCGCCGGATGGCGCGCAGCCGGAATTGGAGCGTTCAAAGCCAAACGACGCGACCGAGCCCCATACCGAACGGTAGGGCACCTGTCAAGCAAATTCTCAGCTGGAAATCGCTAACCCATTGATTTGAAAGAGGTTATGGGGATCGTGCCCGGTCCGGGGAATCAGCCTTCCACGCTGAAACTCGACCGATGTGACTCGACCGGCGGCGCGTTCGTTTCCGGCGGCGGCGGCGGCGGCGGCGAATCCGCGCTGATCTTTCCGATCAGCATCACCCAGGTCTCCCGCTGGTGCCGTAGGATCCGGAGCGATTCTTCCGCGGCCAGCGCGTCGCGGTTCATGTTGGCGTCGACCAGCC
>JACZRH010000300.1 GCA_022574815.1 Planctomycetota bacterium | reverse complement strand
AGCGATCGCCGATGAAGCCGCCGCAGGCCGAGAATTCTTCAAGCCCCCGCGGCGCCGACGTTTACGTCGCCGCTGATTCGCCATGTGGGTCGTGCGGCTACAACTTGCGCACACTCTCTTTGGGCGGAGTCTGTCCGGAATGCGCGCGGCCGGTCCGGCGATCTATCGCGGCGTGCTTCTTGCGCAGCGCCGACGCCGGTTGGGTGCGACAACTGGCCCGCGGCGTGCTCCTGCTGCTTGTCGCCGCCGGGGTTTTCTATGTCGGCTATGTATTTCTCTATGCGCCCATGCCGGGGTTGCCCCCGCTCATGTCGCCGAAGTTGATTCCGTCAACGGCTCACAGGCTGGTCGGCGGACTCGATCAGATCGCGGGTCGAGCGGGAGTCATGGCTCTGGCGATGCTGGCACTGTGGACCCTCACGAAGCCGGATCCGGCGAATCCGACCAGGACCGAGCGGGTTTCCGCGCGACGACTATTGCGCGCTTGCATTTGTCTGTGGCCGGTGCCGCTCGTGCTTACACTGGTGGCGACGCAGGGGATGAGCGGCCGGTTTGTGTATAACTCCTTGCCGTCGGGATTCGTAATGTTGAAGCCCTTGTTTGCGGCCCTTACGATCGCAACCGGCATGGCGGCCGCCACACTATTTGTAGTGACGCCCCTGGCGCTGCTGCATTACCTCGCTGCGCTGATGAGGCGGGTTCCACGACCCAGGCTGGCCCGCTTCTGCCGAGTCCTGTTTTGGGGCGTGTTGGTTTCAGGCGCGGCGCTGCTGGCGGGATACGCCTGGATAGACTTGCGCGTTATGGTTTGGACGGTGACGGTGCCGATGGCCGGCTTTGGCGCGAACCCGCCGCCCCTCCCGCCGCGGCCCCTGCCTGGGGTGGACTTCACGATGGCGTGGTATGCGGCGGCCATCGGCTGGCGCGCGATGATCTTGTTCTTGAGCGCCGGACTGGTATTGCTATTCCTCGTGCAACGCGCATTGGCCGAAGCCGCCCGCGAAGCCGGGCGGGCCGAGAGTGAGAGCGTCCCGATCGTCAGCCTCGCCGGCTCGCCTTAATGATCGCGGCGAGTCTCATGCCCCGCCCCGCCTTTCCGCTACGGACATCCGCCGCGTAGGAGCACGGCGGGGCCTTGCCTCTTGTCGCGCGTCAGCCGGCGTCTTTGAGGCTCTGGTAGAACATGAGCTTGTTGCCGTCCGGATCGTAGAAGGTCGCGAGCTTGACCATTCCGTCGATCACGATCGTCTCGCCGTCGAACTTGACCTCGCGGGCTTCGACGACCTTTCGGGCGGCCTCAATGTCCTTGACGCCCAAGGTCAGCGTTGTGCCGCCTTTCGGGTCGACGTTTTCGAGCTGCGAGATGCCGAACAGGACCCGGTCGATGGGCGTGCGCATCTCGCACCAACCCATCTCGTCCATCTTGTACTGCAACTCGAAGCCGAGGACGTCCTGATACCAGGCGATGGCCCGGTCGATGTCCCGGGTGCCGACCCACGCGGTCAGGCCGCCGTCGTACGCGATATTCGTGCCCATGCCGATCCTCCTGTTTCCTGAATACCAGCAGCTCGAGTCGCGCTACGTGAGATCCGCGGGGTGCTCGCCGCACTCCGCGCCTTGCGTATCGCAATTCGCTGGATTTGATTATTATATTAACTATACTAATAGTCAAGGCCGCTCGTCGCGTTTCGCCGGAGCGTGTTGGGCACCGTGAAAGCGGATAGCCCGCCGGCAGCGGCAGCGCCGTGCCCGGGCGGCCGTACTGCGTGCCGGCGGGGCGCCGACGCTCCCCGCGCGGCGCGATCGCGCGGCCCTGTCGTTTGGGAGCTTCGTCGGCCCGTGCCCAACGCCCGCGCCAGTCAAGCCGATGCCCGCCGGATCGAGCGATTGATCCGGCTCTTCCACTATCGCTGGGCGGCGCCCATTCTGGCTGAGTTGCACCGCACCGGCGGCACGCGCTTCGTCGTTCTCGCGAACCGCCTCGGAATCGGCCGCGATTCGCTCAGTCGGACACTGACGGAACTCGCCCAAATCGGCCTTGCGATCAAGAACCCCGGCTACGGCCATCCGCTGCGGCCCGAGTACGTCCTCACGTCGGCGGGTAAGCGGCCGGCGGCCTGGTGCGCCCGCTTTCTGAAGAGGGCCGCTCGGATGGGCCGGACCGATGTGCTTCTGCGAAAGTGGTCCAGCGCCGTGCTGTTTGCGGTGGGTCGTCATGGCGGTCGCTTCTCGGTCCTGCGCAAACAGCTTCCCGGCATCACGCCACGCGGGTTGACGCTGGCGCTGAAGGACCTGATGGCGGCGGGGTTGCTCAGGCGTCACGTCGTGGATGACTTTCCGCCGCGCTCTCAGTACGAGTTGTCGTCCGCGGCCCGCAGACTGGTGGTTCTGCTCGGGCAGGTCTGAGTCAGCGGGCACAATCCGGCGAATCTCTGTCCGAGCCCGACGCACGAGCGAGGGATAGCGGGAAAGGCGCGCGGCGCGGCGTCAACCCGCGCTAGCGCTTCGGGCTCGGATTCTGCCGGCGCGGCGTGCCTCGTGGCTGTGGCGCCCGCCTCGAAACCCGTTTTCGCGGCTGACGCGAGCGGGAGACATTTTACCTTGCATCTACAAATATATCAAGTATAATACTCGTACTTCCGTGCGCTGTTCGGGCCGTGACGGGTGGCTACACACGGGCGTTTACTGTCCACGGTCCGGTCGCGGCGGGTTTCGTGAGTTGCTGGGGAGTGCCTGGCCGAAGCCCGCCGCGCGAAAGCGTCATCGAGGAGCAGGAAACAGTGACGGTCACATTGAGCGGGGCGAGGCGCCTTGCGTCGGTTTCGGAAGGATTCCTCGCTGCGCTCAGAATGACGATGGGGCGCTCCAAAAAAATAATGGGGCGTTTGGAATGACAATGGGGCGTTTGGAATGTCGTTTTTCAGGTGTTTCCAATCCGAGGCGTTCTTCAGGAGGTACGCGATGGCACCGGTAATATTGATTCTGGCAGCAGGTCTTTGGATTCCCAACAGTCCCGCTTGCGCCGCGGAGAGTGCGGCCGCGTTGTGCGAGGTCACGGACGACACAAAAAAGGAGGAAAAACCCGACAGCGCGGCGTTGCGCGCCTTCGAGAACTTCAAGACCCTCGCCGGCGTCTGGAATGGCGCCAACCAGGAAGGTGTCGCCAGCCGCCAGACGTTCCGCGTCATCGCCGCCGGCTCCTGCGTCGTGCAGACCACCGACTTCGACGGCCACCCCGGCCAGACGATGATCACGATGTATCACATGGACGGCGACAAGCTCATGCTCACGCATTATTGCGTCGCCAAGAACCAGCCGCGCATGCGGGCCACGAAGTTCGGCGAGGACAGCCGGACGGTGCTGTTCACGTTCCTGGACGGCACGAATCTACCGAGCCGTGACAAGGGTCACATGGACAGCGCCTCGTTCCGCTTCATCGACGCCGACCACTTCGCGTCGAAATGGACCTGGTACCAGGACGGCAAGGAAACGTGGATGGAGGAGTTCCGGTATGAGCGAAAGAAATGAGCGGCGACTTCGCTACGTTCGGCTCGAAGACGAGAATGAACGACGGTAAGCGCCCAGTCCGCGCCAGGGAGCGCGGGGCGCACCGACCAGGGCTGCACTAAATCTCAAACGCTTCCATCGGCGGACACGTGCAGAACAAATGCCGGTCGCCGTAGGCGTTGTCGACGCGCCCGACCGGGGGCCAGTACTTGTGTTCGCGCAGCCACGCGGCCGGGAAGGCGGCCTGTTCGCGCGAGTAGGGGCGGTGCCAGTCGTCGCGGGCGATGTCGGCGGCGGTGTGGGGGGCGTTCTTGAGCGGGTTGTTGGTGCGGTCGAACTCGCCGGACTCGATCGCACGGATCTCCGATCGGATTACGATCAGAGCATCGCAAAAACGGTCGAGCTCGACTTTCGACTCACTCTCGGTCGGCTCGATCATCAGCGTGCCGGGCACGGGCCAGGACATCGTTGGGGCGTGGAAGCCGTAGTCCATCAGCCGTTTGGCGATGTCCTCCACCGCGACGCCGGCTGTCTTCTTGAACGCGCGGCAATCGAGGATAAACTCGTGCGCGACGCGGCCTGCTCGGCCGGTGTACAGGATCGGATAGTGGTCGCAGAGCCGCTTGGCCATGTAGTTGGCGTTCAGGATCGCGACCTGCGAGGCCTGCTTGAGCCCCGCTTCGCCCATCATCGCGATGTACATCCACGAAATCGGCAAAACGCTCGGGCTGCCGTACGGCGCCGCGGACACCGGACCGACGGCCGATGTTTTGCTCGACGAAGCTGAACCCTGAACCCCGAACCCTGAATCCTGCAACGGATGCGCCGGCAGGAACGGAGCCAGCTCCGCGCTGCACGCGATCGGCCCCATGCCTGGCCCGCCGCCGCCGTGCGGGATGCAGAAGGTTTTGTGCAAGTTGAGGTGTACGACGTCGGCGCCGTAGTCGGCCGGCCGGCAGAGGCCGACTTGTGCGTTGAGGTTCGCGCCGTCGAGATAGACCAGACCGCCGTTGGCGTGGACGATCTCGCAAATCTCCCGAATCGCCTCCTCGAACACGCCGTGCGTCGAGGGATAGGTGATCATCAGCGCGGCCAAGCTTTCGCGGTGCTGCTCGGCCTTTTGCTTTAGCTTGGCGACGCTGACGTTGCCGTGCTCGTCACACTCGAGCGGGACGACACGCATGCCGGCCAGGACGGCACTGGCCGGGTTGGTCCCGTGCGCCGAGGCGGGAATCAAACAAACGTCACGCTGCGCAGCGCCGTGGTTTTCATGCCACGCCCGGATCGCGAGCAGGCCGGCATACTCGCCTTGCGCGCCCGCGTTGGGCTGCAACGACACGGCGGGAAAGCCGGTGATCTCGCCGAGCCAGCGCTCGAGCTGCTCGAACAGCACCGCGTAGCCCTGCGCCTGGTCGGCGGGCGCGAAGGGGTGCATCCCCGCGAACTCGGGCCAGGTAACGGGCAGCATCTCGGAAGTGGCGTTGAGCTTCATCGTACACGAGCCGAGCGGGATCATCGACGTCGTCAGCGACAGGTCGCGCGCCTGAAGCCGGTTCAGATAGCGCAGCAGCTCGTGTTCGGCGTGGTATCGGTTGAAGACGGGATGCGTGAGGAAGTCGCTTTTGCGACCGAAAGGGCCGGCGCCAAACTCGGTCATGTATTCGAGAAAATCGTCTTCGAAATCGATCGGTAAGTGTTCAATGCCACTGAACAACCGCCGTATGGTTTCGACCTCTGCCGCCGTCGACATTTCGTCGAGAGAGATCCCAATGGTTCCGTCGCCGTAGCTACGAAAGTTGACTCCCTGCGTCGCGGCCCGTTCCAATATTTCCGTCGCTTGCTCCGACGTCGTCCGCACACGAAGCGTGTCGAAGAAATACTCGTTGTCGCATTGGAATCCGAGTCGTTGTAGTCCGTTCGCGAGCAAGGCGGTGAATGCCTGCACTCGGCGTGCGATTCGCCGCAGCCCCTCCGGCCCGTGATACACGGCGTACATCCCCGCCATGATCGCCAGCAGGACCTGCGCCGTGCAGATGTTGC
>JACZRH010000299.1 GCA_022574815.1 Planctomycetota bacterium | reverse complement strand
ACGATCGCGAACCTCGAGATCGCCCTGACCGAGCGCGGCGAGCCCGTCGAAAAGCTGTTCAACTTCCGGACACCGCCACGATTCGCCAGCGGCCTGCCGGAGGCCGGTATCGACGTCCTCGCTCTCGGCAACAACCACGTCGCCGACTATGGCCCGGATGGTGTTGAGGACACGCTCGCAGCGTTGGATGACGTTGGCTTGCTGTATTCTGGCGCGGGGATGGACGAAGATGCCGCCCGCGCGCCTGCGGTCATGGAGATTGACGGTCTGCGGATCGCGTTCCTGTCCTATACGGACCAATTCATCAATACGTTCGCCGCGCCCGGCCAGCCCGGCGTGTGGCTCTCAGGCCTCTGGGACGAGCAGGCGGGCGCTTGGGACCCGGCCGTCAGCACGCTCGGTGCGTTATGGAGGCAGCCTGGGATGTTGAACGGCGTCCGGGTCGAATATAACGAATTCTTAGGCAAGTGGCTTGCCGTCTATACCTCCGATCTCTACTCGCTGGGTGTGCTCCTGTACGAGCTGCTGACCGATCAGTTGCCGCACAAGGTCTCGTGCAACGTGCCCTACGAGGCGTTGCGGGCGATCCGCGAAGATCCGCCCACCCGGCCCAGTTCGATCAAGCCCGCGCTGCGCGGCGACCTGGAAACGATCCTCCTCAAGGCACTCGAAAAGGAGCCGGAGCGCCGCTATCAGAGCGTCGCGGCGCTGGCCGACGACGTGCAGCGCTTTCTCGACGGCGAAGCGATCCTGGCGCGGCCGGCGAGCGCCTCCTATCAGCTTCGCAAGCTCATGGCCCGCCACAAACTTCCGTTCGCGTTCGCCGCGGCGCTGTTCGTTGTTGTCGCGGCCTTCGGCGTCGTCGCGGCGCTGCAAGCGGCGCGCGTCGGCCGCGAACGCGACAAGGCAATCGCCGCGGCGCATCGCGCCGAGCGCACGCGAAATTTTCTGCAAGACCTGTTCGTCGCCGCCGACCCGCGCTGGACACCGGGCGAGATGACCATTCTCGACCTGCTCGAGGAGGCCGAGCGGCGCGTCGAGTCGGACTGGTCGGACGAGCCCGGGCTCGAGGCCGATTTGCGCACCATCCTCGGGCGGACGTACCATCGCTTCGGGATCTCGGCCAAAGCGCGGCCGCTGCTCGAGGCGGCGCTGCGTGTTCGCGAGCGCATTCATGACGACCGGCACCCCGCCGTGGCCGAGGCCCGCTTCAACCTCGGCTTCCTCCTGATCAGCACCGGGCACTACGACGCGGCCGCCGAACTCATCCGCTCGGCGGCCCGCATTCAACGGCAAATCTTTGGCGAGCGGCACCCCGACACGCTCAAGAGCATTCGATCACTTGTGACTGTCAAGAGGCTGATGGGCGAGCTCGACGAGGCCGAGAAACTCGGACGCGAACTCGTGGCCGGCTGGCGCGCCCGCGCCGGCAACGATTCACGCGAGGCCGCGGCGGCGATCGACAGCCTCGCCGGCGTGCTCATGGAGCGCAAACAGCACGTCGCTGCCGAGACCTTGTATCGCGAGGCGCTGGCGATTCGTCAACGGCTGTTCGGCGAGCGGCACAAGGAGATCGCCCACACTCTCAAGCGTCTGGCCTGGACGTATAAAGCCCGCGGGGCCTACGAAGAAGCCGAGGCGCACTATCGCCGGGCGTTGGCGATCTTCGCCGCCCTGCCCGGCGAGGCGCCCAACGAGCTGGCGGTGATGCTCGATCTCGCGGAGACCGCCCAGGACCGGGGCGATCTTCCCGAAGCTCTGACGTTGTTCGCGAGCGCCCTGGAGCGGGCCGACGCCGAATACCCGGAGTGGCACTACATCCGCCTGTGGAGCCACCGCAAGTATGGTGAATGCCTGGCGCGGCTCGAGCGCTATGAGGAAGCCGAGCCGCACCTGAAAGTGGCGCTGGAAGGCTACCGCCGATTGGGCGGCGACGATCATCACATGACCCGCCTGGCGCGCGAGTCGATCACGAAGCTCTACGAGAACTGGGGCAAACCGGAACTCGCCGCCGTGCTACGCATCGAATCGCCGGCCCAAGGCCCGCCGCGCGGCGAACCCGGCCCGTAGACGCCGCGGGCCGCATTGGCCGAGAGGACCCTGCTGCGACCATGTCCGCCAGCGCCCCCAACTCATCGAGCGTGGACTGGACGCCCACCCTGGTCGCGCGGCTGCGCGGCGGCGAGAGCGACGCGGGCAAGCTGCTGACGAGCCTGTATCGCCAGCCGATGATCCGCTTTTGCTGGGGGTATCTGGGGAACCTGGACGACGCCGAGGACGCCGTGCAGGACATCTTCGTGAAGGTCCTCAAGACCGACGCGTTCCCGGACCGCTTTCGCGCGTGGCTTTGCCGCATCGCGCGCAATCACTGCCTGAACCTGCTCCGCAGTCGCCACCGGCGACGCGACGCCGGGGCGCTACCGTCGGACTCGCATCTGGACGCGGCCCTGACGGGACCGCTTTCGCGACTCGTGCGCGGCGAGGCCCGCTCACGCATCGCGCATCTGGTCGCCGCCCTGCCGCCGGAGCAGCGCGAGGTGTTGCGCTTGCGGCACGGCGACGGGCTGTCGCGGGCCGAGATCGCCGAAGTGCTCGAGCTTCCCGAGTCGGTGGTCAAATCGCGGCTCTACGAGGGCCTGAAGAAGCTGCGCGAGCACAAAAGTATTCTCGAGAGCCGTTAGTCGAGTTGTGCGGCGACGACAACTGTGTCGGCATGGCACGCTCCTTCTGGGCCGGGCTCCGCCGGGGCATCCTTGATACAGCGCATCCGCGTCATGGACTGTTCGGCGAGCTATGGCAGACGCCCGTCTAGAACACCGAGAACCGGCTGATCCGCGTCGAACCCGCGGAGACGCCGCAGGATCGTCGTACGCGAGTCGAGTTCGCGTATGATTGCCTGGGTCGGCGGATCGAGTAAGACTTTTCCGACACAGGACCGAAGGAGACCCTTGAGCCATGAAGCGAGCCACGCGGCACAGGACGGCGGCAAGATCCTGTTTCCTGCTTGCATTGCTCCTGGCGATTACTCTGGCGGCCTGCGGGCCTTGGCGCTTTATCATGCGAGTTGGTCCCGTCGAGTGCGGCGTCGTAGCCGGTCGTATTTACATTCGTTGGTACTACGAATACGATGCGCCATGGAAGTTTGAGGCCTATTCCGGCCCGGCGAATTGGCGCTTGTCGTTGGAAGCGCATGAAACGCTGATGGTGGGAATCAGCGGCCGATACCTTGATACTATAGCAGTGTTGCTACCGTTGTGGATCCCGCTCGTGAGCATCTTGTGCCTTGGCTTTGTGCTTTGGCGGAAGCAGCGAAGGTATGGGCTGGGGCATTGTCGTCAATGCGGCTACGATCTTATCGGAAACGTGAGCGGTCGTTGTTCTGAATGTGGTATGGAGACTTGGTCAGCCAGAGGGCGTCCCTCCGACGAGTAATTGTTCACCGTTTTGACTTGCGGAGCGAGCGAGGCGCGCGGCCGATTACTCGTGCCGCAACGCCACGATCGGGTCGAGGTTCGCCGCGCGGACGGCGGGGTACAGGCCGAACACGACGCCGACGGTCATGCTGATACCGACGGACAGGACCACGCTGTAGGCCGTAACGACGGTGGGCATGCCGGCGAAATAGGTGATCGCGCGCGGGATCGACAGCCCGATCGCGATGCCGATCAGCCCGCCGATCGTGGACAGCACGATCGTCTCGATCAGGAACTGGCCGATGATTTGCCTGCGCTTGGCGCCGATGGCGCGGCGGATGCCGATCTCGCGCGTGCGCTCGGTGACCGAGGCCAGCATGATGTTCATGATGCCGATCCCGCCGACCAGCAGGCTGATGCCGGCGATCGAGCCGAGCACGATGTTGAACGTGCGTTTGGTGGCCTCGGCCTCACGGAGCAGAGCGAGAGGGACGCTGATGCGGTAGTCGCTCTTGGCGTGAAAACGCTTCAACATCACTTCGAGCCCGGCGGCGGTCGACTCGACGTGCTCGGTGGAGGAGACCTGCACGATCAACTGGTGCAACTGGACCGACTCGCGCATGAACGTGCCCGAGGCGCGCAGCGTGAAAACGTCGCCGTAGCGCTCGCGGGCGACTTCGATCGGGATGTAGGCGTCGACCTCCTGGTCGGGCGTTTGGACCGAGCTGCCTTGCCCGCCTTCGCTTTGGACGATGCCGACCACCTCGTAATACTCACCGCCGATGCGCAGGCTCTCGCCGATGGTGTTGCGCGTGGCCAGCAGCCGCCGGGCACCGTATTCGGTCAGGACGACGACGCCGGCGCGCTCGGCGGCGTCGCGGGGCGTGAGCGTGCGGCCGGCGATCATGGGTCTCTGCACCAGGTCGAACCACTTGGGCGTGGTGCCGACAATGCGCAGGTCGAGCGTGCGCCGCCCGAGGCGGCCCTCCTTGCGGATCAGCTTGACGGGGACGGTGTGCTCGATCTCGGCGAAGGTCTCGCGGGCGCGCTGCTCGTCCTCGTAGAGCAAACCGAACATGCTCATGCTCCAGAAGGAGCCGCGCCGCGCGGAGTCGTCGTCGGGCGGTTTGACCGACGTGATGATGATGTTGGTGCTGCCAAGCTTGCGAATCCGCTCGAGGGCCTCCTTGCTGGCGCCCTCGCCCACCGCGAGCATCGCCACGACGCTGGCGACGCCGAACACGACGCCCAGCATGGTCAAGAACGACCGCAGCTTGTGCAGCATGAGCGTCTTGACGCCGAGGACCACGTTGCGAATGGTCTTGCTCTGGACCATCAGCCGCGCTCCTCGATGCGGTCGATCAGTCCGTCGCGCATGTAGAGGCGATGGGTGGCGTACTCGGCGATGTCCGGCTCGTGCGTGACCATGAGAATGGTCTTGCCCTGCTCGTGCAGGTCGGCCAGCATGCGCATGATCTGTTTGCCGGTGCTCGTGTCGAGGTTCCCGGTCGGCTCGTCGGCGAGCAGGATCAGGGGGTCGTTGGCCAGGGCGCGGGCGAACGCGACGCGTTGCTGCTGCCCGCCCGACAGCTCGGCCGGCCGGTGCTCGAGCCGGTCGGCGAGGCCGACGCGCTCGGCGAGCTCATCGGCCCGCTGCGCGCTCTCGCCGGCGTCCCAGCCGAGATAGTACAGCGGCAGCTCGATATTCTCGCGCACGGTCAGTTGCGCCACGAGATTGAAACTCTGGAAGATGAAGCCCAGGTGCCGCAGGCGAAACTCGCTCAGGTCGTCGTCGTCGAGCAGCGCGACGTCCTGGTCCTCGAGCACAAAACGCCCGGTGGTGGGACGGTCGAGGCAGCCCAGCACGTTCAGCATCGTGCTCTTGCCCGACCCGCTGGCGCCCATGATCGCGTAGAACGCGCCTTTCTCAAAGTCGACCGAGACACCCGCCAAGGCGTGGACCCGAGCGTCGCCCATTTCGTAGATCTTGGTGACGTTCTCGAGAACCGCGATCGCAGAGGACGCCGGTGGATGGGAGAGGCTGGCCATAGGTGCGTGCGTCAGGCTCACCGTCCGTTCCCATCGCCGGGCCCGCCGCCTCCGCGGCGGCGCTCTCGCGCGGCTTCGCGCTCCTCGGGAGACAT
>JACZRH010000036.1 GCA_022574815.1 Planctomycetota bacterium | reverse complement strand
TGGGGACTTGGTGGTCAATTCGGTCGTTATCATCGGCACCAACGCCCGCGGGGAGGTTTTCCAGGAGTCGGTGGCCGCTCCGCCGACTGGGATGACCATTACTTCCTTGACGGCACCCGCGGTTTCTCACCCGTTCAGGACGATCATCCAGGTCGTCGTCAATACCACCAACGCCGAAGCGGGTGTCGACAGCATCGAAATCGGCATCGGCGCGAACTTCGGCCTTTCCGGCACAATGGTCGGAAACAACAACGCGTTTCACGTCCTCGCCGTCGGCGCGACGGCGGCTGCAAACCCGGAAGGGGCCACGATCATCGCCCCCGCTTCGCTGACGACCGGCTTCGCGGACACGCACGACTTCCCCACGACGAGCCAGCAGTTCATCGCGTTCACCGGCAACCCGCCGGACGGGGTGAACGACTATATCGTCCAGATCGGCGTGGCCACTCCGACCGTCACGCTCGACGCCCGCTCGGACGAGCACACGATCTCGCAAAGCGGCAACCAGAGGGCGACCATGAGCTTCGCCGTCACCGGCGGAGTCGGCCCGTACAACTACACGTTCGGCGAATTGATCGCCCCGACCACCGGCGGCACGTTCGCGCCCACCAGCCCGCAGAATGGTATCAACGGCGACGCCGGGACCGTGTGGACGCCGCCCATGCCGACCGCGGCGCCAGAGAGTTTTCTGTTCGGCATCACCGTGACGGATACGGTTACGGGGGCTACCGCCTTCGACTTTATCTGGGTGATCGTCACGACGTAGTGAGAAAGGGACGTTTCCACCGCGCGCCCGAAATCGGCCCGCGCATCGACTGCGAATTAGGGAGTCGTAGATCATGAACAACGCGTCGCAAAGTTTGATCCGCCGCCCGTTACGGGCGCTTTCGAAGGCCGTGTTTCAACACATGACACTGCCGGCGACCTTTCTGGTCTTGGCGTGTTCGGCTTCGGCCCCGGGGCAGGTCGCCAACGACTTGGCCTCCAACCTGCTCGGCAAGTTCGACATCAATGGCGACGGCGTGGCTGATGGCTCGGCGGACACCGACCGGGACGGCTTGCCCGATACCTGGGAGGTCGGCGGTGTCGATACCGAACAGACAGACGTGCCCTTTCCCGCCCCACAGGCGATCGTCCCCGGCACCCCGCCGACTTCGATCTTCAACCGCCGCCCAGTCCGGACAAGTGCCACGCTTGCGGATACCGACAACGATGGTCTCAGCGATTTCATCGAGGTCTTCGGACTGAAGTTCATCGACGACAACGGCAACGGTATTCTCGACGCCGACGAATGGAACGATGCGAACGGCGACGGATTGCCCAGCATCGGTGAATGGCCGTTGCCCAACGCGCTGCCGCTCGGCGGCGGGCAGTTCTCGGAGTTCGACTTCGACGGCTTCGTCTTCACCGACCCGACCAACCCCGATACCGATGGCGACGGAGTGCTCGATGGGCTCGACAACGACCCGCTCGTCAACCCGCGCGCCTTCGGCTTGAACCGGGCCTTCTTCTCCTCCGGCGGCGGACCCCTCGCCAGCGACCAGGACCGCGACAACGACGGGCTCGGAAACGGTATGGACCTGGGCAACGACGCGCTGCGCGGCGGCGAGGTCGACAACCCCACGGACTTGCAGCGCGTGATCGAGATCTTTCGGCCGGACCTGATTTTCGCCGCGGGGGCCGTGGTTCGCGTCCCCGAGGGTCTGATCGAGGATCTGCTTGGTGCCGATTGGAACGGCGACGGGCTCTTTCGGTTGACCGATGTCGTAAGGCCGGCCTTCGGGCTTAAGAAAGGAACGCGGCCGATCGGGCAGGCCGGCGGGATCGACCTGTTCGAGCTGGAAGACGGGTCCAAGCTGTTCTTCGATGCGCAATTTCCTTTCGATGTTGACCCTGATCGTCCTACATTCAACCGGAACCAGTACGTGCTCGCGGCCGACCGTAAGGCTGGGGGCGTGACACCGCTACCTTTGCAAAGGGTGCTGCAGCCCGCTGGCCGCGCGGACAACGTCTTCCTGCCCGACCCGCGCATCTGGACCGTGCTCTACGCTTGGCGAATGCCCGGCTTCGACATTGATGGCAACGGCTTTATCGGTTTCGACGGGAAGACGTTCAGCGGCAAAATCGAGGTGAACGGCCAGACCATCACGGTCGATCCAAATACGGCCGAGGACAATCAGCCCTCCTCGGAGCTCATAGTTACTCCGCCGACCTCGTCCCTCGATGGGCGCATCGATCCGCCGGCGTTCTGCGCCTCGCTCTCATTCGCGGCGATTGCCTTCGCCGTGGTCGGGCTCGTCCGAGCGCGCCCGCGCCGCAGCAGGTAAGCCCGCCTCGGGTTGCGGTAGTTCTACGAATCGCCTCGATCACCGAAGGCCTGTGCGCTGACGATGTCGGCGGACAAGCCGACACGCGTGCCGCCCTCGCCGTCCCAGCGATGGGCCTGGATCGAATCGACGATCATCGCCGCCAGCCGCACGGCCGCGACCCCGTCCTCGGCGCTGACCGGTGGTTTCTTGCGGCGGCGGACGCAGTCGAGAAAGGTCTCGAGCTCGGTCCGCAGGGCGTCCTTGTCGTCGATCACCAGCGGCTCGACATGGATCATCTTGCCGAAGTCCAGCCCCGCCATTTGTGAAAGATCCTCGATGTTGTGCTCGCGCATCAGCCGCAAGAGGTTGAGGTTCTTGTCGAGCGTAATCGCGACGCCGACCTTTTTTTGATAATCGAGCGAGATGTAGGCGTTCTCGCAGAAGACGCGTAACTTGCGCTCGGTCTTGAGTGCCAGCCGCGATGCCGTCAGGTTCGCCACCGCTCCGCCCTTGCAGACCACGCGTGCGTTGGCGACGTCCTCGTGCGGGCCGAGCACGTTTATTCCGACTGCGTCGGCCCGCTTCACCTCGTCGCGGACCAGGTGCAGCATGATGTCGATGTCGTGGATCATCATGTCGAACACGACACCGACGTCGGCAGAGCGAAACGAGAACGGGCTGATGCGATGCGTCTCGACGAATTTGGGGCGCACGCCCAGCCGCTCCACCGCCCGGACCGCCGGATTGAACCGCTCGGTGTGTCCGACTTGTACAATGGCGTCGTGGCGCTGCGCGAGGGCGGCGATCCGCTCGGCCTCATCGACGGTGGGGGCCAGCGGCTTTTCGATCAACACGCCGATCCCGCGCTCGATGAACGGGCTCGCAACCTCGAGGTGCCGCACGGTCGGGACGGCGACGGTGACCGCCGCCAAGTGGCCGAGCTCGGGCGTATAGCGCTGCGCGTATGCGACGCCGAGCGGCTCGGCCAGCGCCTTGGCTCGCTCGATATCCGTGTCGATGACGGCCATGAGCCGTGCCGTCGGCATCTCCGAATAAACGCGGACGTGGTGCCGGCCCATGTGCCCGGCTCCGATCACCGCCACCGGAAGCGGCTCGTTCATCCGCTGGGCTCCTTTGGCTCTGATTGGTAGAAACCCTTGCGGTCGTTGGCGGTGTCGGTTCGGTCGTGCTCCCGGACGCGGCCGTAGACGCCGACCTCGAGTTTGCGCTTGAGGAATGCGACCAGGTAGGCCACGTGCTCGTCGTTGCACAGGCCGTTGCTCTCGATCTCGCGCAGCGCTTCGGTCGTGCGGCCCGGCGCCTGCCCGCCGCGCCGCGCGTAGAGCAGGCGAAACGCCCCCTTGACCGCTGCGATCGATTCGGCGGGGATCTTCCAGCGGCGCATGCCCTCGGCGTTGATGCCGCGCACCTGCCCGTCGTAGCCCTGGACTTTCATGTAAGGCGGGACGTCATGCGTGACGCGGGTCATGCCGCCGACGAACGCGTTGCGCCCGACGGTTACGAAATGGTGCATGCCGCTGGCTCCGCCGACGTTGACGTAGTCCTGAATATGTACGTGCCCGGCCATTTGGACCGAATTGGCGATGATGATGTGATTGTCGATGATGCTGTCGTGGGCGATGTGGGCGGCGACCATGAACAGGTTGCGGTTTCCGATTTTCGTGACGCCGGCGCTGTGCCGATCGACTTCGGTTCCGCGATGGACGGTGACGAGCTCGCGAAAGATGTTCCGTTCGCCCACGTCGAGCCGCGTCGGGCCGCCTTTGAATTTGAGGTCCTGCGGGGCGGCGCCGAGCACGCAGCCGGGGAAGAAGACGTTGCCGGCGCCGAAGGAGGACGGCCCCAGCACCGTCGCGCGGGCGTGCAGCACGCACCGGTCGCCCAGGACGACATCGGCGCCCACGTGTGCAAAAGGCCCGATTTCCACGTCCCGGCCGAGCTCGGCCCGCGGATCGACGAATGCCAGCGAATGGATCGTGCTCATGCTCGAGGTCTCAATTCGGGTCGGCGTCGACCAGCATGAATCGAATCGACGCTTCCGCGACCGGCTCGCGTGATACGTGCGCCGTGCAAAACACCTGCCCGGTGCGCGACTTGACGCGCACCGCACGCGCTTCCAGCACGAGCTGGTCGCCGGGCACGACCGGGCGGCGGAACTTGACCTTGTCCAGGCTCAGCAGCACGGCCACCTTGCCGGTGTGCTCGAGCTTCTGCGACAGCAGTATGCCGCCGAGCTGCGCCATCGCCTCGATGATCAGCACGCCGGGCATGATCGGCTGGCGCGGGTAGTGCCCCTGGAAGAAGGGCTCGTTGATGGACACGTTCTTGATGCCCACGGCGCGGACGTCGTGGTCGATCTCGATGACGCGGTCGACCAGTAGCATCGGGTAGCGATGCGGCAGGACGCGCTGTACGCGGCGAATGTCCAGCTCGGGCGGCGTCCGGAGCTGGGCCTCGAGCAGCTCCTTGCTGCGGATTTCCAGCAGCTCGCGGACCAGTTCGTGATTCAAGCTGTGGCCCGAGCGGCGGGCGTAGATTCGCCCCGTGATCGGGCAGCCCGCCAGCATCAGATCGCCGATCAGGTCCAGGATCTTGTGCCGCACGCACTCGTCCGGAAAGCGGTAGCGGTTCTGGACCGGGCCGTCGGGGCCAATGACGAGAATGTCCTCGTAGGTGAGGTGCGTTCCCAGACCGGCCTTCTGAAGCTGACGGGCTTCTTCCTCGGAGACGAAAGTTCGCGCGGGCGCGATCTCGCGAATGAACTCCTCGCGCCCGAGCGTGAAGTGTAGCACCTGCCGGCCGATCGGCCCGGCGCTCCCGTAATCCAACTCGTAAAGAATGTCCAGGCGGTCTTCATCGCCGGGCCAGGCGACCAGTTCCGCATTCTCGTCGCACACCCGCACGGTCTCTGTGATGCACAGCGACTGCCGGTCGCCGTCCTGTTCCACGATGCCGGCCTCGCGGAGCGCCTCGACGAAGGGTTGGCAGCTCCCGTCGCCGGCGGGCAGTTCGGCGTTGTCCAGCTCGATCTCGATGTTGTCGATCGAAAGCGCGCGAATCGCCGCCAAGCAATGTTCGACGGTTTCGATCGCGACCGAGCCGTTTCGCAGCGACGTCCGTCGGGAACGCTTGGTGAGGTTGTCGTAGCGTGCGGCGATGCGCACGGGCTGGCTCTGGTCGTTGCGGACGAAGATGACGCCGCTGCCGACGGAGGCGGGCTTGAAGCGCGCCGTCACCGGGAAGCCGGTGAACAACCCGCGACCGCTGAGCTCAGCTTCGTGTTGTATCGTTTGCTGCCGACTCAAGCTCTTCGATCCGATGCGTCAGTCCCCGCACGCGCTCCAGCAGCTTGGGCAACTTCCGCAAGGCCGCCCGCTGGCGCATGTAGAGGTGGTACTCGGTTGCCGGTAGACCACGCAAGGTCTCTCCATCGGCGGCGTTTCGCGCGACGCCGGACATCCCCGTCACCCGGACCTCGTTTCCGAGCTGCACGTGGTCGGACACGGCGGCATGCCCGGACAGGATCACGTGGTGGCCGAGCGTCGAGGAGCCGCCAATGCTGCTCAGGGCGATGAGGATGCAATTCTCGCCAATCTCGACATTATGGGCGACCTGCACGAGGTTATCAATCTTAGTTCCACGGCCGATGCGTGTCACGCCGCTACGGGCTCGGTCGATGGTGCTGTTGGCGCCGATCTCGACGTCGTCCTCGATGACGACGATCCCGATCTGCGGAATCTTGCGGTGCTTGCCGTCGCGTTGCAGGTAGCCGAACCCGTCGGCCCCGATCGTGGCGTTGGGATGAATGATAACGCGGTTGCCGATTATGCAGCGTTCACGGACCACCACGTTGGGCCACAACACGCAGTCGCGCCCGATCGTCGATTCGGCGCCGACGTGGACGCCGGGGTGCAGTTGCGTGCCAACGCCGACGCGCGCCCGGTCGGCGATGTGAACGTGCTCTGCGACGGCCGCTCCTTCAACGTGCGCGCTCGCGGCGACCGTCGCCGTCGGATGCACGCCCGGCGAAACCTCGATCGGAGGTGGACCCAACCAGCGTAGGACGTCACACAACGCCGCGTCCGCGTCGGGCACCATGATGCGGGCCGGCTCGACCGCCGGAATCACGAGCCCCTCCTGGACCAGCACGGCCCCGGCCCGCGACGCAGCCAGACTTGCGACGAGTTGCTCGTCCGCGATCCAGCTCAGGTCGTCCGGCCCGGCCGATTCGAGCGTGGCCACGTCGCGCAGCGTGCGCGCACCGTTCCCCTCCAGCCTCGCGCCCAGGCGGCGGGCCAATTCGTCGGCGGTGATCGTCACAGCGTCGGACACGTTTCGGCCCTTCTTACGGGATGCTGATCATCTTCTTGCGCGGCTTGGCGCGGTAGTCGGCGTTCAGCTTGTCGAGCACCGCCTGGCTGATGTCCGCGGCGGCGCTGGCGTAGATCAGCTTGCGGGCGCGAATCTGCTCGCGCACCTCGGCGGGGTCCATCGAAACCACCTGAAACTCGTCGCGGTAGAAGACGAGATCGTACTCCCTCTCCTTGGCGATGGTCTCCACGACCGCGAGGATTTCCTTGTACACGGTCGTCGTCCAGACCCCGACCTCGCGGGCCATGGCGGCCTGGGTGATGTCCATCCAGTTGCGCGTACTGATGTTCAGCTCGAGCAGCTCACGCATCTTCTTGGCGTAGGTCGGATCATCGAGCGACATGGCGTCGAGCACGGCCTTGGCGGCGTCGATTCTCTGCTTACGCCGGGCGGCCTCGAGTTCGAGTTTGTCGCGCTCCTGCTTCATCTCCTCTTCGAGGTCCTTCTCGCGTTGGTATTCGTTGAACACCTTTACCACGTCCACGCAGGCCACCCGCCCGCGGGACGCGCTGCTCCCACCTTGGGCGGCGAGCGGACCGCGCGCGGTGAAACCGACCGCAACCACGATGCCGGCTACGAAAACACCCGTCGGCCACGTTCTTGCCATGCTCATCTCCATGCGCTCCCGAATCCGAAGTCGTGGGCCAACCCGCAGGCTCGCCGCGCCAAGCGTGTATTCTCGCCGCCTTGGGCCGCGCCACAAGGGCCGCTCGCGAATCCATGGCACCCCGCCGCTCGGGCCCGTATCGGCGGACTGGTCGCATGGCCTGAAAGGCGACTCGGGAGTATCCTGGCATGAACGTCCCGGGGCGCGCCGCGCGCCCCGGCTTCGAGCGATCAACGACCGGCATCGGCGACGAGGACCGCTTTGCAGATTCCGCGACTCGAGGGATGTTCTGGTATGGGACAAGCACTGAAGGTTCGCCGCCGGCCGGAAACGCGCGATCTCCCGCTTCCGCAATACATGAGCGCGCACGCGGCCGGCCTGGACCTGTACGCGGCCAACGACGAGCCGGTGACCATCGCGCCCGGCGACGTCAAGCTCGTGCCGACCGGGCTGTTCGTCGAGATTCCGCCGGGCTGCGAGGGGCAGGTGCGGGCCCGTAGCGGGCTGGCGCTACGCTACGGGCTGCTGGTCGCTAATGCTCCGGGAACGATTGACGCGGACTATCGCGGCGAGGTCCAGGTGATCCTCGCCAACTGCTCGCGCGAGCCTTTTACGATCAGCCGTGGGATGCGGTTCGCGCAGCTCGTCATCAACCGGTTTGAGCGGGTCGAGGTGCAGGAGGTGGAGGAACTGAGCGCGACCGCGCGCGGCAGCGGCGGCTTTGGACATACCGGTCATTGAGACGCCCACAGGCATGTAGTCCATCATGGGATCAATTTTCGGCGGAATCCTGTGCCCGCTTCTGGGCGTTTTGCTGGGGATCGCGGCGAGCGTTCTACTACTGAGGCGAAGCCGGCGGCAGCGGTACGCGGAACAAAAGCAGCGGGACGAGATCGAGCGGCGTTGTGCAAGATGTGGGTACGATCTGCGCGGGCTGGAGCTGCCGCGCTGTCCGGAATGTGGCACGTTGTGGGGCTTTCGCGTGCCGTTGGACGAACTCGGACTGAGTGAGGACGAATTGCGTGATTCGTATGAGCGGCGACGTCAGGAAAGGGCCGACAGGGGCGCCAATTCGCCGACGCCGCGCGATGATGGCGATTGACCACGCGTAGACGATGGCCGGAATGGCCGACCGCGACACGGCCGGAAAAAATCCCGGTGAGTGAACAAGACCGATCCCTGGAGCACTTTTTGCACGCGGCAGTGACCCGCCCCGACGAGCCGGTCGATACGATTGGATAGACGTGGAGACGATAGCCCCCTAACCGAGCCGGACCGGCCCATGATCAAGATCATCAATATCTGCGGCGCTCGGCCGAACTTCATGAAGATCGCGCCGCTGATGCGCGCTTACCAGGCCTACGACAACATCGAGGCCCTGCTGGTCCACACCGGCCAGCACTACGACGAGAACATGTCGGACCTGTTCTTCCGCCAGCTCGGCATCCCCGAGCCCGACATCAATCTCGAGGTCGGCTCGGCCGGCCACGCCAAGCAGACCGCCGAGATCATGATGCGCTTCGAGCCGGTCCTGCTCGAGCACAAGCCCGATTGGATCGTCGTGGTCGGCGACGTGAACAGCACGATCGCGTGCGCGCTGGTCGCGACGAAGCTCGGTGTGAAGGTCGCGCACGTTGAGGCCGGGCTGCGCAGCTTCGACCGCGACATGCCGGAAGAAATCAACCGCCTGCTGACCGATGCCATTTCCGACCTGCTCTTCGTCAGCGAGCCGAGCGGGCTCGAAAACCTTGCGAAAGAAGGGGTTGCCGAGCAGAAGGTCCACTTCGTCGGCAACGTGATGATCGACACGCTGCGCTCGAACCTTGAAAAGGCCGAGCGCTCGCCGATCCTCGAGCAGCTCCAGGTCGAGCCGGGTGGATTCAACGTCGTCACGCTGCACCGGCCGAGCAACGTCGACGACGCCGCGACGTTCGGGCGGATCGCCGACGCGCTGGACGAGATTCAGCGCGACCTGCCGACGATCTTCCCGATGCACCCGCGCACGCGGCACAACCTCTCCAAGCTCGGCCTCGCCGAGCGCTTCGCGGCCATGCCGAACCTGCGCATCCTCGAACCGGTGGGATACCTGGACTTTCTCCGATTGCTCGGCAAGGCGGCTGTCGTAGTAACCGACTCCGGCGGGATCCAGGAGGAGACGACGATTCTCGGCACGTGGTGCCTCACCGTGCGTGAAAATACGGAAAGGCCGATCACGGTGACACAGGGGACGAACACGCTGGTCGGAACCGATACAAACAAGATCACGTCCGCCTACCGCAAGTGCCGGACGTCGGCCCGCAGCGCCAAGCCGGTCCCCGAGAAGTGGGACGGCAAGGCGGCCAAACGGATCGCGGCCGTGCTCGCCGCGGCGGGCGTGTAGCCCGTAGGAACACGGGGTCGCGAAAACGGCGGCGTGTGCCGGGGAGTCCGATCGTGCAGCACGGCATGGGTGGCGACGGGCGTCACGAAGCCGGCCTTCTCACGAGAACGGCGAAATGGTCTGAGGGCATCCGGATGTAGTAGAGCCAACGTCCGTCTTCCCGCCGGGCGCGAACGTTCGGCCGTTTCACCCGCTCGCCGTTTCCGTCGACGACGATCACGTCCGCCTCCGCTCCATCGGGCCAGCCGAAACGACCCGAGCGCGCCGTGAGAATCCGTTCCTCGCCCAGCAGCACGTGCGGGTGCAGCTCGACCGGCGTGATCGGAAACATCACATCGGTGAAATTCCAGTCGGCCGGCTCACGCTGAAAGGTGTGGTTCCAGTACGCGCCCCCGAATTCGAGGATCCGCCGGACGGTCCTGGCAGCGTCGGCGGCCGAGTTTTCGGGATGGTGGTTGCCCAAGCCGAGCGGGCAACCGAGATGGGTATCGATCACGTTCGAATAGCTGGCCGTTTCCACGAAACGCACGATGTTCTGTCGCTGCATGGTCCGCGTGACCGCTTGGGAGTTGGCGATCAGAATCTTTCCGCTCTTGCGGAGGTGCTCCACGAGTTCGAGCTTGAAGGGCTGCATGAGCAGCGCGACGCTGCTGCGCTTCCCCGTTACGCGGTGCGTCCTCGGATCGATGACCACCGTACAGCCGTCCCAGGGCGCCTGATACGTAAAGGGTTGCACGCTATAGGCCATCTCATCCCAGTAGAGCCCGGATGCTTGCGTGGTCTTGAGCAGCGCTGCGATCGTTTCTCGCAGCGCCCGTCCGTAACCATTGCCGCGGGTGGGGACGAACAGCGGGAGCGGGTAGCGATAGGGATATCGCACGTGCGCGCTTTGTGCATTCAACAATCTCGCGTCGGCGTACCGGCGTTCCGCGTTCGGCTCGGTAGATATCTGGGCGTGAAAATACGGCAGCACAGCGACCCCGGGCATCTCAGCGCGCAGCTTGCGTATCCAGCCGGCTTGGGCGGCGATCCACGGCTGCGCGCTGCGGAGCCCGGTTCCGTGAGCGGGCTTGCCGTCCGCCTGCCTGCCGCTTCCCGTGACCAGGATGCGCGCCCCGCGCCGTCGAACCCAGTCGGCGTACCACGGCCCCGAGTTGCGGTTGCGGAAGTACATCGCGAATAAAAGCGGCCCCGGGATCGTGATGTTGACGTCCCAGTTGCGGCGCACGGCGTTGACGAAATCCCAGTAGTCCCCGCCGGGCCGCGGGTAGATGCTCCATTCGAGCGTATGCGACGCTGCGGGCGCGAGGCCGAGCTGATCGTCCGCCAGACCGATGCCGCCCGGCTCGCGGAAGCTCCGGACGTGGACCCGGAAGATGTCATCTTCGGCCACGATCCCGACGCCCAACTCGTCCCACTCCGCGAATGCCGAGGGGTGGGCGCTGTTTCGCACGCCGAGCGTGCCATCGCGCGCCGTGCGACCCGCGAGCAGGACGCGGGCGGGCGGTCCGCTTCCCGTGAGGCGATGTTGGATCATGACGCCCACGAGTTCGTCACCGAGATTCGTGACCGTATCGACAACCCGCACGTGATCGGCGAATACGCTGATGCGGCGGTCGATCCGGCAGTTGCCGACGCGCCACGAGGCGGTCGCGCTCTCGGTCTCGGCAATCGGCTCCCCGCCCGGACGAAACTCGGTTTCATGCCAGCGGCCATTCGGAAGACTGGCGCGCGTGATAATGCGCAGGGTGGTGCCGCCGACGTCGATCTCAAAACCACCCGTCGCCGCCACCCTGACGCGCATGGGCGTCTTGGGCGGCCGCTTTGCGATGATCGTCGGCAGGGGGCCGGTGGGTGCGGGCAGCACGACTTCGCGCGCCGCAGGCGCAAGCGGTCGCCCGCCCTCGACCTTGACGTTTCGCAGGAAAATCGTCGTCGGCTTCTCCACGAGTTGACGAAGCTCGAGTCGCACGATGTTCGTCCCCGGCGTGACGTACCGCGTCACGTCCCAAACCAGCAGAAAAGGATCGGTGCTTCCGTACAGTCGCTCTTTCGAAGCGGTGTTCGGCTCGAAGCTGTCGGAGTACACGACGCGCCAATGGTCGCCACGCGACCACGACAAGTCCCTGTTTCGGTCGTATGTGAAGTCAGGCGGCTTGTTCAGGAGGTCGGGCCCCGTCAGGTAATGGCCGTTGACGGCCACCCGCAGCCAGCGATTGGATCCGCCCAGATGTTTGAAATGGATGCGGGCCTCGAGTCCCAGACGCACCTGCTGCCCGGGCGCCCACCGTGGCAGGTCGCAGGACCACTCCTGAACGGCCGGCGAAGCCGCTTTCCAGGACGCGACGATGGGGCGGGTCCAATCGGCCCGGACCTGAGAACATCCGACGCCGGCCAAGCCGAGGAGACCGATCGCCGCCCTGGCGGTGACGGTCCCCCAAGGGCTGTCGAACTTGGATTCACTCATTCAAGCGGTCTCGGATCGGCGGCGCAAACACGCACAAATGGGCGGTTTATGAACCCCTGCGCTCAGTTCGCGTATTCGATTATAACTTGCTCCGAGCAAGCGTGTTATCGACACCCGGCTCGGCCCGGGCTAAGCCCGCGCCGCGGTCGGCCCCGGCGTGGGCTTTCACGGATGCGTCTTTGGCTTCAGAATGGTACGACCGATATAAAGGCTGGAAGCGGGTGCGGACGCGTTGTGCCCGGCCTTCGCTGGACAGGTGCTGGAACGATCGCTGAAGATCCGCCAATTCCCGGCGACAGGCCGGGTTCACGTAGACGATCGAGAAAGGGCGGCCATGGAGTTCGTCTTACTGGCACTCGCCGTCATCGGGTTGATGGTACACTCGGCGGAAGTGCATATCGCATTGCTGGTGGTGCACACGCTGGTGGCGTTGTGGCTGGCGTGGAAGCTGGTGGGCCGTCAGCCGATTTCGGCCTTGTTCATCGCGTACTACGTCCTGATGTACTTTCCGAATCCGCTTGCGATCATGACCGGACTTCTGCCGCCCGACACCTACGAGCGGCCGGAGATCCTCTACTCCAGCACCGCACTGCTCATGATCGGACTCGACCTGTTCATCTTCGGCGCGCGGCGCCTGCGGTTCACACGCCTGGATGCCAACCGCATGCCGCGTTTTCAGGCGCGGCACTTTCCGATCGACATCTGCATCGCGCTGGCGCTGGCGTTGTGCGTCTTGACCGCGGCCGTGCTGACGACGGCCCTCGCCGGTATGGGCGTCAACGTGTTCACCATTCCCAAGTCGTGGATCAGCGGGTTTGGCGCGCACAATTTGTACTATCGAGCGGCGAATTACGCGTTTCTAACGCTCCCGCTGGTCGTGTTTCTGATCGGCCTCAAGCGCCCGTCGTTGCAACTGCCCTACCTGATCCCGGTCGGCCTGTTGCTCACCTTCCATTTCATGGTGTTTCGAGTGCGCTCACCCTTCATCGCGGTGATCGTCGCGTACATTGTGGCAACCATCGCGCGGAGCTTCGTGATCACCACCGGGTCCCGCCCGCCGCCGGGACGGATTTCGCCCCAGATGCGCATGCTGTTTCTGATTGGTGCGCCGACGCTCGTCTTTCTCGGCGTGGCCATCAAGTACATGCGCCACTCCTACGCGATGGACGACTACCGCATCTCGCCCAAGCGCGTTCAGGAACTCGTGGTCTCGACGTTCGCCGGCGGCGACCTCGGCCAATCCTTTTTCCTGCGGCGGGCGATCGTCCTGTTTCCCGAGCGACACCGGTATCTACGGGGCCAGTCCTACTATCGCTTGCTGTTCCTGCCCATCCCGCGCTCGCTCTGGCCGGGCAAACCCGTCAACACAGCGCGGATCTTTGCCGCCGAGCACGACCCCGCGCTGCGCAAACGAAACTCGACGATCCCTCCGGGGATCGTCGGCGACCTGTACATCAATTTCGGCCCGGTCGGCGTGTTGGGCATGGTCCTGTGGGGGCTGATCCTTGCCCAAGAGCGCTACCGCAACCTCACCGACCTGATGTACCTGGCCGGATCCGGCTGGTGGCTGTTCCACATTGTGCGCGGTTCCGTCAGCGTGCCGGTCGCGTTCCTGATAGCCATGTGGATTGTCGCCTACGCCTTCAACCGGATCATTCGTCCAACGGTGCTGCGGGAGGCGCCCGGTCCGCCGCCGATTTGGCCAGCAGCCACAGACCAGCAGGCCCTCCGCGGCGCAGACGTCCGGCTACGCGACGGCCGAGCGAATTACGGCACCCCCCACGGGCCCTAGCAGAACCGGGGTCCGCGCCGATCGTCCGGTACGGTCACAGGAGTACCACGATGAGCACGGCCCATTTAGTCGACAACCTCGGACGAGTTCCGGCGTTAGGCTGGGTGCTGCGGCGCATAGCCCGACTTTACCGGGATGGTTCTGTGGTGACCATTCGTCGTGGTCGAGCGGCCGGCATGCGTTTCAAACGGTTTCATCGCCACAGAAACACGTATTGGCTCGGCACCCACGAGATCCCGCTGCAGGACGCGCTCGTGCGCGAGTTAGGCGAAGGGCAGGTCTTCTACGACGTGGGCGCCAATGCCGGTTTCATTTCCATCATCGCCGCTCGAAGCGTCCGCACGAGCGGTCATTGCTACGCATTCGACCCACTTCCCGGCAATCTGGTTGCACTACGTGCGCAGATCGAATTGAACAGCTTACAAAACTGCACCGTGGTTGACGCCGCGGTCGCGGACCACAATGGAATGGCCGAGTTCATCCAATGGGGGTCACCCCAAACCGCTCACATAGCGGATCAAAGAAAGCACTTGGGCGGAAAAGCACTTTCTGTTCGCGCGGTAACACTGGACACATTCGCCGCATCCCATCGCAAGCCGGACTGCATCAAGATCGACATCGAGGGCTCCGAGTTGCTCGCGCTGCACGGTGCCAAGAAGCTCCTGGCATCCGCCGAGGCGCCAATACTGATCATCGAAATACACAGCGCGCAAATCGGTAGAACGGTCGGCGAATTTCTCAAGAGTTACGGCTACCGATTCTACGATCTCCAGCGCAACGCGGTACCTGATGGCGACACGTTGCCGCACCACCTTCTGGCTACTCCCCCCACGAGGGAACGATCCTGTGAGTGAGTGCAGGACCGTACATGGCAGTCCGGGCGGTAGGCACACATGACGGGGTCCTCGCCGAAACAAGATCATCGCGGCGAACAAACAGCACCCTCCCTTCTCGCCCGCGCGCGTCGCCTGGGCGGTTATGCTTTCTGGACGAGCGCCGGCTTCTTCTTACCCGTGGCAGTGGACCGCCTGGTGATCTGTCCGCTGCTGAACAAACACCTGGGCCCGGAGGTTTTCGGGGCATTCATTTGGGTGATCGGAATCATGAACCTGTTTGGCAGCGTCGTGGCAAACGGGTTAGCGATTCTCCTGATGAGGGATCTGGTGCGGCAACCCAAGGAGAGTGCCGGCCAGTGGGTACGAACCGCCATGCTGCTATCGGGCGGACTGTCCTCGGTGGTCCTGATCATTGTATCGCTCATCAGCCATGCGGCTGCGGACGATGCTGTCCAGCGCCATGCCCTGGCCACCTACATACCCTTGGGGATATATGCACTCGTCCGCAGTTTCGAGCTGATTGTGATAACGGACCTGCGCATGAGACGCCGCTTTGTTGGCGTGTTCGTGCTCAGAGTGATCGAGTGCGTAGCCTTGTTAGGCAACTTGCTTATTGTGCCCACACAGAATCTGTGGGGCATAGGCATGGTCTACGCGGTGAGCGTTCTGCTGCCGCTTCCGGTGGGCATGCGCTGGAATCGCGAGGTGTTTGGTTCTCGGCAGTGGTGGGATTCACGGGCCGCCAAGGCGTTGCTCATGGGCTGCTTTGGTGGTGCCGGGATCACTTTCTTTGAACAAGCCCGGGTGTATGCGTCCCGGACCGTCTTGGGAAGTCTCAGCGGCAGCGCCGAAGTGGCCATCCTGTACGCCGGCACCTCGGTCGGAAACATGTTCGTCATGCCGGTCGGTGTGCTCGCCTCATTGGTCCTGTCGCTATTGGCCGGAAAGAAGACGTTCGCCCTGCCGGGACGCAGAGGCTTGACCTATGCCCTGCTGACGGCCGGCCTGGCCGTCGCTGTGGGAACTGCATCTTTCGTCTGCGGTCGTTGGTTGGTCGCGATCCTGTATCCGCAACTCGCACCACAAACGCTGCCCTTTTACCACTGGATCGCGCTTGCCAACGGCTGTACGACCGTCATAGCGATGATGCGCCCGGTCGCGATCAAGTACGCGCCGATGAAGTTGGTTGTGTATCTTTCAGGTTTCACGCTCGTGGTGCAGTTGGGCGCCCTGGCGGTCATGGTCCCCCTGGCCCAGGCCCGCGGCGCCGCGTTGTCACTGGCCGGATCCTCGCTGCTGGCCGCACTGCTTTGGCTGGTCTTCTTTCATTGGGTGTGCCGCGCGGCAGGTCGAGAATCCTCACCGGCGGCGAAGGCCGTGGATTGAAGGGGCGCTGATCGGCGAGCGAGCACGGATTTGTCACCCGTTCGGGAAGTGCCTAGGTTGTTTGCATGCAGCATAACACCGAGATCATGAACGCCGCCCCAGCCGAAGCACGGTCCCTACGCCGGCGTATTTGCATGCTGGCCCCGTCGCATCCGTCGTGGGACCCGCGCGTGGCCCAGCGTGAGTCGGCCTCTTTGGCCAAGCTTGGACACACGGTCGCACTCGTCGCGATGCACGAAGACGGGCGTCCCGGGGTCGCGGGGGTCGAGGTGCTGGCGCTGCCGAAAACCCCAATGACGCGCTGGCTCCGCATTAAGACGATGTGGCGCGTCTACCAAATGGCCCGCCGATGGAAGGCCGACGTCTACCACGCCCACGAGGTCGAAAGCCTCGCGGTCGGCGTGCTGCTCAAGTGGCGCACGGGAGCGAAGCTCATTTTCGACGCGCACGAGTGTTTTCACTTCACGGCAGCGCGCTTCGTGTCCGGCTGGTACGCGAAGCTCGTCACGGCCGCGACCTCGAACATGCTGCGCTTCTTGTCGCGACGGGCCGCGCATGTGATCGTCGTGAGTTTCACGAACGAGGAGTTCTATCGCGACTCTTGCGGCTGCGAACGTGTAACGATCATCCACAACAGCCCGCCGCCGGACAAGTTTCAGCATGTCGGCAAGCCCGCCGAGGCCACCCGGACGATCACGCACGACGGCTATCTCGACCATAGCCGCGGCCAGGACCAGATCCTGGAGGCCTTGGCCCTCGTGAAGCGGCAGATGCCGGTCAAGTTGCTGGTGGTCGGGCAGGTTGCCGAATCGAGCCGCGCCGATTTCGAACGGCAAGTCGCGAAGCTCGGGCTGTCCGATGAGGTCGAGGTCACCGGCTGGCTTGAATACGAAAAGGCCGGCGCGGAGCTCACTCGCGGTTCGATCGGGTTGGTGGCGATGCAGCCGACGCCCAACAACTACGGAAGCCTGTCCAACAAGCTCTTCAACTACATGTGTACGGGCCAGGCGGTGATCGGCCCCAAAGGCAGCGACACGGAAATTGTCCTGAAGCGCGCCGACTGCGGCCTCGCCGTGGATATGACCGACCCGCGGGAACTTGCCGAAGCGATGCTGGCGCTGCTACGGGATCCAGAGCGAACTCGACAGCTCGGCCTCAACGGACGCCGGGCTGTCGAAACGGAGTTTGGCTGGCACCTCATGGAGAAGTCGCTCGAGGGCATCTATGATGGCTTCGACGACAGACGATCAGAGTGAGCGCGCGGCTCGAGCCGCCCGGGGCCGGCCACCGACCGCCACACGGCGGGGGCAACACGAGGCGCGAGGATCGGCTGTAAGACCCTGACACACATCGGAGAGACTGCGGTGAAGATCAGTATTTTCGGGATGGGATACGTTGGCGTCGTGAGTGCCGCGTGCTTGTTGCGCGACGGACACGAGATCACCGGTGTCGATCCGGTCGGGGAGAAGATCGACGACCTGGCGAATGGGCGAACGCCGATCCAGGAGCCGAAAGTGGCCGAAATGCTGTCCGCCGGGCACCAGGCCGGCCGCCTTCATGCGACCACACAACCGTCCGAGGCGCTCGACGGCTGCCAGATGGTCTGGGTCTGCGTCGGCACGCCATCGCTGCACGACGGCGGCATCAACACGGCGTCGGTCGAGGCGGCCGCCCGCCAGATCGGTGCGTGCCTCCGCGACGCGACCGACCCGCCGCTGTTCGTGCTGCGCAGCACTTGCCTGCCGGGCACCACCCAGAGATTGATCATCCCGTGCCTGGAGGAATCCAGCGGCTTGAAGGTTGGAAAGGATCTGGACGTCGTCTTCCATCCGGAGTTCCTGCGCGAGGGCACCGCAGTTCACGATTTCGACAACCCGCCCAAGATCGTCGCCGGGGAGGTTCGGCCCGGAGCGGCCGATCGGTTGATGTCAATCTATGAGCAATACCAAGCCCCGCGCCACCGCCTCGAACTGGGCGAGGCGGAAATGGTTAAGTACTGCGACAACCTTTTTCACGCCGTCAAAGTTACCTTCGCCAACGAAGTCGGGGCCATCGCACGAACGGTAGGAGTTGACGCGCGGCGCGTGGCGGACGTGTTCTGCTCCGACACCAAGTTGAACATCAGCACGTACTACCTGCGGCCCGGCTTCGCATTTGGTGGCTCGTGTCTGCCGAAAGACCTGCGGGCAATCCTGCGGTACGCTTCGCTGGCGCCCGTCCGAGTTCCGATGCTCGACGCCATTATGGAGTCCAACGAATTGCAGGTCGAAACGCTTACCGCACGGCTGCTGGCACATCGGCCCAAAAGCGTGGGCATGGTCGGACTCGCATTTAAGCCGGACACCGACGACATGCGCGAGAGCCCGTACGTCAAGGTCGCCAAGCGATTGATCGGCGAAGGAATCACGCTACGTATCTACGATCCCGGCGTACATCCCGACCGCCTCATCGGCAGCAACAAGGAAGCGGTCCAAGCGGCGTTGCGGCACCTGGAGGCGCTGCTAGTCACATCGCTCGAGTGTCTCGACGATTGCGACGTCATCGTGATCAACCACCGAGCGGTGGATGCCGCCCGGATCACCGGTTGGCAGGCGGCGGGCATCCACGTCATCGATCTGGTTGGAATCGCCGGCGTGGCGCGCCCCAGCGACCGATACGAGGGCATCGCCTGGTAGTGGCGAAGTGGCGCCCGGCTCGCCGGGGACATGTCGGCTGCTCGGCCGTTTGCCGGAATCTGCGGCCCTCGGGCGCGGAACCGGCTCGTGGCGCAATTTCAAAACTAGGCGTGTGATTCGAGAAGCATTTGCGGACGGTTCGCGATACAATACCGCGCGTAGCGGGCGAGTTGGCGGCGTATGTGCGTGGGGTGATTCTGATTGAGGCGTATCCATTGACAAAGCGAACCGGAAGACCGATGAAGCAAACCGAGCCGAAGCGATGGCGCATCGCGGGAACCTCGGATGACGGTCTGAAAGTAACGCTCGGCCGATACGAAACCAAGGAGGAGGCCGATCGCGACCTGACGCGCTACGAAACAGACGGCTTCTACAAAAAAATCACTCTCATTCCCATCAAAGTCGAAGAACCACCCGAAGAAAACACGGACGCCACAGACGGCCAGAAGGGCAAGAGCTGATTCCGGCGCGGCCTTTTCGACCGGCGGCGCCAGCCGGCCGCAGCACTGCACCGCGTGATCTCTGGAATGCCCTTCTTATCCCCCAATCTGAAACATCCCGCGAATCTCGGTCGACACGCCTTCTTCCAACCGGTGACCGGTCGGCTTGTGGGCCACGGCCCGCAGCAGGATTTGCTTCACCGTGTCCACGCCGCCCCCGTTTCGCAGGGCTTTCTTCACGTCCATTTCATCATCGTTGAGCAGGCATAGGTGAAAGCGGCCGTCAGCGGTCAGCCGCATCCGGTTGCAAGAGCCGCAATAAGGTTCGCTGACCGGCGAAATGAAGCCCACCACGCCGCGCGCCGCGGGCAGGCGGTAGTTGCGGGCCTCATCCGAGGGGTGGCTGGCCGGCAGCGGCGTCAGCTCGCCCAGGTCCTTTTCGATTCGGTCGCGCGTCTCGGAAGTGGGGACGTACTGTGCGAGGGAGAAGGCGGCGCATTCGCCTCCGCCCAGCGGCATCAACTCGATGAATCGCACATGCCAGTCGCGCTCGAGCGTGAGCCGCGCCAGATCGACCACGTCGGCGTCGTTGTGGTCGCGCGTGACGACGACGTTGATCTTGATCGGGTGCAGCCCCGCTCGCTCGGCGGACTCGATCCCGGCCCAGATCCGCTCGTAGGTCCCGAATCGCATCAGACGCTTCAGGCGGGCCGGGTTCAGCGTGTCGATGTGAATGTTGATGCGCTGCAAACCCGCGGCGACCAGCTGCTCGACCATCGGCGGCAATAGGATCGCGTTGGTCGTCATGCCGACGTCGGTAATGCCGTCGATTTTCGCGATGCGGCCGACGATCTCGACCACGTCGGGCCGCAACAGCGGCTCCCCGCCGGTCAGCCGAATCTTGTAAAAGCCGACCGCGGCGGCCGCGCGCGCGACCATTTCGATTTCATCCGCGGAAAGCAGCTCTTCGGACGGGGCGAATTGCAGATCGCGCAGCGGCATGCAGTAGAGGCAGCGCAGATTGCAATGGTCGGTCAGCGAGATGCGGAGATAGTTGATCTGCCGGCCGAACTGGTCACGCGGCATGCGATCGTCGCCTCACGGTTGGGCTCGACGGCGTCCGGCCGTCGAGCGGGCACGCAACACCCTGCTCAGCAGGGGTCGTAATTATACCGCGCGAACGGCGAGCACGCACGGCGGTGTTGTGCTCGGCGCTGCACGGCCGGTCGCCTATGATCTCAGAATGACGCGGATATCGTCAAGGCCCGCCGGTTGGCGCGAAAGGCGAGCGCTGCTGCTCGAGGCCGGCGCGATGCTCGGCCTGCTTTCTATCTTTGGCGGGTGTTCGCGAGCGAGGCCGCTGCACTTGGACCTGGCGCGCGACGTGCAGCGCCCGCAGCACTCGGTCGTGATCTTCTTCGTCGACGGGATGGACCGCACCCGGTTGGGCGAGCTGTTGGACCAGGGGCACCTGCCCAACATCGAACGGCGGTTCGTCGAAGGCGGGGTCGCTGTTGCGCACGCCGTCGCGTCGCTGCCGCCCATCACCTATGCCAACACAGTTTCCTTTCTGACCGGGTGCTTCCCAGGGCACCACGGAATACTGGGCAACCGCTGGTTTGATCGCCACACGCTGGAGTACCGCGACTACGGTTCGGCCACCACCTTTCGCACCGTCAACGGGCACTTTCGCCAAGCCACGTTGTACGAACTCTTGCCGGATCATTTCACCGTCAGCAACCAATGCCACACCTTTCGCGGCGCGACCTACGCGGTCGACAGCCGCCACCGCAGCGGCGTCGACTGGCTGATCGGCAACTATATCGGCGTCGATCGCCGCGTGGCCTTGCTCGTCGAGCGGGTCGGCGCGGTTGCGAACCGCGTGAAGCGCTGGCCGTCGGTCTTGCTGAACTACTTTCCCGGCGTCGACGAGATCGGCCACCGGCGCGGCTCCGCGTCGGCGCGTTATCGAGAGTCGCTCGTCAACGCCGACGCGCAGATCGGGCGAATTATGAATGCCCTGGACGCGGCCGGACTCGCTCGCGACACTTTGTTCGTGCTATTCAGCGACCATGGTCATGTGACGCTTGACAGACACCGCGTGATCGAGGCGGCCGATTGGCTGTCGCGGCGCGGTCTTCGCGTCCATGCCGGACCCGTCGCTGGGAGTGACTACGCCGCCCGGTATCGGCGGCTCGAACCGTTTGACGCGGTCGTCGTCGCCGGCGCCCCGCGGCGGTTGGCGATCCACTTGCGTGGCGCGGCCGACTGGAGCGCTCGCCCGACCCGCGATGTCGTGCGGCGCATTTTGCAGCCGCTGGATTCCGCGCACGGGGGCGACGCACTGGAACAACTGCCCGGCGTGGCCCTGGTCTGCGCGCGCGAAGGGTCTGACCGTATTCGCATTCGGTCGCGAAACGGCGGCGCGCTCGTCGAGCGGCGCGTGCGCGCAGGAACCTCCGAGTATCGACTCGAGTATTTGCAAGAAAACTCCGAGGCGCCGGAGCCCGCTTCGGACCCGCTGGGGTATCGTCAACCGGCCGAGCTCGCGGCGTTTGTCGAGTCGGGTTGGCACGGCTCGCGCGAATGGCTCGATCGCACCGCCGCCACGCGCTTCCCGGACTTCGTCCCGCAGATCGTAGAGATGTTCGACTCGCCGCGGGCCGGCGACGTGGTTGCGTTCGCGGCCGACGACTGGGGGTTCGAGGAAGGTCACGCCGGCGGGCACGGCTCGGCGCTGGCGTGCGATATGTTGATTCCCCTGTATTTCGCCGGGCCGGGACTGCCGCGCGGCGCGACGCTCGACGCGGCCCGGGCCGTGGACGTCCTGCCGACTCTGCTCGAATTCCTGGGCGAATTGGATCGGCTCGAGCGGAGCGGTCCGATTGACGGCGTGAGCCTTTGGCCCGCCCTTCGATCCGCGAAAGGGGGGTCGTGATGAACGCCGCCGTTCGCCTCGTGATTCGACTGTCGTACTACCCGAGCCGTTGGTTCAACCGCGGCATGTGCGTGGTGGGAATCTGGAATCGCTGGGATTGGATCGACGAGTCCGTTCTGTTCGGGCAGGTTCCGGCGCGGCGGGACCTGCCGCGCTTGCAGTCGTTGGGCATCCGCGCGATCGTGAATATGTGTGCCGAGTCCGTGAGCGACCCGGAAACGCTGAAGCAGTGCGAAATCGAGGAATTCCGCCTGCCCACCGTGGACTTTCACAGCCCATCCGCCGCCGACCTGAAGCGCGGCGTCGAGTACCTGCGCGAGCAGGTTTCTCGGGGCCGCAAGGTCTACGTCCATTGCAAGGCCGGGCGAGGACGCGGACCGCTGATGGTGCTTTGCTACCTGATCGCCTCGCGCGGCCTGACCGCCACCGAGGCGTTTGCCATCATCAAACAGGCGCGGCCGCACGTGAACAGCCGCCTCGATCGGCGTCCGGTCGCGCAAGCTGTCGAGAAAATGATGCGCGAGGGAGCCTTCGCCGATTCGCCGCCGACCGCCTCGTCCTCGGACGTCGCAAGGTAAAACGGACATCAGGCGGGCAAGATGCCCGCACCACCCGGCATAGGATGCAAGCAGCGTGAGGAACCGCTCTAGCGACCGCGTTGCGGTGAAGTCGAGGCGAGTGAATCCGCGGGCACTCTGTTCGCCCGCGGCACGGGGACACCGAGTTGGCGCAAGTTCTCGGCCAGGTCCTGCATACGCGTGACGCGCGGGAGCCCGGCCACCGTGGACATCACGAAGGCGCTCGAGCTTAGATCGTTCAGGCTGCCGTGGACGGCGGCCATTTCGAGCATGTTCGACAACGCGGCACTGCCGCAATGCCAGCCGTCCTCGACCGACACCAGCACGTCGGGCGTGTACTCGACGAGCCCATGAAAGGCGCGCCACAATCGGTGCGTAGCGTCGGGATAGACGTGATCGACGGTCGCTTCGAACCACGTTTCGCTGTCCACGAAACCGTCGCGATCGACCTTTCCCTGACCGGCGAGTCGCTCGAGGACCGGGGCAAGTTGCAGGGGGTCGCCGCGCTCGGCGACGGGTACCGCGATCACCCGCGCGTGCAGGGACTCGACCTGCCGCGTCTCGGGTCCGGCGGACGCTGGTTTCCCTTGGCGACGAAAACGCTCGTCATCGCCCGTCAGGGTGGAACGCTCGAGGCCTTCGACAAGACCACCGGCGAATTCGTCGGCGAATTTCATTTGCCCGAATACACCGATCAGGGGCCGAATCGCGACATCAACGGCGCGCCCATGACGTATATGCTCGACGGAAAACAACACATTGTCTTTCCCATCGGCGGGGCCGCGAAGCCGTCCGAACTCATCGCTCTCTCTTTACCCTAGCAGTCTGTCGGAGTTTGCGTTATCTCATTCCCCTTCGAGGGGGATGTTCTTCCAAAAAAAACAGGTCTGAATGTCCCTAAGTAGGCGCCATTGGGGACACGGGCGCTGACTAGATAGTACGCATAGATCTCCATTAGGCAAGTTCGACGGAGTCGATTCCACCGCTCTCTTCATCCACACTCAGGAGTCAGATCATGCCATCACAAGCGGAAAAGGCCGATACGTTTCTGGCGCTTCACCATCAAGACGAGATGCTACTACTCCCCAACCCCTGGGACGTGGTGAGCGCGCGCATCTTCGAGGAGGCGGGATTCCCGGCGCTCGCTACCACGAGCGCCGGCATCGCCGCTACCTTGGGCTACGCGGACAACCAACATATCCCTAAGGAGGAAATGCGGAGCGCCATCGCGCGTATCGTAAAGGGTGTCCGGACCCCCGTGACCGCCGACATCGAGGTCGTGCGACCGCTGGAGTGGATGGACACCGACGCCGCCGGCATCTGGCACCACTCGACGGCGCTGCGGTTCGCCGAGGACGCCGAACGCCGGCTGCACGACGCCCTCGGCCTGGCCCCCGACAGCGTGTCCGCCTACCCGCGGGTGCACGTCGCGTTCGACTTCCACGCACCGGTGCGCTTCGGCGACCACGTGACCACGACCCTGACCGTGGTGGCCACCGGCACCACCTCGATGACCTACCGCGTCACCATCGCCGGCCCGGACGGTCCGTGCGCGACGGGCAAGATGATCGTCGTGCACCTCGTCGACGGCGTCGCCGCCGCGCTCCCCACGGCCCTGACCGACGCGCTGGCCGCAGCCGGGTCGCGGTGACGCGGGTCAGACGTTGCGGCGGTACTGGCCTCCGACCTCGAAGAACGCGTCGGTGATCTGGCCCAGGCTGCAGTGACGGACCGCGTCCATCAGCACCTCGAACACGTTGCCACCCGACGTCGCCGCCTCCTGCAGCCGCGCCAGCTG
>JACZRH010000298.1 GCA_022574815.1 Planctomycetota bacterium | reverse complement strand
CACGCAGATCATTACCGGCTCGGCACCCGGCGGCGTCGGGATATACCGCGGCCTGGCCTTCGACCCGGCCGGTGACGGCGGCAACGGCAGCTTCTGGACCCAGAACTTTAACACCGGCATGGCCGAGGTCACCATGACCGGCGGCCTGATACAGAGCTTCCCGAACAACGGCACCACGGTCTACGGCTTTGCTTTCGACGATACCGACAGCAACATCTGGGCCCACGACAACCTTGGTGATATCGTCAAGATTGACGTCACCACCGGGAACACGATCGAGTCCACGCGCTTCTTTTCGGGCTTTATCAACTTCTCCTTCCAGGGCGGACTGTCCGGTTTCCACGACGGGACCGGACGCATGGCCGCTCTCTCGCAGGGTGTGCCCGATGAGTGGGGCATCTACGACACCGCCGGCGGCTTTACCGGCCCGTTTGACATTGAAGCCTGGACCTTCGTGACCGGCAATCTCGGCATCGCGGTTACGAACATGGGCGGCGGCGAACCCTGCGCCGGCGAGATTTGCGGTGACGCGAACTGCGACGGCTTGTTCAACGGTGGCGATATCGATCCGTTCTTCATCGCGCTTGGCCAGCCGGCACTATGGATACAAACGTATCCCAACTGCGACATCCTCTGCTCGAACGACATCAACGGCGATGGCTCCGTCAATGGTGGCGACATCGACCCGTTCTTCAACGCGCTTGTCGGCGGACCGTGCGATTCCGGCGGCGGCGCGCCGTCACCGACACCCCCGCCTGCCCGTGATATTAAGTTCACGGACTTCAGTCGGCCGGTAAACCCCCCGGCGAACGACGTAGAGTAGTCGTAGAAACATTGGGTTTTTGAAATCGGCGGCGGCGCTATGCCGCGGACCGAAGAGCAACCGCAGGCCGGCGGAGCGATCCGCCGGCCTGTTCTTTTTGGGTTCGAATCCCTCGCTTGTTTCCGTCCGATGCGGTGGCGCGGGCCCGCCGGATTCAACCGGGCGTCGTTCAACTTGGGCGCCGCGGTTGAGTCCGCTTCCCGTTTCGAGCTGCATCGGTACAACAAAAGTGTTCGCGGTTCGGACCGTTGCTCGCCGAATTCACCGCCACGGGCCGCTTTCGAGAAGCGTCTCCGGCCTCGCCGACCTGAGCGATCGGCCTTCCGAAACACGTCGGTAGCAAGATCGTCCGCTCCGACGCGGGTCTTCGGCTGTGCGGTCTATTGCTTGTAAAACGTCCGTTCGCGAAGACTGAATTTCGTGAGCCGATCATTGACGTGCAGGCCTTCCAGGACGAACTCGATCGCGCTCGCGAGGTGAAATACCGAGTCCCTCGGGCATTCGGCCCGGCGGGCGATCGCCTCGGCCGCCGGCAGCAAACCCTTGAGTCGTCCGGCACTCTCGACTACACGCTCGGCGGGGACATCGTCGCCGACTTCGATGTTGATCTTCCCGCCCGCGAACTGCGCGACGACGCCTTCGAGATCGTGCAGATCGAAGTATTGTTCGGATACGTTCTTGATCGCCTCGCCCAGCAGCGCCCCGACGAGCTTGTCCTCTGCGGTTTCGTCGTCCGCCAGCATCAGCTCGATCTTGCCGCGGCAGGCCGCCGGCACGTTGTCCAGGTCGCTGACGCGCGGCACGATCACCGGCTCGTGCAGCGCGATGACCCGCCGCTCGGCGTTGGCGACCACGACCTCCATCGCCGCGATCGACGTGCGCACCGAGACGCCGGACTGCTGATTGATGTGTGGGCTGTTGCGGGCCAGCCGGACCATCTCTTCGACGATTTCGTGGATGAAGAGCGGAATCTCGACCCGCGGCCCGCCCTCGGGGCGGTCGAGCCAGGCGTTCTCGCGCGTGATCCGCATCGCCTCGAGGTTGCTGAACGGATAGTGCGTGCGGACCACGGTGCCGATGCGGTCCTTGAGCGGCGTGACGATGCGCCCGCGGTTGGTGTAGTCCTCCGGGTTGGCGGTGAAGACGATCAGCAGGTCGAGGTTCAGCCGAATCGGATAGCCGCGAATCTGAACGTCGCGCTCCTCCAGCACGTTGAACAGGCCGACCTGAATCCGCGGGGCCAGATCGGGCAGCTCGTTGATCGCGAAAATGCCGCGGTTGCTGCGCGGGATCAGCCCGAAGTGCATGGTCGACTCGTCCGCCAGGTGCCGCCCCTCGGCGTGCTTGACCAGATCGACCTCGCCGATCAGGTCGGCGATGGTGACGTCGGGCGTCGCGAGCTTCTCGTGGTAGCGCTGCTCGCGATGAATCCACTCGATCGGCGTGTCGTCGCCGTGTTCCGCGAGGATGCGCCGCGCCGCGGTCATCAGCGGATTCAGCGGGTCGTCCCGGACCGGTGCGCCGCCGACGACCGGGATCCACTCGTCGAGCAGTTCCGGCAGCGATCGTAAGATTCGAGTCTTGGCCTGCCCGCGCAGCCCGAGCAGCAGCAAATCGTGCTGCGCCAGAATTCCGTTCAACAGTTGCGGGACGACGGTCGTGTCGTAACCCACCAGCCCCGCAAAGATCGGCTGATCGCTCTTGAGCCGCACGATCAGGTTCTCGCGCAGCTCGGCCTTGACCCCGCGATAGCGGTAGCCCGACTGTTTCAACGCGCCGAGGGTCTCGGGTCTACCCATGCCGCAACCTGCGTCCGTTCCAATCCACACAGAGAGTCGCCGGGCAGCCGGCCCGCCGCCTCGGTCGTGGTTTCGATAGTAGAAGCCGGCCCATGACGAGTCAATTCCGGGCCGGCGGTTCCGTCGTGGCGGATTCTCGGTTACGCTCCCGCCGATGGGTAGGATGGCGCGCAGCGTGGCTTTCGGCTTCGGGCTGATCGTGCTCGGCGGCTGCACGGGTCTGTCTCCGCAATACAAAGTGTGGCTGGCCGAGGGCAAGCGGGCCTATGAGCGGCGGCAGTACCCGCGCGCGATCCAACGCCTCTCGCTGGTGGTCAACAACGCCCAGGACCTGCCGGGCTTGGCCCGGGCGCTGTACCTGCGCGGCATGTCCCACGCCAAGTCGGGGCAGCGTTCGCTGGCGTTCGCCGACCTGCGCCGCTGCGTGGGGGGCGAACCCGACCCCGACGTGGTCTGGAAAGCTCATGCGGTGCTGGGCACGCTGTACTTCGAGGAGCAGCAGTTCGACGCCGCCGCACGGGCCTACGAGCAGGCCGCGGCGCTAATGCCCGGGATTCCGCCGGCGGGCCGGATTCACTTTCAGTTGGGTCGCTGCTACGAACGGTCCGGCCGCTGGGGCGAGGCCCAGATTGTCTTTCGGCGGATCGCGGAGCGCTACCCCTTCAGCGGCGAAGCGGCCGCGGCGCGGCGGCGGCTCGCGCTCCGGCCGACGCACTTCGCCGTGCAGTGCGGGGCGTTTCAGAAGGCGAGCAACGCCGAGAACTTCCGCAGCGAGCTTCAGCGCCAGGGGCTGGCCGCGTACGTTCGCGAAGAGCCGCGCCGCCTGGAGACCTTGCACATCGTTCTGGTGGGGCGCTACGCCACGTACGCCGCGTCGCGCCAGGGGCTGGCCGACGTGCGGCAATTCGTGCCCGACGCGGTTCCGTGGCCTTGACGGTTGGGGCAAATGCTCCGATCGTGGAATCTCGCTTCCCGCGAGTACATTGGGTCCATCTCGGTGGAAAGGGAAAGGCGAAGCAGCCCGTTTACGGCCGGCCGAGAATCTCGTCAGCGACGCCTAGCGCGGCGGTTCGCACGAAGTCTCCCATACCCTCAAAGCCGCGCCGTTTTCGGGCGGCTTCCATCCGGGCCTTTTCCTCGCCGCTGACGCGGAAGTTGATCTGCCGGTCGCGCTTGCCGCTGCCTATCGGCTCGGGGATGCGCTGGTCGTTCGCGAGCATCGTGGCGATGGACACGGCAATCAGTGTCTGAGCGGCGCTGAAGCATGCTTGGGGCGTTTTGCCTTCGGCGAAGATACGCTGAAAGTCCTGCGATGAACCGAGGAAGCCGCCGTCCGGATCGGAATCGATTGAGACCCGATAACGCTTCGAGAGGTGTTCAGCCTTCTCCCATACTTCGGACGGGAAGGCCTCACGAACGTCAGAGCCCGTATCCCCGCAAGAAATCTCTGATTCGCTCGAATGTGGCACGACTCACCGTCCCGTCCGCGTCACCTAACGCGACCAAGGGTTCGTCCGCCATGCCTTTCGGTGGCGCGAACACCCAGATTCGCGTGACTTTCATGTCGTCATCATGGCGCGTTAGTGTCCGCAGGAACCGCCATTCATGGCTCTTCACCATCTCCAACAATTCGGCGAATTGCACTCTCATGGCCCGCCTCCTAGGTCGAGCGGTCGAAAGGACCCATAAGAGTGTAGCCGCCACACTTGCAATTTCCACTGGAATTGTATAGCATCAGCTATACGCAGTCAAGCAAAATTGCGTGCTTGCACGCAAAATTGCGTTCTTGCAACCAGAATTGCGTCACTTGGTTGCAAAGGCGGTCCGAAGTCCTGATTGCACGCGGAGAACACGACGGATGAACAAATCGGTCTTTATGGAAGAACTGCAAAGCATTCTTGCGATACCTGGCGTTTCGAAGAAGGGGATTGCTGGCTGGTGCGACGTAGATCCGAGCACGGTCACGCGCTGGACGCAGGGTGCCGAGCCGGCGAACACGGAAGCGCTACTGGGTCGAATTCGACCGGAGGTCGAGGAGATCAAGCGGCGAGTCGCCGCGCGAACGAGGCCGGCCAACCAGGTTCGAGATTGGGAGGCGCTGATCGGGAGCCTGCCGGCCGGCATCCAGGAGTACGTCGAGCAGACCGGCCTTTTGGCGGCCAATTATACGGTGATCATCTGCTGGATCCCGTCTTCCCGTCGCGCCAGCGGCGCCTATGACGTGGTCGCGTTGCGCTACTTTCAGGATGTCTGGGCCGACATGTCGCGTCGCGTTTACAACCTCGGCGATCAGGCGCAGATCGTCACTTTTGGACATTGCGACGAAACGCCTACGTTCAAAGAGGCGAAGGAGCTAAGTGACATCACGCGCATCGAAGTGAACATTGACGAGGAGGTCGGAAAATCCGTTGCGCGCGTACACGTGCAACTCGACTTGGCCGACAACTTTGAACAGTACGACGACAGCTCCATTGGCTTCATCGGGGACTTTGCGTATCGGTTTCGTGCCACGCAAGCGTTCGTCGCAACGCGCACATCGCATAGGCAGACGAACGACTTTCTCGGCGCGCCAAGCGTCATCCCGTCCAGTCGCTTCAACTTGATAGTCGCTCTTCCCGACTCCTGTGTTCGTGGCTCTCCGTCGGGAATCAGCTCGGCGAATCGCACGATGCTCAAGCTGCTAATGCAGTTGGACACGGCCGCTCCGGCCGAAATCGAAACATCGTTCTCACCGCAGCCTTATCCGGTTCGTCGATGACCGTCCCGGGCACGACCTGCGCTACGCAATCGACGCGTCGAAGATCCTGGACCAGCTCGGCTGGACTCCACGAGAGACCTTCGACACCGGACTGCGCAAGACCGTGCGCTGGTATCTGGACCACAAGGAGTGGGTCGAGAAGGTCGTCAGCGGCGAGTACCGCCAATGGGTCGACAAGAACTACGGCGCCCGGATCGGCTGAGTGCGCCGTAGCTGAGTCGCC
>JACZRH010000035.1:9212-24827 GCA_022574815.1 Planctomycetota bacterium | reverse complement strand
CCCAGCCCAAGGGCCGTCGCCAGCAGGCCGGCCGGGAGCCCCGTTGCGCGGGCGTTCAGCGGTGAGGTCCGGCGACCGCTTTCGTATTGTTCGCCGCGCCGCTCGCCGAGCACTTGGGCTTCAAACCACTCTCCATGCAGCTCGCGCGTCAGGGCCGACGAGGCGTCCGTGGGCAGCGCGATGGCCGCCAGGATCACGCCCACCCGCTCGGGATCGAGTGTCCGCGTCTCGCCGCCGCGCCAAGCCGCGCGGCCGACATGCAGGACCAGGTGAAAGAGCGGGTCCAGATCGCGCAGCAGAGCGGGATCGAGGGCGAGCCCTTCCGCGTCGAGTTCGAACGCCTCCACGAAACAGGCCCGCGTCGAGAGCACGCTGTCCGGCCCGCCTTCGGAATCGAGCAGGTCGCGTGGATCGAGACTCCACCGCCCCGGGGGGACTTCGCGCGTCGTGTCGACCCGGCCGACGATGTTGCGCCAATAGGCTTCGAGCGTCGGCGCATCGGGAAACAGCCCCCCCAGACCGACCACGGCGATTGGCGAAGCGTCACCCATGCACGCCTTTCCCCACTACGCCCGTGCGCCCACCGCCGCAACGGATTCGACCGTGTCCGGGTCGGGCCTGTACGCGTACCATTCGCCGCGCTCCAGTCGTGCTACGATCTGATCCGCGTCGTCGGTGATCGTCACGTGGGCCACCAGGCGGCGCTCGTCGCATTCGAGCACCTCGAGCGCGGCGATCAGACCGTCCTTCGGAAACGCCGAGCGATATTGCCGGTAGCGCGCGGCACAGCTCGGCAGAGCAATATGGCCGGTCCGCTCATGAGACCAGAGCAGCCCCAATTGTATTCCGGCGTCCAGCGCGAGCGGATCGGTTAACCAATTGCTGCGCAGCGGGTGTGTCATCCACTTCTCGGGCGGCGGAGCCGATCGCACCTCGGCCGTCATGACTCGTTCGGAAACGCCCAGCACACGCCCGAGCCCCTGAAACACCGGCCCGTGAAATAGGATCTTCCCGTACACCTTCGTGATGTCATGCGGGTAGCTGCCGCTTGCCGGCATTGACGATCTCTTGCTTGGCGGCGAATCCGGCAGCCGGTCGACCAGCAGCGCCCGGCCGCGCGCGTGGACGACCTCGCCCGACGCGGGGCCGCCGCGCAGTTCGACGTCCACCGCGTAGCATCCGTCCTGTGGGACGGCGCGCGCCGCGACGACACGCAGCTCGCGCGGCCCGTTGTCGAGCACGACGCTCTTGAGAATCCGAAAGCCGTCGAACCCGTGCAGCAGCAATCCGGGGTTGTGGTGCAGCGCCCCATGGCCGAGCCACTCCAGCATCATGACCATCGGCAGCACGGGATGCCCGCCGATGACGTGCGAGTCGAGGAACGGATGTTGGCTTCGATCGAGGCGCCGCTCGAAGGCCAGTGTGAATTCGCCGTTACGCGAATCGGCGGCTTTGTTTGTGGTGCCATGCACCGCCGGCGGGCCGGGCTGCGCGGTCATTCGTTTCGCCGGCTCGCGGTCCGGTGCCGCGATGACAACCTCGACCGCGCCGTTCGTATCGCATAGCTCGCGCACCAGGGCATTCGCGCCGGCCTCGAGCGGGATCAAACCGATTCCCTCGCCGGCGAACACGCGCTGCAGCGCGGGCGTGACCATGCCGCCGGCCCACGGGCCCCAATTGATCGAGACAACGCGGCAGCTCGGGCGCCGCCGGGCGAGCCACTGCGCGGTTTTGTTGAGCACCTCGTTGGCCATCGCGTAATCGACCTGCCCGACGCGGCCGAAGCGTCCGCTGACCGACGAAAACAGCACAATCACCTTCAAATCGTCGGCCTGCGTCGCGGACAGCAGCGCCGCCAGCCCGCCCACCTTCGTGTCAAACACACGCTCGAACGCGTCCGTTGATTTGTCCTCGATGCGGCGATCCTCGATTACGCCGGCGGCGTGGATGATCCCGCGGATCGGACCTTCGGCGGCGCGAACCTCGGCCAGCACGGAACGCACCGCCTCCGCGTCGCGCGCGTCGACCGAGCGATAGAGTACGCGCCCGCCGGCCTGTTCGATGCGCGCCAGATTGCGTGCGATCTCCCGGGAGGCCATTCGCGAGCGAAACGCACGTTCCAACTCCGCCGGTTTGGGCTTGCGCCCGTCGAACGCATTCGCCAGCAGGGCCTTCCTGATTTCCTGTTCGTCTTCGAGCCCGGCGCACCATTCCGGCTCTTGCTCCGGTTTGGGTGAACGCCCCAACAGCACCAGCGTCGGCTTGACCTGCCGCGCCAGGGCGGCGACGGTTTCGGCAGTGACGCCTCGCGCGCCGCCCGTGACGACCACAACGTCGCCGGTTTGCAGTGGGAATTCTCCGCACGAAATAGACTGTGAATCCAGTTGAACACCGTAGCGGCCAGCCGGGCCGAGTCCCACTTCCACAGGACCGTCCGAGCTCAGCTCGTCGACGATCGCCGCCGCCGCCCGATCGTCGTCCCAGTCTCTGGCTACGTCCAGCGCGCGGCAAGCGACCTCGGGCCATTCATGAGCGACGGTCTTGGCGAGTCCGGCGAGGCCGCCTGGCACGGGGTCGGGTCCGCCGTCTCGCAGGCCGAACGCCCCGTCGAGTCGACTGATCGTGGCGAACAGGGCTCCGCCGGTCCGGGCGGATTCTGTCAAATCGGTATGAAGCGCTTTGGTCATCTTGAACGCCGACTTGAGGAAACGCGCCGAGTCACCGTCGGCCGAGAAGCCGTCGACGGTGTTCGGTGCGGCAAGGCAAATCAATCCGCCGACGGACGCATCGCCTGCAGCCGGCGGTTCGGCGGCGGCTTCGACCACTTTCGCGCGCAGCCCCTTGGATTCGAGGGCCGCGACGAGGGCGGGCGCGAGCGGCGTGCCGTCGTCCGTCACCCACAATTCGCGATCGGGTGCGATCGCAAGCGTCGCCGGCTCCGCGTCCGAAAGCGCAACCACGGTGAGCACCTTGCGTTCGAGCGCATCGACCACAGCCGATTGTTCGGATTCGGCCACGGCCGGTCGTTCGGTTTCGACGGGCGGCGCGGACGTCGGCGATTCGGCTCGTTCGGAACCGGCTTCGTCGGCCGGCTGGCGCATGTATTCAATAATGTTGCGCAGTGTGCGCAAGCTGCCCATGTACTGCGAATCCACCGAGCGCAGCTCCGGCATGCGCCGTTCGACCGCCGAGAGGATCTCGAGCCGCTTGATCGAATCGATCCCGAGATCGGCTTCCATGTCCATGTCGAGCTCGAGCATCTCGACCGGATAGCCCGTCAGCTCGGATACGACCTCCAGGAGCACGCCCTCGAAACCTCCGGCGGCGGATGCGGCGGTGGACGATGCGGGTTCGGCGTCGGACCGTGCGGAAGCGTCAACCGCGGGTTTCGATTCGCTTTCCAACGGGCTCGCGGAAGGCACCTCGCCGTTGCCGCCGTTGCGGGCGAAATCGACGATCTCGCGCAGCGTGCGAAAGCGGTCGGTTTGCGCCGCCGCCATTCCCGGCAGATTCTCGACGCGCTCGCGCAGGAGCGACACGATCTCGACGCGCCGAATGCGGTCGATGCCCAGGTCGGCGTCCAGGTCCAGATCGAGGTGCGTCCGATCGAGCGGGTAGCCGGTGGTTTCGCTGGCGATTTGAAGGAGGGTCGCTTCGAGGGGGGGCAGGCCGCCGTTGCCGCCCGTCGTAGGTGCGGCGGCGGCGGGCGGAGTCGCTGCGGGCGCGATCGGGATCGGCGGCTCGGTCGGCAGCGGTCTGGCCGCAAGCGACGCAGCACTCGGCGTCGCGAAGGACTCCGGAACCGCGGCGGGCGTCTCTTGTTGATATGCGGCGATACCTCGATCGGCCGGCGGGTGCAACGGCGCCGATACGGGCAGCCCCAACACGCGCTCGACCAGCCGCTGGTGATTCGCCATCAACATCTGAAACGTCTGCTGGGCCCGCTCCTGGCCTTCCAGAAAACGCTGGTGGGCGGCGGCCGTCTGCTGCTGCAACGCCTGCATCGCACGCAGCCCGTCTTGCACGAGCTGTATGGCGTGTGTCATCGGCTCGGCCTCGATGGTGCTGCCTCCCGGCGACGCGGGCGCCGGCGGCCGCGCGGACGCGGCGGTCGCACGCGGCGCATCGGGCGGGTGCGGCTCGCCGCGAGTTTCGTTCGATCTTAGCGCCGGTGCTTCACGGCGCGACTGCGGTAATTCACGATCTTTCATGGGGTGGGTTCCACGAACCGATTCGGTTGCGAGAGCGAGTTGACCGCGTTGCGGCGAACTCGGGGACCGATAGTTGACTCCGAGCAGCGGTATCCTCATGCCGGGTGTCGGGCGGTCAAGCAGCGGACGCTCCCACGCTCCCAGATCGACGGTCTGACTGACGACCGCCACGAGCGCCACGACCCGCGCGACGTCGGCGATGCCCGAGCCGCGCCCGACCGAAGCGTCCATCGCCAATGCGTGGTGCGGCTTGCCTTGCAGAATGTTCCGCACCAGCCCGGTTAGCACGTTCTTCGGCCCGACCTCGACAAAAGTCCGCACGCCGGCCTCGTACAGGTGGCGGATCTCATCGACGAAACGCACGGGCTGCGTCAGTTGGCGGGCCAGCAGGTCGCGGATCGACGCCGGGTCGAGCGGGTACGGCAACCCGGTGCAATTCGCCAGCACGGGCAGCTTGGAAGGCTCGAAGCGGATGTGCTGGAGGGCCGCTCGAAAGCGCTCCTGCGCCGCCGCCATGAACTTGCTGTGAAACGCGGCGGAAACTTCCAGCAGTCGCGTGCGCCAGCCCTTGGCTTCGAGCGTCTTGCCGACGCGTTCGATCTCCGCTCGGCTGCCCGAGAGGATCCCCTGCGACGGCGTGTTGCGGTTAGCGACGACGACGTCGAAGTCCTCTTGCTCGAGCAGGCGGTCGAGCTCCTCGAGCGGCGCCTGCACCGCGAGCATGGTCCCGCGATCTTCATCGCCTTCGGCCATCAGCCGACCGCGCAGCGCCGAGAGTTTTCGCAGCGTGTCGTCGTCGAGGCATCCGGCGGCCCGCAGCGCGACGAGCTCGCCGTAGCTGTGCCCGGCGACGAAGTGCGGCCGGATGCCGAAGCGCTCCAACGTCCGCAGCATCGCCAGACTGACGGCGCCGAGCGCGGGCTGGGCGTTTTCCGTGCGGGTCAGCTCGGCCGCCTGTTTCGATCGGTCTTCGTTGCAGTTCGCCGGTATGGGATAAATGTGATCGGTCAGTCGGCCAGCTTGGCCGTCCATTCCATCGCAGCGCGCGACGGCGTCGTGTGCCTCGGGAAACAGGCACACCACGTCGCGGCCCATGCCGACGTACTGGCTGCCCTGCCCGGGGAACAGGAATGCGATCTGACCGGGTTCGTCCGGGCCGTGAAAAAAGACGTTGCCGAAGTGCCAGCCCTCGTCGGTACCGTTTCGTGCGAGCGCGTCCTTGGCCGACGCGAGCAGCTTGGCCGGGTCATCGTCGATTTCGACGACCAGCACGAGCCGGTAGGCGTCCGCCCCGCCAAAGGCGCGGCGCGAATCGGCGGCCTTGCGGCCCAGCTCCTCCCAGCTCAGCCCGTCCGCCTGGGCTTGTGACCATTCGTCGAGCTTTTCTCGCAGACCTTCCGGCGTGGACGCCGAGAACGCCAAAATCTCGACCGACTCGTCCCAGGCGACCTCGTGCGCGCTGTTCGGCGCCTCCTCGAGCACGGCGTGAAAATTGCTGCCGCCGAAGCCGAACGAACTGACGCCGGCGCGGCGGGGCGAATCGTCTCGGACGAACCACGGCCGGGTCTCGGTGGACAAGTAAAACGGGCTTTCGTCGAGGCCGAGCTTCGGATTGGGCTTCTCGGCCTTGATCATTGCCGGCAGGACGCGGCGGTGCAGCGCCAGGACCGCTTTGATCAGGCTCGCGGCTCCGGCCGCGGCCTTGGTGTGGCCGATCTGCGATTTGACGGAGCCGAGTGCGCACCATCGGCCGTCGGCCCGCGCCTCTCGGTAGACGGTCTTCAGGGCCTCGAACTCGACCACGTCACCAACCTTGGTCCCGGTCCCGTGCGCCTCGATCAACTCGACCGTCGCGGGATCGACGCCGGCTACGCGGTAGGCGTCGCGCAGCGAGATTGCCTGGCCTTCGGAGCGCGGGGCGTAGATGCTCTGCGAGCGGCCGTCGCTCGAGGTGCCGATGCCCTTCAGCACGGCGTAGACCCGGTCGCCGTCGCGCTCGGCGTCCTCGAGCCGCTTGAGCACCAACATGCCGATGCCCTCGCCGATCACGGTCCCGTCGGCGTCGGCAGAGAAGGGCCGCGCGTCGCCGCCGGCGGAGAGTGCCTGCGTCTTGGCGAAGCACATGAACATGAAGATGTCATTGAGCGCGTCGACCCCACCGGTCAGCGCGAGATCGCAGCGGCCGGCCTCGAGCTCGAGCACCGCCAGATAGGCGGCGCTGAGCGAGCTGGCGCAGGCGGCGTCGACGACGCAGTTGGTGCCGTGCAGGTCCAACCGGTTCGCGATGCGGCCGGCGACGACGTTGCCGAGCAGCCCGGGGAAGGAGTTTTCCTGCCAGTCGACGTACGAATCGGAAATCTGCTGTACGACCTTTTCGGCGATCTCGGGCGCCACGCCGGCGTCGGCGAGGGCCCGCTTCCAGATCGGGTGCCCCAGCCGCGCTCCCAGCGGAATGACCAACTCCTGCGTCCCGGTCACGCCGAGGATCACGCTCGCGCGCGTGCGGTCGAAATCGCGCTGCGGCCCGTAGCCGGCGTCTGCGAGTGCCCGCTTGCCCACCACGAGGGCGAGCAACTGGGCCGTGTCGGTCGCCTCGAGCGTCGCCGGCGGAATGCCGAACTCGACCGGATCGAAATCCGTCGGCGCGAGAAATCCCCCGCGCGTGCAATAGGTCCGATCCGGCGTCTTGGGGCCTTCGCCGAGGTAGTCTGCGGCCGACCAGTGCGACTCGGGCACGTCGCGAATCGCGTCATGGGAATGCCGAATCAGCCGCCAGTATTCGTGCAGCCCGGGCGCGTCGGGAAACAGGCAGGACATGCCGACGATGGCGATCGGCCGCTGCCGTGCATTCGAATTGTCGGCCCGGGTCGTGTCCAGTTTGGGTTCTCCCTTTCGTCTTACCGCTGTAGTGCGTCGAGTTCAGCGTGTGTTCGCGGGGCGAAGCGCTGCGCGCCCGGCGGTAGCGGCACTCCCTGAGTCCGCAGCCAGCCGACCCGCGTCAGGGCGGCGGCCCCGACGAGCAGATTCAACGCGACGGTGACGACGTCGCGGTTCTCGGGCTGTGCGAGAGCGCTGCCGCGCGTCCATTCGTTAAAGGCGCCCATCGCCGGCCCGCACCAAATTTGGTAATCGACCTTTCGCGACGGCTCGCCGCGGTTGGCCCACTCGGACGATTGCCCCAGGTACGAGCGAAAGACGAGAGCCATCTTGTGCTTCGGGTCGCGTGCGGCCCGTTCGAGCTGCGCCGGATCGCGCTGCTCGAAAAAGTGCTTCGTCCGGGCCCAGGTCTGCTCGAGCGACCCGCGAAAGTAATCGCGCTCGAGCGCCAGCCGATCGACCGCGGGTATATCGTCCAGATCGGCACAAGTGCGGTAAAGCTCGTAGAGTTTTCGAGCACGCAGCGCAAACATCGTCCCGCGCTTGAGCACCTGCACCTTGACGCCCATCTCGAACATGTCGGCCGCCGGCGCCATCGTCACGTCGGCTTGGCTGGCGTCGGCGAGCATCCGCTTGACGGCGTCCGACGTTCCCGCCTCGCGGCAGGCCTGATTGATCGTCCCGGTCAGGATGTACGCCGCCCCCATCGCGAACGCCGCCGCCGCCGAGCTCGGCGTCGCGATCCCGCCGGCGATGCCGACGCGCGGCGGGCACTCATACCCGAAGCGCTCGTGCACCTCGTCGCGCAACGCCAGCATCGTCGGCAAAAGGGTCAAGGCCGGCCGGTTGTCCGTGTGCCCGCCCGAGTCCGCCTCGGCTGTCAGGTCTTCGCAGATCGGAATCGAAGCCGCCCAGCGGGCTTGCTCCGGGCGGATCGTCCCGTCGGCCACGAGCTCGGACAGCATCGGTTCCGGCGGCGGGCTGAGGAACTTGCGGGCCACCTCGACCCGCGAGACCTTGCCGATAATGCGATTCGGCGCAACAACGCGGCCGTCCGCGTCGCGCTCGATCCCCGTGACGCGGTAACGCACCAATGCAAGCGTCAGGTCCAGATACGCCGACGCGCTCACCAGCCGCACGCCGCGCCGCAGGTACAGGTCGACGGTCCCCGCCTCGAGCCGCGGGTCGGATGGACTATGGATCAGATTGAAGCCGAAGGGCAGCGCGCCGAGGTTCTGCTGGATCCGATCGATGGCGGTTTCGATGCGCCGCAGGTCGAGGCCCGCCGCTCCGAAGAACCCGATCATCCCCGCTCGGCCCATGGCCTCTACGATCTCGACCGAGCCGATGCCGTTGGCCATCGCGCCGGCGACGTAGGCGTAGCGCAGCCCGTGGGCCGCACGAAAAGCGGAGTCACCGAGCTGTTCAGGTCGCACGGAGGGCGCGAAGCCGACCAACGGCAGGTCACCCGCCGTCTGGGGCCCGTCGCACCCGACGGTCGCGACGCCGTCTCGGGCCACGCCTCGCCGCCCGTCGCCGAGATCGACGAGGTGTACGGGCCGGCTGACGTGGTGCAGCGCCTCGGTCAGCGCGCCCTCGCCGGTCGCGGCCGTGGAACCATTCGGGCTCCAGCGTCCGAGCCCGACCGGCCCGGTTCGCGAGGGTTCTCGAAGCTGTGTCTCGGTGAACAAGCGCGCTGTTTCCTATGCACAATCACCCCGGCGCTGCCGCCCGCGAGCGCCAACGCGAGGTGGGTCTCGCGAAACCAGCATATTGTGAGAGGTCGGGCACGATTGTCAAATCCCGCCCGACCGATCAGGCGACCACGGCAACGCTCCGGTTGCCCGGGGCGAGTTCATGCTGCGGATCAACGGAGATCAAGAAAGGAATGCCCCGGCGGTACGTGGCGCGCTCGAGGATTCTTCGGCCCCAATCATGGGCACGCACCGCCGCCGAGGCAGGCGAAGAACGGGTCGATATCGTCGCCGTTCACCGCGCCATCGCCGTTCATGTCGCCGAGCAGGATGTCGCAGTTGGGGAACCGCGCGGTGTAAGCCGCCGGGTCGCCGAGGGCGAGGAAGAAGGGGTCGATGTCGGCGCCGTTGAAGGCGCCGTCGCAGTTAAGGTCGCCCGCTCGATCGCAGACCGGCCGGCTCGCGACGATCTCGACGAGGTCGATTTGCCAGCCGCGATTGAAGTTGGCGGTCGCATCGACGCTGTCGAAGAAGAACTCCGCTTGAATCGTCTGGCCTGTGAAGCGGGTAATGTCGACGGCTCGCGTTCTCCGTTGGTTGGTCCGCTCGGGGAAGAAATCGACCTTCTCACCGTTGACCCGAACTTCCACGCGGTCGGTAAAAGAATCCAGAGCGAGGCTCTGACAGTAATTCAGCACGATCCTCCCGAACGCGGAAACGATCGGGAGCGCGATGGGCGCCGACAATAGCGAGCCGACGGTGCGGGCGCCTGTGCTGTAATTGCACGACGCGTCCTGCCCATAGTACGCAAATAATGTCCCGTCGCACGCCAGCCCTAAGGGGCACGCGCCGGTGACGTGCCAGAGGCCGGTGGCCGACCAGTCCGGCGGGAGACCGCCCTCGAAGCTCTCTCGCGCAGCGATTGACGACGCAAGGCGCGACGCTGCGAGTGTCTTGTAGACCGACTGCGGTGCGCCGGGCGGATCCCGAAACGTCGTGCCTGCGGTATCCTCGGCGCTGAAGAAGTATCGAATGGGGGTCGGGCAGGACGCCGTGGGAAAGGACGCTTGGTAGACATTCGGGTCCGTCTGCGCCATGGGCACGCTGATCAAGCCGGCGCCGGCGTCGTAATGAAACATGCCCGTCCCCGGTTGAGGAACGACCCCGCTCGCTTCCAGGATAACGACGTCAACCAGCGTGCCGCCGGCCGGAGCGACAACTTCCGGGCGCCCGGTGGGGTAAGCGAATTCGAACCGTGTGGGCATGCATACACCCCTGGGATTGGCCAGGGCGATTCTGAGACCGGCATTGTTGACACCGACACCCTGATTGGCTCCAACTGCGGACATGCACCCGCCGCCCCGGTGGATGGCGATCAATTCGCCGGTTTGTTCATCCATCACGGGTGAGCCGGAGTCGCTGCTCGTTGAATCCGTCAGGTAGTGCAGCGTGGTACCGGCGAAACCAACGTAGGGCGCGACGTGGGTTTTTTGGGCGAGACTCCACTCCAGCGGCGCGCCCGTGTTGCGCGTGGTGCCAAAGCCCGTGCGGCGAACGTCCTGTCCCACGACCGGTGGCGGGCTTGAGGCGAGAGTGAAAAACGCGCCTTGTGCTTCGTAGGGCGTCAAGCCTGTGTTGCTGTTCGGAAAGCAGCCGAAGTAGGCCCAGTCGTCGCCGATCGCTCCGAAGAATGACTGCATGGACGTATCGTCAACGGCGTATTGATCCTCCGGCGGCGGATGGCGACGCTCACCGGTGACCGGATCGGAAAACGGCACGTTGAATTCCAGCACCGTACCCACGGCGCCCGCGCAATGACCGGCCGAGAGCATGCAGTGATTTGCATCGTCGATGATGAACGCGGTGCAAGGCGGTATGGGAGAATCGCCGCGAATCCAGCGGCCGACGCGCGGATCGTCAGACGGCAGTCGGTCATCGGTCCCCCCGCAGATGGACTCCGGGTCCCCTGGCGGCTCGCCGGCCGTGACGTCACCGATGGCGACCCGGTTGGGTCCGGTGCCGGGGAATGCGATAATCTCGACGGTCACCGCATCGCCGTTGAAGTACGCGGACTTGTTTCGCCATTGCGTGAGGTGGACGCTGTCCAGAATCTGGAAAGCTCCGTCGCGCACGGAGGTGAGCAGCAGGTAGCTCGCGTTCCCCCGCTGTCGGCTGCCGGCAAGCAGCACTTCCTTGAAGCGGAGCCGCAGCCACGGCGCGCCGGGCGCACGGACGGTCGTCGAGAAAACGCTCGCCGATTTCTTCTCGGTGTTCTCAACGAATTGCGAATCGACCGAGACGATTGCTCGCTCGCTGCGGGTCGGCGCAGGCTGCGCGGTTGCCGCGTTCCCCGGCCCAAGAATGGCGAGCGCCGTGAAAGCCCCTAGGCCACCGAAATCAACGCGTGCCCTTTTCATTTCCACGCCCTCCGGCGAAAGACAGATGACTTTTCCAAATGCGACGGTCGCCTGGCCCACTGGTCCGGTCCCGAAGCCATCGTACCCGATTGTAACCTCATCAGGTCATGGACACACGCCTCCGCCGAGACAATCGAAGAACGGGTCGATATCGCCGCCGTTCACCGCGCCATCGCCGTTCATGTCGCCGAGCAGGATGTCGCAGTTGGGGAACTGCGCGGTGTACGCCGCCGGGTCGCCGAGCGCGAGGAAGAACGGGTCGATGTCGCCGCCGTTGAAGGCGCCGTCGCAGTTCAAGTCGCCGGGCGGGGTGCGAAGGATCTGGCCGGCGATGATGTACACCTTGCCGCGGTTCCCGCCGTCCGCCGCGGCGGCGATGACGTAGTCCGCCTTGCCGTCGAAGTCGACGTCGCCGAGGCCTTTGGCATCGAACCCAAACTGCGCGCCGGGCACGTCGTGCGTGAAGGACTGCAGCACGGAGCCGTCGCGGCCGGAATACACGAAGGCCTGCCCGGCCTGGAAGCCGCCGACGTTGCTGACCCACGCGGCGAGAATCAGGTCCGCATGGCCGTCGCCGTTGACGTCTTCGATCAATTCGCCGAGCCCGAACCCGCCGCTGCCCGACAGACTCAGGATCGGCCGCCCGTCCACGCCGGAGAAAACGTGGGCGCGGTTTCCAGGGAAATCACCGACGTACACATCGGGCGTTCCGTCGCGATCGACGTCGTGTCCGCCGTTGGCGAACAGCGAGCCCAGCCCGGCCGCACTGCCGGGCGGGTCGAGCGTATGCACGAGCGTGCAGCCGGGACCGTCGAAACGGTAAACATATCCGCGTCCGCGATGGTTGAGACCCGCGTTGGGTGCCCCAATGACGATCTCGCTACGTCGATTGCCATCGAGGTCTCCGGCGGTGCCGGCCCCGCTGCCGAACTGGTCGCCGGCGGCTTGCCCATCGATGGTGCATAACAAAGCGAAATCGACGCCGGAGTAGAGATACGCCCGTCCCACGTCCGCGCTGGGACCGAGGTCGTGGCGGCGGGCGGTGATCAGGATATCCGGCGTACCGTCTCCGTTGACATCGCCGGCGCCGGCGACGCGGTGGCCGAACTCGGCCGCGCTCTGTTCGCCGGGAAAGGTGTGCAACACCGATCCGTCAGCACCGGAATAGAGGATCGCGCGTCCGGTCCCGGAAAACGGGGCACCGGCAATGACATCGGGGACGGTGTCGTCGTTGACGTCGCCAACGCCGTTGGCGTCGACGCCCAGACGCCAGCCCGGGGCGCCGACGGCGTCGAACAGCAGCGCTCCATTGGCGGAGTCGTAGACATAGATCTTTCCACTGTTATTGGCGTGTCCGGGCGCGGTGATGACGACGTCGTTCACGCCGTCGCCAGTAAGATCGCCGACATTGTTGGTCTTCCAGCCGAGCATGTCGCCGCGGGCTTCGCCGACGAACGTGTGAATGGCCCTGCAGCCTTCGATGCACTGGCCGAACGCGGCGGAGCATGCCGCGCTGAGCACGAGCGCAACGGCCAGCAGCGCTGCCGGGAAGCAAGTAGAGCCCCTTCGCAGCTTCAAACCGCTCATTCCTCGCTCTCTTTGGCGGCCGAGACGCGCCACCCGTCTGCAAAAAGGTACCCGCGAATCGTCATTAAGGCGCACTCTCATCAATGTATCCGCAGTTCAACGAAAGCTCTGCCGGTGAGTTCTCAAAAAAGACGCCGTTACCGGTCCACGCGCCAAACCGAACGTCCTTACGAAAGCGCGCATCGGTCGGGAAGGCGGTCTCACCTCTTCGTCTTCACCGCAATGACGGCGTCGCCGGCTACGGGCACGCCCCGCCGCCGAGGCAGGCGAAGAACGGGTCGATATCGCCGCCGTTCACCGAACCGTCGCCGTTCATGTCGCCGAGCAAAATGTTGCAGTTGGGGAACTGCGCGGCATACACCGCCGGGGCGCCGAGCGCGAGGAAGAACGGGTCGATGTCGCCGCCGTTGAACGCACCGTCGCAGTTCATGTCGCCGGGCGTGGCGGCTAGACCGGTGTACACATAGAGCGCGCCTTCGTTGAGTGAGTGAAACGGAGCGCCGATCACGGCCCGATCGCCTTGCAACGCGAGAGCCCACGCGTACGTGAGTCGGGCAGGCGGCGGTGCGATCTTCGTGTCGAACACCCATTCGCCGGCGTTGCGACGATAGACGTAGTATGCGCCGACGCCGCCGCCATCCAGGAAAGCACCGACGATGATAAGATTGCCTTCGATGGCCACCGCCTGACCGAACGAAGCACCTGGCGTTGCGTCCGGCGCGGAGAGTTTGGCGACTTGTTCCCACGTGCCGTTGTTGCGCTCGAACACATAGGCGGCGCCGGCTTCGCCAGCCCCCTCGACCGGTGCGCCCGGCGCGCCGGCGACCACGGTGGTCCCGGCGCGGTCCGTCGCGACCGACATGCCCAGCTCCGCAAAGTCGATCGGGTCGGACGCGATCAGTTTGGCGTTCTCGGTCCACCCGCCGCCGGTGAGCTCGAACACGTAGGCCGCCCCGGCTCGAAATACCCCGCGATTGTCGTCCGCCAAGGCGCCGATCATGATCTTGTTGCCGGCGATTGCCGAGTCAAAACCGAAGTTCCCGAAGGGGGTGCCGACGGCGGGGTATAGCATCGCGATCTCGTTCCACGTGCTGCCGCTGCGCTCGTAGATGAAGGAAGCCCCGGTTTCCGACCCGGACGGCGTGGCCCGCCCGACGCTGCCGACCACGAGAATGTCGTCGCTCAGTGACAAGCCGCCGCCGAACAGGTCGATGGACCGCCTGCTGACCAGGACCTTCCTTTCCGTTTCAGCCCAGGGTCCGCCGATTGCGCCGGATCTTTCGTAGAGGTACACGGCGCCCGCGCGATTGTCCTCCCCGAGGCCCGAAACGACGATGGTGTTCCCGTGGACGGCGGCCTCGATTCCGAAGAAGGCCTGTTGCTGTATTCTGGACGGTCGCAGGACCTGCGTGTGTTGCCAGACGCCGCCTAGGAACTCGAAGATAAACGCACGGCCGGCCTGCACGACGCCGCCGTGTGTGCCGAAGGGCGCGCCGCCGAGGATGATCGGGCCGTCGAACGCCACGTGGTAACCCAAGGTGTCGCTCTGAACCAGGTTGTTGGGAATGAGAAGGGCTTCCTGCATGATCTGAGCCTGCAAGGAACCGACGACCGAGCCGATCATCATCAGGCCGAAACAGGAGCGGGCTTTGAAACACGTCACCGTACACCTCCGTTGATACGCGACATTGAACGAAGCATCGCCCGGCTGGCGCGGCGCCGGGTTGAGCGCGAAATCCTTGCGCGATGGACTCAGCCATCGTGACCTTCGCGACGCCCGGACGGTCGACGACTCGCGACACGAAATTGCACTGCTGTGCGGCAAGCCGCGCGTCGCGTCGTATCCCGACCGTGGCCAAGCGCCGGTCGTGCGCGGCTTGAAGACACACGCCGAGTCGTAGCGCCGGCGGAGACTCCTGCGCGCCTTACTTGGAACGACACCGCGAAATGGAAAACGACGGAACATGCACAGCCGCCGGCGGCGGCGGCGTTGGGCGCGGCCGGTTATCGGCGAGAGGGATGAAGGTGCCATCTCCCGGGGAGGGCGCGCAACGAGCGCGCCCCGAGCGGCCCGGATGCGAGCTCAGGGCAACTTGTCACCGGAAACCGGCTTGGATTCCGGTGCAGCGATCCTACGGGCAGACGCCGCCGCCGAGGCAGGCGAAGAACGGGTCGATATCGCCGCCGTTCACCGAACCGTCGCCGTTCATGTCTCCGAGCAGGATGTCGCATTTGGGGAACTGTGCGGTGTAGGCGGCCGGGTCGCCGAGCGCGAGGAAGAACGGGTCGATGTCGCCGCCGTTGAACGCGCCGTCGCAATTCATGTCGCCGGGGCCGAATCGCGGTTCGCACGAGATCTGTGTGATACTCAACGCGTCGAGGCCCGCCTCATTGATGCTTTGTGGATTGGTATCGTTGGCTGTGAAGCGCAGCCGCATCGCCGTCGTCATCGTAACGCCCGCCGCGTTGAGCGCGGGCTGATCGATCTGATGGTTGCGCCAATTCAACCCGCCATTGGTCGTGTGGCGAGCGATCTCGATCCAGGGTCCGGCCAGGTCGTTGCTGCTGATTTCCACTAGGAGCCGATCCACGCCGCCGGTCGTGTTCGTCAACCGCAGAAAGTAGTCGTAGCTGATCAGCACGTTCCCGGCGGACAGGTCGAACAGGGAGGAGGTCAGCCGCACGGCGCCGTTGTCGACGTCGGTATTGCCGAGCTGGTTTTGCGTGAGCCAGGCCTGACCGCTGCCGTCCGAGTCAGAGATCGGATCGAAAGCCCAGCCGGGGTCGTTGACCGGGACGCCGCGCTCCCAGTCGCCGCTCGTGGCGCCG
>JACZRH010000035.1:0-9202 GCA_022574815.1 Planctomycetota bacterium | reverse complement strand
CTCGAAATTGAAGCCGTAGAGCTCGACTTGTCCGGTGGCGGCCAGGGCGACGTACGCATTCGTCGGCGCGCTGCTCGGGTCGCTGAACCGCTCGCCCGTGGTTGCCTCGGCGCTGAAGTAGTAACGCACGTTCGCGCCGCAGGACAGCGCCGGAAACGTCGCGACGTATTGATTGGTGACGATCTGTTGCATGGGAATCGTCACGAATCCGCTGCCGTCGTCGTAGTGCAACTGCCCGGTGTCGGGCTGGGGAAAGTTTTCGCCGGGCTGCACGATCACCTCGATCGTCGTTCCGCCGTTCGGATCCATCGTGTCGGGCCGCCCGCTGGGATAGACGAAGCTCAGCCCGATGCACTCGCAAACGCCCAGCGGCACAGCCAACGCGCTCTGCCAGCCCGGGTGGTTCGAGCCGGTGCCGGTGTTAGACATCGCGGCCGACTCGCAACCGCCGTGGGTGTGGACGCCGATCACCTCGCCGGTCGGCTCGTAAATCACGGGCGAACCCGAGTTGCCGCCGGACGTGTCGACTCGGTATTGCAGCCGCGACCCGCTGAAGGCGAAGTACGGCCCGGTGTGCGTTTTCTGAACTTGGTTCCATTGCGGCGAAACGGGTGACGAGACCGTGCCGTAACCGGTGATGCGGATGTCCTGCCCCGCGACCGGGGGCGGGGCTATCAGGTCGTACTGGTCACCCTGCGCCTCGAAAGCCGTCAGCCCCGTGACGGAATTGGGGAAACAGCCGAAATACGCCCAGTCGTTGCCGGTCCCCTGCCCGCCGTTGCTCTGAATCGATTCGGGATCGACGGCGTACTGATCCTCGGGTCCGGGATGGCGGATTTGGCCCGAGGGAGAGGACAGGGGCACGTTGAATTCCATCACGACGCCGTTCTGGTTATCGGAAATGCAGTGGCCGGCGGTGCCGAAGCAATGGGTGCAGTCGTTGAAAATCCAGCCGGTGCAGCCGGTGGAGAGGCGCCCGGCACGCGGGTCGCTCGACAGAATGCGGTCGTCGGTCGGCCCGCAGATGGAGTCGCCGGCGCCGGCGCCCGCCACGCCGGCGGTGAGCTCGCTCATGACCAAGCGGTTGGGGCCGGTGTTGGGCATCGCTACGATTTCGATGGTGACTGTGTCGCCGTTGAAGTACGCCGAGGTCTTCTGCCATTGCGCGACGCTGAAGGAATCCAGGATTTGCAAGGCCCCGTCATCGTGCGAGGTGATCTGCAGCATGGAGCCGGTGCCGAGTATGGGATCGCCGGCCAGCACAATCTGGTCGAACTTGAGCCGTATCCACGGCGCCCCGTCGGCGGTGACGGTGGTCGAGAAGACGACGGCCTGGCCGTCGGCGTTGCTCGAGACCCAGCCCGAATCGACCTTGACCGGCCAGGGTTCGCTGCTGAACGGCGCGGTCTGCGCGGGGCTCAGGCGGGCCGCGCCGATCGCGAAGAGGGTCGCCAGGACGATGTACGTGAACGGAATAGGTTTCGCGCGCATGGAAAACCTCCAGGGATCCGAAAGCTGTCTGTGAGTGGCTCGGGATTTACAGCTTTTCAAGGGAAAGACCCATCCAGCACCGGTCTACACACTCCCATGCTCCAAATCTATCGAAACAGGGCTGCGAATACAAGTTTGGTTTCCCATGCCGCGATCGGCCGCCTCACTCGCCGAGATGGGCCGTTGAGCGGTACCGCCGCGATTGGCCGTCGCCCCGCACCGTCTGCTCGGGCTGACCCCGCGGGCTTCGAGGAGTACACTCCGGTCATGCCGATCGTTGCCCACGGAATCGACCTCGTGCTGTGCGCGCGTATCGAGCGCGTCTGCCGCGACCACGGCGACCATTTCCTCGATCGCGTCTTCACGCAGCGCGAACAGGCGTATTGCACCACGCCCGGCGCTCGCGTCGCGCGGCTGAGCGGCCGTTTCGCCGCCAAGGAAGCTGTCCTGAAGGCCCTCGGCACGGGCTGGCGCGGCGGAATCCAGTGGACCGACATCGAAATCCTGCCGGACGAGCTCGGCAAGCCGCACGTCACACTTACCGGACGCACGGCCGAGCTGGCCGCCGAGCTGGGGATCGGCGAGTTCCTGATTTCGATCTCGCACGCCGGCGATTACGCCATGGCGTCGGTGATCGGCGTCGCTCGAACGGGCTGATTGACGAAGGCATAGAGGCACTAAGGCACTAAGGGGAATGGGGTAGATTTCCACCGGCCTCGTGCATGAAAGCGTTCGCGGCCCGACATCTGACTGCGGGTGGGAACGTCGCTTCCCGTCCATCGGTTGGAAGATTTCGACGAGCCGATAACGCCGATAGGCTCGACGGCGAACGTCAAATGGGAGCGTATCGCTTTCGGCTACGACACACGATTTCGATTTGGAGAGAAAAGATGAGAAGATCAACCAGGTTTCTCGGGATCCTCTCGAGCGCGATCCTGGTGGCGCTCGCGGTCGACACCGCCCGCGCCGAGTTTCACCTCATGCAGATCCAGAAGCTGATCGGCGGCGTGAACGGCGACACGACCGCCCAGGCCGTACAGCTTCGCATGCGCGGCCCCTTTGAAAACCAGTTGCAACTTGCAAGCCTGTATGTCCATGACGCGGCCGGCAAAAACCGCTTGCAGGTCATCGATTTTCAGAATCCGGTCGCGAATGCAGGCCTCGGCGACACCATCCTGATCGCCAGCCCGAATTTTGCGAACGCGACCAATCCGCCCGCCCAGCCCGACTTCGTGATGACCAACCTGATCCCCGCCTCCTACATGGCCGCCGGCAGCCTCACCTTCGAGGACGACTTCGGCACGGTCATGTGGCGGGTCAGTTGGGGCGGCAGCAACTACACCGGCAGCAACCTCGGAGCCATCGTCAACGACCCCGACGGGAACTTCGGCCCGCCGTTTCCCGGCCCGCTGCCCACCGCCGGTACCGAGGCGCTCGAGTTCCAGGGCGGCCCCGGCGACCCCAGTAACAACAACGCCGCCGATTACGCCGTTTCCGGCCCCAACGCCGTCTTCACCAACAACGCCGGCGAAGACTTCATTGTCGAGGGTTCGTCACCTTGCGCGGGAGCCGTCTGTGGCGACGCGGGCTGCGATGGCATGTTCAACGGCGGCGACATCGATCCGTTCTTCCTGGCGCTAGGCGACCCGATCGCCTGGCAAGCGGCTCATCCGGGATGCGAGATTCTCTGCGTCGCCGACATAAACATGGACGGCAGTGTCAACGGCGGCGACATCGACCCCTTCTTCCGGGCTCTCGGCCGTGGAGGTTGTCTTTAGAGCGGTTTCGAAAAAGGTGCGGCGCCGCCGGCTCCGTCTCCGACGGGAGTATTGAAGCGCTGGGACTCCGTCCGGGACGTTGGATGCCGTGGCGCCGACCACGGCGCATCCTGAAATCACCGGCCGCCCGAGTTCGGCGGCCCGCACCTTCCACGCCGCAGGACACGGGCCGGCGCGACTCGCGCCGGCCCGATTCTTGCGCGGATCAACGCCAAGCTGAGCGTCGCGCGCTGATGCTCAATCTCTTTCACGCAACGACTCGACGGCGTCCAGCGCTCGCCGGCGACGGTCGGCGTACGCGGTGCGATCGGCGAACTGCTCGAGGGCCGCTATGGCTCTCGCGTCGCCCAATGAGCCGAGTGCGTCGATCGCCGCGTTGACGGCGCGGTCCTGCGGGTCGTTCAGCAGATCGATCAGAAAGCGCCGGGCCTCGTCGCGCACGGATTCCTCGCCGCCGATCTTGCCGATCGCGGCGATGCCGGCCGGGCGGCTGCGATACGGGCGGCCGTAGCGGGCCAGATGCAGGGCCGCTTCGAGCCCGCGCGGGTCGCCGAGCGTGCCCAGGGCCTCGACCGCCGCAGTCTCGAGCTGGTCGTTCCACGACGGTTTGCGGCACGTTTCGAGTAGCGTTGAGAGCACGGCCTCGCACGGGTCCTGGTTGCCCAGGGCGCGGGCCGCGGCCGCCTCGACCGAGTAGGTCGCGTCGTGCCGCGCGAATCGGATGAGCGTCTCGATCACCAGCTCGCCGCGATACTGGCCCAGCGCTGCAACGACCGCGGTGCGAACGCCGTGGTCCGTGATCGCCCGCCCGAGCGCCAGAGCTTCAAGCAGGATGTCTCGAGCGGCGACCGCCTGCATCGATCCCAGCACCTCGGCGGCTTGCGTCCTCAGACCTTTCGGTTCCGATTCATCGAGCAGAATCGACCGCAACACGGCCCGTGCATCATCCCGGTCCTCGCCGGCCAGACTCGCGACGGCGTGCAGCCGCGCCCCGAGCGTCGGGCCTGCGCCAGCGGTGTGGATCCGCATGGCCATGGGCAAACGAAAGTCCCACTTCGCCAGCAGCGCGGGTTTGGGGTCGACACACACCTGCGCGGGTTCTCTTACGCCGGGCACGGTCAGGACGACCTCGCGTGAGTCCATCCGCAAGACGTGCCGGTCGATGCCGCCCTGTTCGTCCACCAGCCACACGTCCACGTCGGCGACGAAGGCCGGCGAGCGCTGCGAAATCTCCTGGGTTTGCTCGAGCATTACGCGCGCTTCCCGCACGGCCGCGTCCCACTCGTACCGCACACTGATATGCGGCGACCCCGGCCGGTGCAGCCATTGGCGGAAGAACCGTTCATAGCTGCGGCCCGAGACCTCTTCCACGACCCGGCGCAGGTCCGCGGTCTCCGCGCTGGTCCAGGCGTGGCGTTTCACGTACGCGCGAATGCACTCCCAGAACACTTCGTCACCCAGCGAATGGCGCAGCATGCGCAGCACCGCCGATCCCTTGCTGTACGGATTGCTCCCGCTGCGGCCGAAAATATCCCACGGGTCGTCGTAGTGCGCGAACAGGACGCCGCTGATCAGGTCCGTCCGGTCGTCTGCCGCGACACTGCGAAAGTTGCTCCAGGATCCGTAGGCATAGTCGTCGGCCCCGCGCTCGTGCTCGAACCAGACCGCGGTCATGAAGGTCGCGAAGCCCTCGTTGAGCCAGATGTGCTCCCACGACCGGCAGGTGATCGTGTCGCCGAACCACTGGTGCGCCAGCTCGTGCGCGATCAGCCCGTCGATGTCCTGATCGACCGCCGCCTTTTCGTCGAGCAGACACGATTCGTAGAGCGTCGTGGCCGACGTGTTCTCCATGCCGCCCCATTGGAACAGATAGACGACCGCCTGGGCGTACTTGGCGAACGGATACTCGAAGTGCAGCCGATCGGAGAAAAAGTCGAGCATCGCCGGCGTCTTGGCGAACGTGCGCGCCGTGCGGTCCGCCAGATGCGGGGGCACCCAGTATTCGACCGGCCGCCCGCGCCACTGCTCGCGAACGACCTCCAGCTCGCCGAGGACCAGCGAAACGAGATACGAGGTGTGCGGCTGGTCCTGGCGGTAGTGATAGAGGACCATGCCATCGTCCAGCTCGCGTCGTTCGACCAGCCGCCCGTTCGCCAGCGCCTTGTACTGTGCCGGGAGCGTCACGATGATCTCGGTGGTGCAGCGCGCGTTGGGGTAGTCGTGGCATACGAACCACTCGCGGCTGTGCTGGGGCTCGCCTTGCGTGTGTACCATGAGCGGCCGGTCCGGGTAAGCCTCGTCCGGCAGCGCGAAGATCATGCCCGCCTGCGGTTCGCGACACTCGTATCGAATGCGCAGCGTCGCGCGCGTCGCCGGCGGCAACGCGGACGGGAACCGCACCGTAAGCCGCCGGCCGTCGTGCTCGAACGCGAGCGGCGTGTCGGCGGCGTCCGTGACGGATTGAATGTCCAGTGCGACCGCGTCGAGGGTCAGCCGCTCGATCGGCCGCGCGGTGGTTTGAAAGCTGAGCTCCTCCGTGCAAACGAACGAGCGCGATGACAGATCGTCGAACCGCAGGTCCAGCTTGATGTGCTCGTAGCGAACTTGCGGATCGGGCGGGTAGTTGCGCGTATCGCGCCCGGTGACCGGATCGAACGGCCGCCCGTCGGGCAGCGACGCGGTGCCCGCCGCTGTGGAGGTCGGCGAGCCGTGTCGGCAGCCGGCGCCGACGAGCGCGAAGAGGGCGATGAGCACGAGTGCCGCGGCAATCCGTCGTTTCATGGTCGGTTTTCCTCGCGTGGTGACCCTGCGCGTCAGGGCACTTGAATCGCTTCCAAAGTGATCAGAACGGCCCGTCCGAACAGGGCATTATTGCACCCGAGCAACAACGTCAAGAACAGTGTGACGCCGATAGCTATGCCGCGCGGCAACTGCGCCGCGGCGTGCGCGAGAATCGCCACGACGTAGAAGGTGAACAAGCACGAGAACAGAAACAGGTGCTCGTTGCCGAAGAAGCTGTGAATCAAGGCGGAAATCAGCAGACAAATCGACGCCGCCCGCAACGTGCGACCCTGTTTCGGGCGGCGGCCTGCGAGGACGAGTCCCGCTCCGCAAAGGCAAAACACCCAAACGCCCGCCGCCCCGCGCCCCAACGCACTTTCATATCCGCCGGAGAAGATGACCGGGCGGCCGTCGTATTCGGTGCGGCCCGGTGTCGCGGCGACCACGTTTTCCAACAGCAGCCCGCGAAACAGATTACGCAGCACATGCGCCGGCGTCGCGGCGCGGGGGCCCTCCTGCGCGCGGAGCTTGGCTTGGTAGCGAAGCTCCGCGACGTACTCGTGCGGCTCGACGCGCACGGCGGCGGCGGGAATCACGGCGCTCTGAAGCGCCAGCGCCGCGCATCCGAGCAGCATCACGCACGCCGCCCAGCGCGCGAGCGATACGATCGGCCGCCGCCCGATCCCGCTCGTTGCAAAGCAGACCAGCGCCACGAGCGCGCTGCTTAGCGTAATTCCAGTCGCCAGAGCTGCCGCGAAGACGTGGTGCCGCAGACGCACGGCCGGCCGCGAGCGCAAGGCCACGAGCAGGTGCAGTCCGATCAAGGACGCGGCACAGAGCGTATAGGTTTCCGGTATCGCCGCGAACATGAGATGCCCGGCCGTCACCCCGAGCAGCGCCGCCAGGAGCAGCCCGAGCGCGCGCGAGCGGCAGACGCAGCGAAAGTAGCAGGCCGCCAACGCCAGACAAAGCCCGCCGCCCGCGCTGCTGACGGCGCCCGGCGCCCGCAGATCGCCGGTCAGCGTGGCGGCGATGCGAAAGGCCCCGCGGCCGAGCGACGCGAAGAGGGGGTGCCGGTGTGTGACCTGCTCATGATTCCGCGCGGTCCCCTCCATGATGGGAACGTAGCGGATCGGGTCGGAGTAGAAGAGCCGGTCATAATCGTCAAAGGCGCCGCGGTCTTGCAGCGCGGTCCCATATGCGAAGTAGGCGCCCGTTGCGGTTCCGGCCAATAGGACGCAAGCCGCCAACCACGCGAATTCGCGACGCAGAAGCAACCCGGCCCGGGCCAGATCCTGCACGACGAAGGCTCGACACGTGACGAAGAGCCAAGGCAGCACGAACCCGCCGCCAAGCGCGAGGATGAACTGTACGAAAGCGGTGTCCACCCACGTAACCGGGCCGGGCCGCAGCCAGAATCGGTAGGCCGCGATCGCCAGCGCCAGCATGACGACGCAGACCGCCCCGGCCAATGGAAGTCGCGCCAGAAGCCGCCGGTCCCGCCGGGCCAACAGCGCGACGAGCGCAAACACGGCCCAAACGGCCAACGGGTCAACGCCAAGGGCTTCGGTCATGACCTTACTCAGTAGCCGGCGATCGACGGCAGCCCGACGAGGCTAGCCGACCGAATGTCGAAGGACAACCGGACCCTGGTGGGGGGGCAAGCCGATGGCCTGTCCGGCCGAATGGGAGGCTAGTAAGGTTGCGCGAAACTCTTGCTCGTCACACGCTTTGATCTATGATGCGATGGCGATGCGGCGACCCGGGTAAGACCCCGGCCGCCCGGCGCGAACGAACGCGTCGCCGTCGTGCCGGCGCTTTCGGAGCGCGGAGCACCGCCTTTGAGCGGTCTTGCGGAGATCACCATGCCTACACGCGTTCAGAGTCTTGCATTGCCATTGGGTCTGATGGCGATTTTCGCAGCACACGCGACGGGGGCCTCACGATCCGACCAGCGCCTCAAAGTCGATATCGATTCGCTCAAGGGCCGCCTTCACGAGGTTTCGGCCGAATGGGAACTGACGATCGAATACAAGGTGGAGATCGACAATGCGCGCCCCGGAGAGAAATTCGAGCTGCTGTTTCAGGTCGCTGAAAACGGCCGCGCCGTGTGCGACGAAGAGGGGCGGCCGATCACCATCGTGGTGCCGCTCGATCGGCCCTCCAAGGTCGACGACGACGAGCTCGAGTTCGAGGACAGCGTCGTCGCGACCTTGCCGCGGGGCCTCTTCAAAGACCCCAAGCGCCTGCGTGTGATCGCGGTGGTCGTATGGGCCGGCAACCACCAGCCGCTCGACCACAAGGACAAGCGCATCAAGTACAAGCGCAAGCGCAAGCACAATTGACCACGGGTTCCGTGACCGTATCGGCGGAAGTTCTTGACGCGGGGAGCGTGGTCAATTGGCCGGGTTCAGGGTTCAGCGGCAAACGGTTTCATGGTTCGCCGTTCGCGGACTCGCGGGCCACACGTCGGGATTGCCGACCAGCCATCCAGCCTTTCGGCGCGTCAGTTGGGGTTGTACGTGACGCTCAAATTGAAATCGCCCGCGTCCGACGTGAAGGGCACATCCAGCCAGACCGCTTTGCGCGGCGTGCGGATCCAGAATTCGTCGCCTTGCACGACCGTCGGCAGGCTGAGCTCCAGCGGCGAGTCGGTGTTGAATTTCGATTTGGCCGAGCCGGCGATTATGTTTGCCAGTTCCGCGATCGCGTCGACCACCTCTTCGTTCAGGCTTCCCGGGACGGCGCCGATGAACCTGCCCGCCAATGACATCGCGGTGGGCAACGGGAACCGCAACAGCATCACGCACTCGAGTGCCCCGCTGATTCCGATAATCGCCGTAACCGTCGGTTCGCTCTGCGTCGTCTGGCCGCTCTGGATCGTTTGGCGGGTCGGGGCCGTGTCCAACATCGTCTGAAAGACGCTTTGGACGCTCTCGACGAAAGCGTTCAGAAAAGCGGTGTCCGGCTCGGACCCTTTCGCGCCCGGTTTGGATGTGGCGGAGCCTGATTGCACGCTGATGGGCGCCGGGGGCATACGCTGCTCCTCTTGGCTTGCGGATGAAACGACCCAAATGACGCTGCTACCTGCCGTTCATCGTCACAAAACGACGCCGTCTTCGCGCAATCCCCCGGGGTGCCGACGACAAGCC
>JACZRH010000034.1 GCA_022574815.1 Planctomycetota bacterium | reverse complement strand
GCTCCGCATCGTCGGAGCGGCTGCGGCGAACGGCAGACCGTTCACGCGTGCCGGCAAGAAAGGACCAGTTTAGGACCGGAGACCCGGATGGCCGTAAAGCTGCGTTTCAAGAGGTTCGGAAGGACCCACGTCGCCTGTTATCGCCTGAACGCGATCGAATCGCGTAATCAGCGCGACGGGCGCGTCCTGGAAGAGCTGGGTACCTACGACCCGACCAACCGGGACGAGAGCCGGCAGGTCAGCTTCAACGAGGAGCGCATCAAATACTGGCTTAGCGTCGGCGCAAAGCCGTCCGCGACCGTTCGGAGTCTTCTGAAGAAGCAAGGTATCGCCAGCAAGTGAGGCAGGCGCCCCAGCCCATGCTCGGATTGAATGATGCGTATCGACGTGCTAACGCTGTTTCCCGAGGGTATGCAGCCCTATCTGCGGGCCAGCATCCTGGGCCGCGCGCAGGACGCCGGCGTCACTGAAATCCACCTCCACCAACTCCGCGATTACACCTGCGAGCCGCACCGCAAAGTCGACGACCGCCCCTTCGGCGGCGGGCCCGGCATGGTGCTGATGTGTCAACCCGTCGTGGACGCCGTCGCGGCCGTCGAGGCGCTGGACGAGCGAGCGGCCCTGCGGATTCTTCTGAGTCCGCAGGGCCGCTCGTTTACCCAGAGAGTGGCGGCGCGTTTGTCGGGCCATGAGCGGCTGCTGTTGATCTGCGGGCACTACGAGGGCTTCGATGAACGGATCATCGAGATCCTGAAGCCCGAAGAAATCAGCCTCGGCGATTTCGTCATGACCGGCGGCGAGATCGCCGCCCTGGCCCTAATCGACACCGTCGTTCGCCTGCTGCCCGGAGCCTTGGGCAGCGCCGACTCGCTCGCCGACGAGTCCTTTCAGGATCAACGCTTAGAGCATCCCCACTATACCCGCCCGCGCGAATTTTGCGGCCGGCGGGTTCCGGATGTCCTGCTGTCCGGCAATCATGCCGAGATCGAGTCCTGGCGCCGCGCCCAATCCCAAGCGCGAACCCGATCGCGGCGTCCCGATCTCTTGAAAAGAACCGAACGTCCGCCCGCCGGTGGCGAGGCCTCGCGCGGCGCTGCCGTACCCGCCGACTTGCGCCGCGGCACGACGGCCCGCAGCATCGCTTGAATCAGGAAAGAGAGGCGCGAGATGAGAAACCGGTTAATGGCTGTGGTAGAAAGCAAGAGGAAGCGCGCCGATGAACTGGTGTTCGACATAGGCGATACCGTCCGCGTCACTATGCGCATCGTCGAGGGCAGCCGAGAGCGGCTTCAGAAATTCGAGGGCACGGTCATCGCACGTCGCGGCCAGGGGCTCGACGAGACCTTCGTGGTTCGCCGGCTGGTCGGCGACCAAGGCGTCGAGCGAACCTTCCCGCTCCATTCGCCCAACGTCGTCGCGATCGAGGCCATTCGCCACGGTCGCGTGCGGCGATGCAAGCTGTACTTCCTGCGCGACAAGATCGGCAAGGCCCGTAAGCTTCCCGAACGGCGCATTTCGGCCGAAGCCAAAAAGCAGGCCGCCGCCGCCCGCGACGAAAAGGCCCGCAAGCAGATGGAAGCCTCGGAGACCATTGCGGCCTCGCGGGCCGAGAGACGCGAGCCGGCCGATGCCGAGCTGACGGCGGGCGCGACCTAGGCGGAAAAGCGCGACGCCGCGAGATCGCAGTCGGCGCGACGCCGACCCCTGTGGCGGGGCCGTTCTCGATGACGCACGTCAAACCAACGATCCAAAGACGCCACGTCCCGACGGCGGGTCGAGTGCCTCGCCGTGGCTGATCCGCGCCGCGAAATGGCCCTCCGCGGCGAGCGGCTGGCGGAAGCCTTCCTCAAGAAACGCGGCTTCAAGAGCATCGCGCGGCGATTCAATACGCCGGTCGGCGAGTTGGACTTGGTCATGCGCGACGGCACGACGCTCGTGTTCGTGGAGGTCAAGACGCGCCGTGACCGTGTGTTCGCCGACCCACAGGACGCCCTCAATCCGACCAAATGGCGTCGGCTGACACGGGCGGCCCATTGGTTCGTCCGGTGCCGCGGGTGGGAAAACGACCCCTGCCGCTTCGACGTGGTGGGTGTCACGCTGCCCGAGCGCGGCGACCCGGAGGTCGAGCACTTCCCGGCCGCATTCGTTCCCAAGGACTGGTAGTCGCGGTTCCACGGCCTCGACGGGCTCATGACGGAGCGACGACCGTGGCCCGAACGCCCTTAGCCGTGTGCATGCGGGACGGGACGCCGCCCCGCCGAGGGCCGCTGGGCCGCGCGAATCATTCGCGCCAGATCCGCTCGAGTTCATCGGCGATTGAAATGGGATGTTCGCGGTGGCGTTCGACTCCGGCGTGTCACGTGCGGCTCGCCAGTGCGGCGATCGCGCTTGTCTCGACGGAACGCGCTTCTGCGATCGCCTGGCGCAGATCCGCTCGGCCGAGCGGCGAAGATGAAGGCGACGAATCCGATTCCGCAGCCGCGAAAGGCGCCAGACGCTCGGCCACGCTTCGGCAAGCGGCCGCCCAGCCCTCCGCTTTCGGGCGTACGGCGGGATCGAGCCGGGCGGCGACTTCGCACAGCCATTCCGCGGCCCAGAGCCGCGCCGAAACGAGTGCGCCGGCCGCACGCCCGTGACACCGAAGAAGCGGCCGGCCGCACCCCGCGCACAATGTCGCGTCCCCGCTCAGTGCAGCGATCCATGCGCCGTAGGCCGCGTCGCCGGTGTGCGTTTGCACGGCGCTCGTCCATTGGCCGGACCACTGCGCCGCGGCCGCGCGCGCCACGCGCGACCATAGAACCGCCGAAGTGATCGAATCCGGATCGACCGGCCCGCACTTCTCCACGACGAACACCTGCAAGGCCGGTCCGTGAAACGGCGTCGGGCGCCCGTCGAAACCAATCGTGCAACCGGCCAATTTGCCGTGCTCGACCCGATCGATGACGCCCCATTGGCCCGTTTGGGGAGCGGGCCAGCCCTGCCAGGCAAGCACGAGCTGCTCGTGCTCCAGCGCGCGGCGGATCAGCGGGACGTAGCTGTCGCGAAAGTGTCCCGCGAATTCCGCCGACTGTGCCAGCCCTTCCGCCGCCTCGGTCGGGTGCAGCTCGCGCAGCCGAACGCCGTACAGCTCGCTCGTCTCCCGCAAACCCGCGTCGCGCGCCTGGAGCGCCCATTGCGCGGGGCACTCGCCCGCGACGGCTACGATCAGCGACCCGAGCCCGAGCGCAGCCACGAGCTCCGCATACGTTCGCTCACACCCCTGCCCGGCCAGGACCGCTCGCAAGCACACGGCCAGCGATTCGGTGTGCTCGGCGGATTCGATCCATTGAAGTTGCATTCGACGTTCGCTCGCCATCGGCCCTCGAACGCGACCGGAACCGAAAAGCGTATCACATCCGCACTCACTCGCCACCCGCGAAAAAAGGGGTCGGGAGTCTTTTTCTGAACGGAACGAAGCGATAGGGCTTCTGCGCCGGGGATCACCGGTGCTTTGGAGGAATGGACGGAAAAAAAGACTCCCGACCCCTTTCTTTCCCTCCAATCGAGCCGGCGGGTTCTCACGGCGGTTTCGGGCTGAGGACAGACCGGCTCTGCTATTTCCTGGCGCGCGGCTTGCAACTCGAGCTGGCGAATCGCCTGTTTTGGAAATCGACGAATACGCCGCGCCGCGGCTAACTCGGAATAGAATCGGAGCTTACGATGATCGTACTCGCCCGCCCATCGGATCGGAATTCTTCGCTCAAGCGCACAGGCTGCGCGTGGGGCGCAACCGTCGCGCTCACGCTTTTCGTGCTTCCCCTACTCGCCGGCTGCGAGGAATCGCTCCGATCCGAGTTTCGCCAGACGGCGGCGGTGGGAATAAAGTCTTCCATCAATACAGTGCTCGACAACTTCTTCGGCGGCGTCGACGACATCCTCAACGACCGCGTCGCTTCTAGGGCAGGCACCGCTCCCACGACCACGACGCCAACCACCGCCGGTCCAACGCCGGAGAACGACACATTGCCGTAATCGTGCTCCCCGCCGGATGCCGCCAACGTATAGCGGCAATCCGGCTGGTCGCGACATGTAGCGACCGGTGCGTCGCCGGCCGCAGCCTGCCCACCACTTGCGTGGTGGTTCGGTTGGGGCGCGACGCCAATCGGACCCGCCCGCCCTTTCAGCGTTCGTGCCCACGCGGTACATTCGCGGCGGAGACCGCTCGCGCACGGCCAACCGGCGCGCGGGCCGCGACGACACTTGAACAGCTTGCGACAAGGTGCCCCCATGAGTGACTTTCTCAAGACTCTCGGAATCGAAGACCAAAACCCCGGCGGCTTCGGAGGCCAGTGGCTAGGCTCCGGGCCGACGCTCGACGTCTTCACGCCCGTCGACGGCTCGAAAATCGCCACCGTCACGCAGGTCACCCAGGACGAGTACGACCGCATCGTCGACCGCGCCCACGCCGCCTTTCTGAAATGGCGGACCGTCCCCGCCCCGCGGCGCGGCGAAATCGTTCGCCGGCTCGGCAACCGCCTGCGCGAGCGAAAGTTCGAGCTCGGCCAACTCGTCACGCTCGAGATGGGCAAGATCGCCGCCGAGGGACAGGGCGAAGTGCAGGAGATGATCGACATTTGCGACTTCGCCACCGGCCTCAGCCGGCAGCTCTACGGCCTGACCATGCACAGCGAACGCCCGCAGCACCGCATGTACGAGCAGTGGCACCCGCTCGGCGTGGTCGGTGTCATCAGCGCCTTCAACTTCCCCGTCGCCGTCTGGAGCTGGAACGCCGCCATCGCGGCCGTCTGCGGCGACAGCACGCTCTGGAAGCCGTCGAGCCAGACGCCGTTGACCGCGATCGCGTGTACGAAGATCGCTCAGCGGGTCTGCGAGGAGAGCGACGTCGATCCGGCGATTTTCTCGCTCGTGGTGGGCAAAGGCTCGACCGTCGGGGAAAAACTGCTGCACGACAAGCGGCTCCCGCTCGTTTCCTGCACGGGCAGTTGCGCTGTCGGCGCCCGTGTCGCCGAGATCGTCGGGAAACGCTTCGGGCAGACCATCCTCGAGCTCGGCGGCAACAACGCCATCATCGTGGCGCAGAGCGCGAACATGGAGTTAGCGGCCCGCGCGATCGTCTTCGGCGCGGTCGGCACCGCCGGCCAGCGCTGCACCAGCACCCGCCGCATCATCGTTCACAACGCGGTCAAGGACGAGCTGGTCAAACGCCTGCTGGGCGCGTACGAAACGGTCAAGATCGGCGACCCGCGCAAACCCGAAACGCTGATGGGGCCGCTGGTTGTGCAGCAGGCCGTCGAAGATCTGCAAAACGCGATCAAGCGCGTCCAGGAGGAAGGCGGCAGAATTCTCTGCGGCGGCGAATCGCTCAGTGGCCCCGACCACCCCGGCGGTCTGTACGTCAAACCCTGCATCGCCGAAGCGAAAAACGATTACGCAATCGTCCAGGAAGAGACCTTCGCCCCAATCCTCTACATCATCGGCTACGGCTCGACGGCGAACACACCGCAAAAGTGCGGCACAGACTATCAGTCTGTGATGCTCCAGGAAATCCACGAAGCCATAGCGTTGCACAACGCCGTCCCCCAGGGTCTCAGCAGCGCGATCTTCACGATGAACGTACTCGAGGCCGAGCACTTCCTGGCCCACACCGGCTCCGACTGCGGCATCGCCAACGTCAACATCGGCACCAGCGGAGCCGAGATCGGCGGGGCCTTTGGCGGCGAAAAAGAAACCGGCGGCGGCCGCGAATCCGGCTCCGACGCCTGGAAGGCCTACATGCGCCGTCAGACGAACACGATAAACTGGGGCACCGAGCTGCCTTTGGCGCAGGGAATAAAGTTTGGAGACTGACGCGGATCCAGATGCCGTCGTTCCTGTTTACTGGCCGGTCGATCAATGCGAAGCGGCTGCCATCCAACAGGCGCTAACCGATGAAGGAATCTGGTCGCACTTGGAGGGCGAGCACCAGTCGGCCTGGAGCGGTGCTGGGTTTCTCGGTAATGCCGGACGCTGGCGCATGCGCTCTACTGGTGAAGACGACCGACCTGCCATGTGTGCGTGAGATCATCGAGTCCCAAGCCTGGCCGCGCTTCGCCTGACGCTCGCGGCTCCGCTTGGTGTCACCGCAATGCCAATGTCGTTCGACACCAAGCCGCGTAGGTCGACCCATTAACCCGACGCTCCCCGTTGTCTCAATCGGTCGACCGCCAATCCGGCTCCGACGCCTGGAAGACCTACATGCGCCGCCATACGAACACGATCAACGGGCGCACCGAGCCGGCCCTGTCGTAGGGGACGAAATTTGGGGATTGAATTGGCGAGCGCGCCATATTGCGCTGACGGGATTTGCGCGTTTTGTGCAATGAACCTCTTCGCCGACTACACGCCGGAAAACCCTGGCGAGTGACCGCAGCCTGAGAAGCTGTTGATTCGCTTGGCGCGGGCGCGTGACGTGCGCCTTCCACGCGCGGAATCCGCGCGTCGCTCGGAACGTGAGCTCAAGGCCGGTCCCGCCCTTGCCCGATAGTGAACTCTGGCTGGGATACGATTCTGGAGGGCTTGTTATTCCAAAGCCGTCTTCGGCAAGCGGCCCCGTGGAGGCGCCTCTCGCGCCGCCGACCGGACCCGAGCCGATCAATCTTGCGGACGACGGGAAACGCTGGGCTCCCCACGTTTCCCTCGATGGATTTGGTTCAGTCATTCTCACTCAACCTCTGGAGGAACCTGCATGAGCACCACCACGACCACCCAGGAGTACACCACGACTACGCCCGGGACGACGTTACCCTTCGACGGGATCAACAATCCGGGCGCCTACATCTGCAACTGGAGCGGCCACCTGCTGCGCGTTCCCGAGGACGGCGTCGCGCCCGGGCGCTCCCCGCTGATCAACTTGGTCGGACCGGATCCGCTCACCGTCACGAAGATCAGTGACAATCCGTTCGTCACGATCACCAAGGCCAAGCTGCTCGCTTCGAACTTCGACATTTCCGTCAACTTCTAAGCGGCGCCGCGCGTCGCGCGCGGTAGCGTGTGAACCCAACGGCGGGCAGGTGACTCTTCGAGCCGCCTGCCCGCTTTGTTTTTGCGCTCTCTTGCGGCGCGGTCCGACCGCCGCCTTGTTCGGGTCCGAGCTCGAGCATTTCGCCAATCCGCCCCCCCCCCGGCACCGCGACCGTTTTCCGCCCAAGCGACTCGCAATCCCCAATTTCGCTTCCCTGGCGGGCCGGCCGGGAGCGTGCCCGGGCCCCGTGCTCCTCGAACGCGCTCGAAAACCAGGAAATTGCGGAATTTGCGTGAGCGCGTCGCTCGGGCGTCGCTCACTCCCTAGTTGGGCAGACGCCGGATCGTTTGCCCCTCGATTTCTTGGATCTCCCCGAAGGAGAGCCCCCATGGATGCAGGGCAAACACGCGATCACGCTGCTCGGCGAATCGAGGTCCGCCGGCGGATCACCGCACTCGTGCGTCCGGTCGCAGGTAAGCGCCCGGAACGATTGGAAACGCTTGGCCACGTTGAAGAGAGGACCGCTGCCATGAGAATCACGATGAAGAATGGAATCCGTGCGATGCTGATCGCCGCGTTGACATTGACGGTTCCCGGTCTTTACGCGACGCATCCCATTCGCGCCGGCGAAACAGACTACGATGGGGCGCCGGCGGACCCCGACGCCGGGTTGCACCCCCTGAGCGAACTGGTGCGGTTCGAGCTCAACGCCGAATCGAGCCGGATCAACCTCTCGACTTTCTTCGGCTCGGAATCGGTGCCGCTGGCCGGTGAAATCGAGCTGGTGCTCAACGACCCGCGCATCGGCATTCCGGAAATCGCCGGCAACATCGGCGTGTCGGTCTACGCTGCCGGCTTCTATGAGGTGGAAGCGGCCGCCGCCCAGAATGACACCGGTCAGTCCCCCCGCGAATGGACCCTGGATCGTGATAGGCTCTCCGAGGGTGTGTTCAACACGATCGACCACTCGATCTCAATTCGCTTGTATCTGACGATGCCGCAGGGAGAGTTGGGCAGGTGGCCGATTGAGTTGTCCGGGTCGCTGGAGGACGGCCGCCTTTCCGTCGCCGGCGAGAACGGCATTCCGGACGCCAATGTGGCGTTGGTAATCGATGCGTGGGCGGAGCACGATTCGAACCTCCCCTACGACCCTAGCTCAGGCGGCTCGATCGAACTGCTCGGCCCGCGTTACATCGTGTCCGAGCAGCAGAGCAGTGCCACGTTCGAGCTGCTCACCGAGACCCTACAGACCCGCGTGAATGGATCGATCCGTTTCACGGCGGTCGATTTCGCCGAGCCTGTGAACGACACGGAGGTTGCGGGCACGGCGGCGCTGCAGGAGATTCGCGTGTTCGAGGCGGCGTTCGAGGCGGTCGAGCTGCTCGTTCACACCGACCCGATTCTGCAGCGCGTCCACATGCAACTCGACACCTCGATGGAGTCGATCGGCACCTTCGACGCCGCCGACAACTCGATCGAATTCGAACTCTGGTTGACCGGCGAAAATGGCCCCTTGCCCATCCCCATGCCGATTCACGTCAGCGGGCAGATGAGCTCCCAGCACCTGATCCTGTACGGCGACAGCGGCGAGTCGCCCGACTACACCCGTTTGCGCTTCACCATTGCCGCCGCCGCACAAACCAACGATCGGGACGAGTACCGCAAGCCGACTGCGGACAAGGATGCGAGCCGACCGCGCGTTTACGAAACGCACGTCCGATAGCAGACCGGCTACGGAACCCGCGTCGCGAAAGGGGGCGCGACGCGGGCCATGAGCCTAGCAGTGAATCACCCTCACAAACGGCCCGACGTCGCCGGGAACTCCGAACCCGGCGGCGACCGGGCCGCTCGCGCACGCGTGCTGCGCCGTGACGCTCGGTTTACAATACGGACTGGTGCGGCCTGGCCATCGCCTGACGAGCGGCATGCGATCGGACCGATCGGGAGCCCATGCCGCGCGGTAAACAGATGGAAGCTCATAGGAATCTCAGTTGTGTAATCACCGGCGCGAATCGCGGTTTGGGACTTGAATTCGCGCGGCAACTCTCGGCCCGCGGCGACCAGGTGACTGCGACGGCCCGAAAGTGCGAGCAGGCCGTGCTGCTGAAGGCGCTTTCGGTACGCCTCGAGACGCTCGATGTGGCCGATGGCGACAGCATCGCCGCTTTTGCGGGGCGCATGAAGGGCGTTCCGATCGACGTACTGATCAACAACGCGGGAATCGGCAATGCCGGCAAAGACCTCGCACAGCTCGACTTTGACGAGTTGGCCCGCTACTTTCGGGTCAACAGCATCGGCCCGCTGCGCGTCACGCAGGCCTTGTTCGACAACCTGTTGTCCGGGAAACACAGGCGCGTCGTTCACATTACGAGCGAAATGGGCAGCATCGCCGAAAATACGAGCGGCGGCTACTACGGCTATCGCGCCGGCAAGACCGCTCTAAACAGTTTCAATCGCACGTTGGCGCTCGAATTAGCGCCCCAGCGGTTTACCTGCGTCGTGATCCATCCCGGTTGGGTCAAAACCGACATGGGGGGCAACGAGGCGCCCTTGACGGTTGAGGAGAGTGTCGCGGGCATGCTCCGCGTCATCGACCGACTGACACCGGACCAGAACGGCAGGTTTCTCGACTTCCTAGGGCAGGACATCGCGTGGTAGACCTTCTGAACCTCATGACCGATCCGGAGCGGGCTGTTTCGGACACGGCCGACGGCCTGCCCGCCGACGATCCGCGCAAACCATGACCGACGCTTCTGAACCGATTCTGAATCGCCGGCGGGAAGAGTTTCCCACACTCGAAAAGGGAATCTACCTGCTAAGCCATAGTTTGGGACCCGTCCCGAACGCGGCACGCGAGGCCATGCTCACCTACCTAGAGCGCTGGCAGTCACACGCCGGCGAAGACGCCTGGGCGGCCGAGTGGTGGGCGCTCTCGAACGAAGTCGGCGATCGCGTCGCGCGCTTGATCGGCGCGCCGCCGGGCACGGTCTACCCGCAGCCGAACGCGTCGATCGCACTGGCGGCGGTCGCTTCGTGCTTTGATTTCGCGTCGTCCAAGCGGCGTAAGGTTGTGACGACGGCGCTCGATTTTCCGTCCATGGATCACCTATGGCACGCCCAACGGCGTGTCGGTGCCGACGTTCACGTTGTGCCGTCCGACAACGACATCGTCACGCCCCTCGAGCGCATCCTGGACGCGATCGACGCCGAGACCTGCCTGGTCGCTTTGTCGCACGTTTCGTACCGCAGCTCCTACAAGGTGGATGCGGCCGCCGTCGTCCGCCGCGCCCACGAGGTCGGGGCTCTGGTCCTGCTCGATGCCTATCAGTCGGTGGGCATCACCGAAATCGACGTGAGCGCTTGGTCCGTCGATTTTCTCCTGGGCGGGTCGATCAAATGGCTCTGCGGCGGGCCGGCCTGCGGCTACCTCTACGTGCGGCCGGATTTGATCCAGACGCTCGAGCCGCGCCTGACCGGCTGGATCGCACATGCGCGGGTGTTCGATTTTGAACACGGCCCGATCCGCTACGCCGACACCGTGCGGCGCTTCGCGCAAGGCACACCCAACATTCCCGGGCTCTACTCTTTTCTTCCCGGCCTCAAAATCATTGAGGAGATCGGCGCTTCGGCGATCGCGGCCGAGTCGCGCCGCCGCACGCAGCGCATCGTCCGGTTCGCGCGGGAGCACGGCTGGTCTTTGCACAGCCCAAGCGATGCACGCAGCCGCGGCGGCTCGGTTATGATCGAAACGGAACGCCCCAATGAAATCGTCGCGCAACTCGCCGAGCGAAACGTCTTTGTCGATTGCCGGCCCGGCGTCGGGCTGCGCATTTCGCCGCACTTTTTCAACACGGACGACGAGATCGAAGAGGCCCTGAACACGATCGGCGACTTGCTGGTGTGAGCGTGCGCGCACCCGGGCAGTTGTCGACGCAAACGTGGAGAACGCAATTCACTGAAATTCCTTGCAACGCGGCATCCACCTGAATAGACTTAGCGAAGACGCCTGCTGAAGACGCAGGCCGACGTTCCCGATCTCCGGCCCGCCGGACATTTCGCGCGAGCAAGTCCTCACAAATCCGGCGGCCCGACCCGCGGGGTTGAGGTGCCGCACATCGCCGCTGTGAACTGTAAAACCAATAGGCGGGGCACCGCCGCGGGGACTCCCCGGCCGCGCGAGACTACGTCCTCGTCGCCCACCCCGGTCTCTCTCACAGGAGGATCGCCATGTACAAGTTGATCGGCTTGGTTCTGGTCGTCGCCACGTCCACCTCGGCACTCGCGCAAGTCGAATACTGGGCCGCGGTGCGCAACATCGCCGGACCGAACGAGCTGCACCTCTTCGACGGCCCCAACCTCATCCGGGTCATCGAGCAGTATCCGGGTGCCGCGAGCGACCCCTGGGGGTTCCGAGACGGAGCGGCGAGCACACGCGCGGAGTTCTTCTTCGGCTGGGCGGACGGCGTGGTGCGCTACTCCGACAACGGCAACAGCGCGGAACTCGTCATCAACGGCCCGCCGCCCGAGATCGGCGTCTGGCGCGCGCTAGCGTTCGACCCCAGGGGTACCGGACAACGCGCCAGCTTCTGGTCCGCCAACTTTGGGTCGGCCCTGATCAAGGTGGACCTGCAAGGCAACCTGCTGACGCGCTTTCCCAATCCCGGTGTGAGCATCCTCGCTTTGGCATTTGACGACGACGACGGAAACCTGTGGGCCCTGACGACCAACGGCGACATCGTCAAGCTCGACACGCGCGACGGCTCCATCATCCCCGGCCGCGGCTGGCCCCCACGATTCCCCAACACGGCCTGGTCCGGACTGGGCGGACTCCACGATCTCACCGAACGCGTCGCGACCCTGGGCGACACGAAACTGGTCGTCTACGGCGACCCGCCGCTCGGCCCCTGGGAATTGCCGGGCGAAACGTACATGGGCCTGGCCGCCGTCGTCGATCCTTGCGCGCGCTTCGTCTGCGGCGATGCGAACCGCGACGGACGATTCGACGGAGGCGACATCGATGCCTTCTTCTTTTTCCTGGGGTGTCTGCCCTATCCTTGCTGCAAGATCAATTGCGACGAGTTGCTCTGCATAGCCGACATCAACCGCGACGGAGCCGTCAACGGCGGGGACATCGACCCGTTCTTCGAGGCGCTGGGCCGTGGGGGTTGCCGGTGAATCGGAACGGGTTGCGCGGTTCAGTGCGCGTGTGACCGCGCGTGGTTTTCAGAACAAAGGAGGCGACCGTGAAAAAGACCGTGAGTTTGCTCGTACTGGCGTCATTCTGGCGGCGGGTCACCGCCGCGGGGCTTTCCGGCCGCGCGAAATTACATCTTCGTCGCCTGCCCCAAGCGTCTCTCACAGGAGGTGCGTCATGTACAAGTTGATCGGTTTGGTTTTTGTCGTCGCCATGTCCACTTCGGCACTCGCGCAACTCGAATACTGGGCCGCGGTGCGCAACGATCCCGGGCCGAATGAGATACACCTGTTCGACGGTCCCAATCTCATCCGGGTAGTCGAACAGTTTCGCGGTGCCGCCTGGGACCCCGTCGGGTTTCGCGACGGCGCTTCCAGTCCGTACCAGGAGTTTTTCTTCGGCTGGGACGGCGGCGTGGTGGCTTACAACAACGACGGCACCGGCCCTTTCCTTAGGATCAGCGGCCCCCCACCCGAAATCGACTTCTGGCGCGCCCTCGCGTTTGACCCGACCGGCATCCGCCCGCCCGGCAGCCTCTGGGCCGCCAGCCTCACATCCGCCCTCATCGAGGTGGACCTGGGCGGGACCCTGCTGACCCTTTTTCCCAACCCGGGCGTGAGCATTCACGCCCTGGCGTTTGACGAAACGGACGACAACCTATGGGCCCTGACGAGCAATGGCGACATCGTCAAGATCGACACCAACGACGGCTCACTCATCCCCGGCCAAGGCTGGACCGCTCAGTTTCCCAACGCGGCCTGGTTCGGATTGGGCGCCTTGCGCGACCGCACCGGACGCGTCGCCGCCGTTGGCGATACGAAACTCGTCATTTACGGCGACCCGCCGCTCGGACCCTGGGACCTGCCGGCCGAAGCGTACATGGGTCTGGCCGTCGCTGTCGAAGAGCACGATCCATGCGCGGGATTCCTCTGCGGCGACGTCAACTGCGACGGTCACTTCGATGGCGGCGACATCGACCCGTTCTTCGTCGCACTCGGGGGATGCCCATGGCTCCCCTGCCCCTGCATGGCTTGCGCCGCCGATGTCAACGGCGACGGGGCCGTCAACGGCGGGGACATCGACCCGTTCTTCGAGGCGCTGCGCCGTGGGGGTTGCCTGTGAATCGGAACGGGTTGCGCCGTTCAGTGCGCGTGTGACCGCGCGCGGTTTTCAGAACAAAGGAGGCGACCGTGAAAAAGACCGTGAGTTTTTTCGTACTGGCGTCATTCGGGTGGCCGGCCCTGGGACAGAGGATGCCCCAATACTGGACCACAACGCGCGGCGACGGGGCGTCCACGCGGCACCAACTTCACCTGCTGCGGCCGCCCTACAGAACAAACTCGATCGATCAGATTGAGGCCGCGCAGAGCAGCCCCTTTGGATATCGCGACGGCGCCACCGACCGCGCGGAACACATGTACTTCGGCTGGGAGAACGGCGTCGCACGGCACGACCTCAACGGATTGAACGCCACGTTGCTCATTGCCGGACCGGCACCGGCCGGCGTCGGTCTGTGGCGGGCGTTGGCGTTCGACCCCACGGGCGACCAGGGCAACGGCAGCTTGTGGGTCCAGAACCTGCGCTCACCGCTGATCGAAGTCGATTTGAGCGGCGCACTGCTGACGGTCCACCCGAACAACGGCTCGGAAGTCGCGGCGTTGGCCTTCGACGACGTGGACGGAAGGTTGTGGGCCCAGCTCGCCGGCAGCGGCGACATCATCAAAGTGGACACCACGACCGGCGTCGTGGTTGCAGGGCTCGGATGGCCGAGCGCGTTTCCAGGCGCCACCGGCCTGAACGGGACCCATGACGGCACCCGTCATGTCGGCGCCACGGGCACCGACCAAGTGGGAATCTATGACATCGACGGCACGTTGGTGGTCGGCCCGCGACCGACGCCGTTCGGCGGTTCGGGAATCGCCGTGCTCAATGGCCCTCGTTGTGCGGGGTTCATCTGCGGCGACGTCAATTGCGACGGCCGATTCGACGGGGGCGACATTGACGCGTTCTTCATCTCACTCGGGGATCCGGGGGGGGGATGCCGTAGGCCGCCGTGCCCGTGCGCGGTCCTATGCACCGCGGACATCAACGGCGACGGTGCCGTGAACGGCGCGGACATCGACCCGTTCTTTTTGGCGCTCGGCGCGCTCGGGCCGTGTCAAGCTGGCGGATAGCGCGTAGCGTGGACCCCGTCCACGCATTCGATCACTTGAGCGCAGTTGCCCGAACGCCACGCAAAGGAGAGTGTCGTGAGACTTTCGTTCTTCACCACGATGAGCCTGGCCATTCTGGCATCGGCGACGACGGGTGACGACAGCCGAATGTACCTGGCCGAGTACCGCTTCAACGATCCCAAAGTCCGCGAGCTTGATCTCTCCGGCACCGTGCTGGGTGAGCTCGGCTTCGTTCCGCCCGAAGACTGGCTGTTGGTGGGTTTCCAGTTCGACTGGCTGAACAGGGCCTTCTACTGGGTGCATGGCGGTTTCAACGAAGGCCGAATCAGACGGGTCGATGCCAACGGAAAGGTCCGGACGATTCTGAGCGGGCTGACCAATCCGCGCGGACTGGCGCTCGATGTGGGGCGCGGCAAGCTTTACTGGTCCGACACACAGGATCGCGCGATCTATCGCGCCAACACCGACGGCAGCGGCATGGAGGCCATCGTCGCGACCGGCAGCCAATACGGGCGCCCGACGCTCGACCTGCTCAGCGACCAGGTCTATTACGGTGACTTCGACCGCGGCGAGATTCGGCGCAGCAACCTCGACGGCTCGAATAGCGCGCTGGTGATCTCCGGCGTCGGGCACGCGATCGGAATCGCGTTGCATCGGCAGGATTTTCGCATCTACTGGCTCGACTCCCACACGACCAGGAACCACGTGGCTCGCGCACGTCTCAATGGGGCCGAGTTCGAGGTGCTCGTCCAGTTTCCGCTCGGTTCATCCGGGTTGGTAAACATCGAGCTGGACCCGCCCATGGGGACGATGTACTGGGCCGACGAGATCGGCGAGTTGGAACGAGGCGTCTGGGCGGCGCGGTTCGACGGCAGCGATGCCACGCGAATCTACGCCAGCCCCACGGGCTGGAATGCGGGTGCCCTGACGCTGGTCTTCGACGACTGCCGCGAGCCGTTCATCTACTGCGACATGAACTGTGACGGGCTCTTTAACGGGGGCGATATCGATGCCTTCTTCCAGGCCCTCGGCGAGCCAGCGGCTTGGCGGGCTCAGCACCCCGGTTGCAGCCTGTGCGCCGGCGACGCGAACTGCGACGGGAGATTCGACGGGGCGGATATTGACGTGTTCTTTTTGGGTTTCGGTGGCCGTTGCGGTTGTCCCTGAATCGTCGTGCGCAGCTACGCAACACGTGGGGAGCGCCGGCGCTAGCGTCCGCGCTCCGTCCCGGGCGCGAGCGGGCGGCCCCGTCGCCGTCCATGTACAATGACTGCATGCTGCGAATCGGACCGTTCGAATTCGACTTCCCCGTCGTGCAAGCGGCGCTCTCCGGATACAGCGATCTGCCCATGCGGCTGATCGCGCGGCGGGCCGGCGCGCCGTACGCGCTCAGCGAGGTCGTGCTCGACAAGATCGTCATCGCGCCCGGCAAGCTGCGGCGCCGGCTGTTCGACCTGCACGAGGACGACCATCCGGTGGGTGGGCAGCTCATGGGCTCGAAACCCGAGCAGTTCGCCGAGGCAGCCGCGCAGATGGCCGAGGCCGGCTTCGACGTGATCGACATCAATTTCGGCTGTCCGGTGAACAAAGTGCTCGGGCGCTGTCGCGGCGGCTATCTGCTGTCCGACCCGCCGGTCGCGATCGACATCCTCCGCCGCGTTCGCGGCGCCGTCCCGAAAGCGATTCCGGTCACGCTGAAAATGCGGCGCGGCATGGACGATTCGGCCGAGAGCGAGCGCGATTTCTTCCGGATTCTCGACGCCGCGTGGAGCCTCGGTTTGGACGCCGTCACCGTCCACGGCCGCACCGTGCGGCAAAAGTACGTCGGGCCCAGCCGGTGGGAATTTCTGGCGCGCGTCAAGAAGCTCGCCGGCGAGCGAATCGTGCTCGGCAGCGGCGACTTGTTTTCGGCCGACTCCATCGTGCAGATGTTGGAGCGGACCGGCGTCGACGGAGTCACGGTCGCCCGGGGCTGCATCGGCAACCCGTGGATCTTCGGCGAAGCGCGAGCGCTGCTCGCCGGCAAGCCGCTCCCGCCGCCGCCGAATGTCGCCGAACAAGGCCGCGTGATTCGTGAACATTTCAACCTGTCGCAGGCGGCGCACGGAGAGCTTTCCGGGCGCCTGATGCGTAAGTTCGGCATCCGCTATAGCGCCCTGCACCCCTGCGGCGAGCGGGTTCGCGGCGCCTTCGTGCGCTGCTCCACGGAGACCGAGTGGCTGGCGGTGCTCGACGAATGGTACGACCCGGGGCGCGACTGGCCGACGTTCGACCGCGAAACTCCCCCGGATCGAAGCTTGGAGTCGTGCGTCTGCTCTTGAGTGCCGCACCACATCGAGCTCTCGCGATTTCCCCTGCAACCCCGATCGATAGAGACCCATTACCGGCCGGCCGGCCCGACACCGTTACTTTAGCCGAAACGATGCCTCGATCAGATCGAATCCGGGCATGACACTCGACTCATCGGACACCGCCCACATGGTCTGGATTTCCAGCAACATGCCGTCCAAAACGGGTGCCACGAAGACCCGCAATCGGAACTGTTGACCCTCGATAACGCCGTCCACCGAGATTCCGGTGCCGCGGAACGATCCCCAGGTTGCGAAGGGCTGCTCGTTACGCCAACGCGTCGCCGACTCACGGTAACTTTCGAGCGTGACTTCCACCTCGGCTTCGGGGCCGGCCTCGGACTCGTAGAGCATGATGCGTGTGAACGCCTCATGCACCGGTTCTACGGAAACGTACGCGTTTGGATCGTATTCTTCATCCTCCGTATCGATCCACCAGTTCCCGGGGTAATCAAACGTCATCGTGGCGCTGTCGTGCGCGGAAGTCCGTTTCAGGTCCGGCCCGGAGAACAGCATGGCGACCATCGCCACCATGACGGCACCGAACACTAGAGCGTAAACAATGCTCGGCAGAATCAGGAACCACAGCATGGCGGCCCCACGACGCACCGCAAATGCAGTCCGGACGCCGACGTAACTGTTCCAAACCGACCAGAATGGAAAAACGAGAAATGCTAAGTACCACAAGCTGCCGTCGGAACCCGCAGACGCGCCCGGCGTCGGAAACGAGCTGGTTTCGACCACGGTAACGGCCAATGTAGGCAGGGCCACGACTTGGGTCGCGAACACGTATACGCGCCGGGCGAGCGCGGCATCGGGATCGACGGCGCCCGACCATCGAAGCCGCACGCGATACCACCAGCCACCGATCCCGAAGTAGATGAGACCTGCAAATACGCCGCCCAAGCAAATCATGGCCCAATAGGCGCCCCACGACTCGGCAAAGAGAAGCGGGCGTCCGCGCAGTTCCTGGGTGTCGAGCCGGTCGATGACACCCATCATCCCGAACGTCCAGACGCACAGCGCCGTGAGCAACGGCGTCGAGTCGATCACAAAGGACTGGAAGAACAGCCGCGGCCGAACGAACAGATAAACGAGCCACAGGGCCGCGTGGGCGCGCGGCTGCGGATCGGCATCCATCGGCGCACGCACAGGTGATTCGACGCCCGCTGACGCCTGTTGAAGGGCCGCGACGCTGCCGGCGGCGATCCACTTGTCGGTGGCCGGACCATAGACGAGCGTGGCGTCACCTTGAAGCGACGGCAGCTTTTCCCGCAGCGCCTCCAGCGTGAACGGACCGACCGGCTTGCCGTCGGCGGCGTAGTACCAGCTCGCCCCGGGCGCTTGATTCTCCATCACCCACACTCCCGTCCCCCCCGGCGGACGCATCCGGGCCGAGATCCCAGTGCCGCGATTCATCAAGGACGCGGCTACCAGGGTCAAAACGCGGGACAATCGATGCCGCTCCCGCGCGACGAATCAACCGGGCGGCCCTTGCCGGCACGGCCCGATCGCGCGGCGCTTTCGACCGATAGGTAGACCCAGTCGTACCGCGGCTTGTCCGCGCGCGGCTCGCACACTAAGATACACGAAATAATCGGTATTGCGCATCGCCGAAACCCTGCTCCAAAACGAAGGAGTTCCCGTTGGATTCCGACAGCCGTAATAATCGCCGTTTGTTCACGTCTGAATCGGTCAGCATGGGCCACCCCGACAAGGTGGCCGACCAGATTTCCGACGCGATCCTCGACGCGATGCTCGCCCAGGACGACCGCTCACGCGTCGCGATCGAGACCATGGTCTCGACCGGAATGGTCGTCGTCGCCGGCGAGGTGACCACCAAGGCGTACGTCGAAATCCCCGACATCGTCCGGGACACGATCAAGGAAATCGGCTACACCTCCGGCGACATGGCGTTCGACTACGAGTCCTGCGCGGTGCTGACCTCGATCAAGCGCCAATCGCCCGATATCGCGATGGGCGTCGACCGCGAAGGAGCCGGCGACCAGGGCATGATGTTCGGCTTCGCCTGCCGCGAGACGCCGGAGCTCATGCCGCTGCCGATCCAGATGGCCCACCGTTTGCTCGAGCGGCACGTTGAGGTGCGCCAGAAGGGCGTCATCTCGGGATTGCGGCCCGACGCGAAATCGCAGGTGACCGTCGAATACGACGGCCAAAAGCCGACCCGCATCGACACACTCGTGATCTCGACCCAGCACGACAAATCCTGGAACGACCGGCAGGACCAGCTCAAGCACGAGGTCGTCGAGCACATCATGAAACCCGTGCTACGCGACTGGTGGAACGACGACATCATCGTTCACGTGAACCCCACCGGCCGCTTCGAGATCGGCGGCCCGCACGGCGACGTCGGCCTCACCGGGCGGAAAATCATCGTCGACACCTACGGCGGCCGCGGGCGGCACGGCGGCGGGGCCTTCTCGGGCAAGGACCCGACCAAGGTCGACCGCTCCGCCACCTACATGGCCCGCTACATCGCCAAGAACATCGTCGCCGCCGAGCTGGCCGACATCTGCGAATTGCAATTGTCGTACGCGATCGGCGTCGCCGAGCCCACCAGTGTGTTCGTCGAGACCGAAGGGACGGCGAAGGTGAGCGAAGACCTGCTCAGCACGCTGGTCCGCGAACACTTCCCGCTCACGCCGCGGGGAATCATCGAGCACCTGAACCTGCGGCGGCCGATCTACAAGGAAACGGCCCGGCACGGCCACTTCGGCCGCGACCTGCCGAACTTCACCTGGGAAAAGTGCGACAAGGTCGACGCGCTCAAGAGCGCGGCGTCCGCGGCCGTTTAGCGCGGCACGGGAGTAGAGCAGTATGACCGTCGGTTACGAAGACCCGACCGCCGCAGTCGAGGAACTCACCGCCCGGATCCACGCGATCCGGGACTCTCTTTGACCTGCCGCAAAAGAGCAGCCGCGCGGGGGAGCTCGCGTCACAAATGGACCGCCCGGGCTTCTGGGACAACCAGGAATCCGCCCAACGCGTCGTCGCCGACCTGAAGGTGCTGCGCGGCAAGATCGACCCCGTCCGCGACCTGCTTAAACGCGCCGAAGATCTGCCGATCCTGATCGAACTGTCGCAGGAGCAGGGCGACGACGAGTCGCGCGCCGAAGTCGAGCGCGAGCTCGTGCAATTGGCCCGCAAGACCGAGCAGGTCGAGTTGCTCACCCTGCTCTCCGGCGAGAACGACGCCGGCGACTGCTTCCTGAGCATCCAGGCCGGCGCCGGCGGCGTCGACGCGTGCGACTTCGCCGAGATGCTGCTGCGCATGTACGCGATGTACTTCGACCGCGCCGGCTTCAAGGCCGCCGAGGTCGCTCGCCGCGACGCCGAGGAGGCCGGCATCCAGTCGGTCACGCTGCGCGTCGCCGGGCCGTACGCCTTCGGCTATCTCTCGTGCGAGATGGGCGTCCACCGGCTGGTGCGCATCAGCCCGTTCAACGCCCAGGGCAAGCGCCAGACGTCGTTCGTCGCGGTCGATTGCCTGCCGGAGCTGGAGGAGGCGACGATCGAACTGGCGCCGGCGGACCTGGAGATCGAGTTCTATTGCAAGGCCTCGGGCGCCGGCGGGCAGAACGTCAACAAGGTTGCGACCGCCGTCCGCATCCGCCACAAGCCGACGGGGGTCGTGGTCGAGTGCGTCAACGAGCGCAGCCAGGTTCAGAACAAGCGGCTGGCGCTGAGCGTTCTGCAATCGCGGCTCGAGCAGATGGAGAAGGCCAAGCGCGACGCCGAGACGGCGAAGCTCTACAGCGCGAAGGGCGAGATCGCGTGGGGCAACCAGATTCGCAGCTACGTGATCCACGGCTCGACGATCCACGTCAAGGACCACCGCACCAACTTCGCGATCGGCAACGTGCAGCGCGTGCTCGACGGGGAGTTGCAGCCCTTCATCGACGCCCGGCTGCGGCAGAAGCTCAAATCCGACAAATAGACGGGGCGGCCGAGGCGGCTCGGGCGGGGTAAGCGACAGGCTGGGGTCAAGGTGCTCAAGGTGATCAAGTTTTTTTGGAGTGTTTTTGCGCACCTTGAGGTGGTTATAGGACGCGGCGGGGAAGGGATTGAGGGATTGAGGGGCGCGGATTGGGTGGGTTGTCGGGCGGCGATCGTTCGGTTGCCAAAGAGCGTCGGGAGCGGCAAGGCCGGCCCGTTTGAGGAATTATAGTATCTCTAGGTGCGCGTATCAAGGGGGAGTTGGAGGGAGGGATCGAGGGATCAAGGGATCGAGGGATCGAGGGATCGAGGCAAGGGACGAAGGGACGGAGCAGTTAGGGGGCGCCGAGGGGGTCGGGCGTTGCCGCGCGCGTCAGGTGCCGGCGGCCAATTCGGTCAGCAGAGCGGCGGCTTCGTCGTAGGCGGCCTTGTAGGTGTAGTCGGGCGGGCCGTCGCAGGTGGCGAGGTCCCTGGCTTTTTGGGCGTGGTCCTCAGCGGCGGTTTTGTCGCCGCGGGCGAGGGCGAGCTTAGCGAGTTCCAGGCGGGCATCTGCGCCTTGCAGGACGTAGCCGCTGCGCTCGGTGATGAGCAGTGCCTCCTCGGCCAGCCGCAGGGCCTCGTCCGGCGCGCCGGTGGCGGCGCGCAGCCGGGCGATGTCGATGAGGATGTCGGCTTCCACCTCCACCAGGTTGATGCGACGGCAGCGTTCCAACGCCTCGTGCAGGTGGCGCTCGGCCTCGTCAGCCGGCCCGGCGACGCGGTGCGCCGCGCCCAGCAGCCAGTGGGCGCGGACGTAGTCGCGCTCGTGTGGGAAGCTCGTGCGGGCCGTCTCTTCCGCCAGTTCCAGCGCGCGGCGAGCCGATTCGAGTGCGGACTGCGGGGTGCAGAGTGTGGAATCAGGATTCGATCGCAGCAGGAGCAGTTCGCGCTCGGCGCGGTAGGCCCAGACGACGCACTGCGACTGCACAAGCTTCCGCTTCTCGAACATCTTCAGCGCCGTCGCCAGTTCCGTTTCTGACTCGGTATACGCGCTGCGGTAGGCCAGCAGATGGCCCAACTCCTGATAAGCATCGGCGTTTTCTTCTTCTTTTCCGATTCTACGACTCAGTTCAATGTAGCGGCGCAGGTTGGCCTCGGCGGTACGCAGCACGCCGATGACCAGTTGCTGCGTAGCCACGTTCCCCAAGCCGATGGCGAGGTTGGCTTCGTCGCCCCGCTTCTCGTAGATGGAATTGTGCTGCTCAACCAGCGGCAAGGCGCGGCGAGGCTGGCCGCAGAGGCTGTAGGAGTTCGCCAGTCCGTTCAGCGTCCAGGCCTGGGCGCTCTTGTCTTTCAGGCGCGGCGGGCGATCTTCGCCCTCGGGGAAGAGCGTACGAAGCAAGTCAATGCGCAACTGGTAGGCGCCGAGTTGGAAGTGAAGCACTTCGGAGAGGCGGTCGCGGAAGAGTGTCAACGCCTCATCAAACTGCCCGGCGCGGACGGTGTGGTGATAGAGTTCGATCACCGGGGTCAGGTCTTCCAGGCGCATCACCTTGTCCGGCTCGGGTACGGCGGCGAAGTAATCGCGCAGGCGGGTGTGGGCGGCGGTGCGGTCGGGCGCGGCTAGCCGGTCGTAGGCGTAGCGGCGCACGATGGGGTGCAGATCGAACCGGCCCTCCCTGGTGTCGTGGTGCAGCAGCCCGCGCGCAACCAGGTCATGTAGATCGGCATCAAGGGTTGCGGCGGCCGCCTCTTCCGTTTCCGCCAGCGCCTTGAGCGCCTCGTATTTCACCGGGCTGCGGAAGCAGGCGATGCGGCCCAGGAGCGCCTGCCGCAGCGCCGTGAGGCTGTCATAAGCCACCTCCAGAACGTGATGCTGGCGCTGGATGAGATCGCCGCTCACGTCCAACCGATTCGCGGCGGCGATGTCGCCGGGTTGCTGAAGGTCCTTCACGATCCAGCCGGCCAGCAGGCGCAGGCTGAGCGGGTGGTAGCCGTATGGTGCGCACGCCGCTTCGATCTCGGCGCGGGTGCCGCGGATGCCCTAAGCGCAGAAGAACGCCACGGCGTCGGCGGGCTGCATCTGCCTGAGTTCCTCCTCGCGGCAGCCTTCCAGAAGTCCGCCGCCTTTGGCCTCCAGCACGCGCGGGCACAGCCGGGTGGTGAGCAGGGCCCTGGACCGCAGGTTCGGCAGCAAGGCGATATCGTGGAGAAACAGGTCGGCCAGCGGTGAGATGCAATCGCGATCGTTGCCTTCGTCGGACTCCGCGCCTGGCGCTTCGTGCTGCACCTCGTCGCCTTGATATGCCGCGTTCAGGCCGCTGAAGGCGCGGAGCACGCGCTCAAAACCGTCCAGCACGAGCAGCGTGCCAGGCTCATGGAGCATGTGCAGGATCTCATTGATCGCCACCCTGGGGGGGAGCGTTCCGGGCTTGGTCTTGCCGCCGCTGAGATACTGCAGCGTCTCATTCAGAAAGTTGTCGAAGCTGGCGTCGCCCTCGTAGAAGCTCCACCAGACGACGCGCGGCCAGTTGGTGGGATCGACATCGTGCGTCAACCAATGCCAGGCCAGCGCGCTCTTACCGAAGCCGCCCAGCGCGCGCAGGCTCAGCAGTGGATGCGCGGCCTCCGCGTTCAACCAGCCGGTGAGCATCTCGCGTTCCAGGACGCGCCCGGTGAAGTTGGGCGGCATGGAATAGGGATGGGCGAGGAACCAGTGATCGCGCTGCGGCTCCGGCGTCGGCACCGGCTCCGGCGGCGCGCCCAAGGCGGTGAGGAGCTGGCGCCAGGCGAGATCGTGGTCCGCCCCGTCGGTGAAGTCAATGTGGGTGAGCGCGCCGATGCGGAGGGGCTTCTTGCATTTGACTTTCAGCAACGGGATCAAGCGAAGACTCTCGTTTGCTGGGTCGAGCGTCTGCACCATGATGTTCTCAAACTCAGCCCACCCGCTCTTGAGGTAGTCCGGTGTGAGAACGATGAGTGTCTTGCGACACTTCACAACGCCGCGCTCGCACTCCTTGATGCTCGGCGCGCCACGGGTGAAGTCACGGAAATCAATGAAGGCCTTCAGTCCAGCCTGCTCGATGCGCTGCAACAACTCGCCGCGCACCCAGGTCTCGTCCTTGCTGCTGTACGAGATGAATACGTCATAGTCAAATTCGGTCTGCACAATCGTCAACTCCCGGCCTGCGAACAATGACTTGGGCAGACTGTATGCCCGGCCATCGTAGCCTATCCGATTGTGTCTAAGCCGGTGGCCAGACGCCGGTCGTGTGCCTCAAACCACAGCGAGTCGGACGGGTCGGCGTTCGGTGGAACAAGCTCTCTTGCGAATCCCACCGTTTACGGCGCGCGGATTGATCATCGCGACCCTCGCTGGCGCCTCCAACACGTCCTTACCAACGACCCATTGCTGGGTATCTTCCGCCACGCCGACGCGGGTTACGATCTCGCACGCCGCTGCGCCGACGAGCACGATGTCAGGATTCCCATGCGGGGGATCTAGCCGGTAGCATGGCCGGCGTGGCTGGCCTGACCATCACCAATGCGCGGATTCTCACGCTAGTAGGGGAAGCGGTGCCCCGGCGGGGTGATGCTTTGCGCGAGCTTGGCGTCATTGAACGCGGGTTTGTGCGTATCAAGGAGGGACGGATCGCCGAAGTTGCGGAGGGTCAACCGGAATCGCAAGAGGAAGTGATTGACGCCGAGGGTTGTGTGCTCATGCCGGCGTTCGTCGATTGTCATACCCACGCCTGTTGGGCCGGCGAGCGGTTCGACGAGTTCCAGATGAAGCTGGCGGGAGCATCGTATCTGGAGATCCTTGAAGCCGGCGGCGGGATCATGGCTACGGTGCGGGCAGTCCGCGCCGCACCTGAAACGCAACTGGCCGCCAAGCTGCTGCATCGTCTGGGACGCATGGCTGCGCTGGGCACTGCAACGGTTGAGGTGAAGTCCGGCTACGGGCTAACCACGCACGACGAACTGAAGATGCTGCGCGCGATCCACGAAGCGGCAAGCCGCACAGCCCAAAGAATCGTTCCCACCTTTCTAGGCGCCCACGCGATCGATCCCGAGAACCCAAACTTCGTTGATGAGACAATCAACGAGACGCTACCAGCCGTGGTGAATGAGTTCGGTCCAATCGTCTGCGACGCCTATTGCGAACAGGGCGCGTGGTCGGTTAATGACTCGAAG
>JACZRH010000297.1 GCA_022574815.1 Planctomycetota bacterium | reverse complement strand
GGGCGGCGTTCCTGGCCGCCTGCGACGGCGTCGCCCGCGCAGCCCTGGGCAGCAACGAGCTGCCCGTCGGCGTAGTGACCAACATTCTCGGCGCGGCGTTCTTCTTTTACCTGCTCGCGACGCGCGACATTTCCTACGCCTCGTCCCGCTAACCCAAGTTGCACACTTCCGCGCCGGGGCCCCATCCCGATCGCGCAGCGGCGGGGTGGAGGACGGACTCGCGTGAAACCGCGAAAAAGGGGTCGGGAGTCTTTTTTCAGGGAAACGAGAGTTCGGAGAAGAAGCAGTCAGCGATCATGTATTGGGGAACCTATAAGAAAAAAAGACTCCCGACCCCTTTTCTCTCTCCGCGACCGGCGGAAGAAGCTGATATGGTTTCGGTGCGGGACGCCTGCCAGCGGCAGATCAACCGCGGCCAGGGCGAACAGGCTCCTAGCCCATCGCGAGCAGCGCGGCGCCGACGGCGCCGGCCTGGTCCGTCGAGAGCGAAGCGGCGTCGATGCGCATCGCTTCCGGGACGAGGCTGCTGGCGATCTCCGAAAACGCGGCACGCATTTGCTCGATTAGCTCGGGGTTGTGCTCGATGACGCCGCCGCCGAGCACGACGCACTCCGGCGCGTAGAGGTGGGCGAGCTGGAGCAGCGCGATCGACAACGCACGGACCGCGGGGCCTCCTGGCGGACCCGCTCCACCCGGAGGATCGGCGCGGTGCCAGTTGCCCGCCAACCCGCCGCCCACGATCGCTTCCAGGCAGCCGCGCGCCCCGCAGCGGCAGAGCGAAGCGTCGGACGCCGTGTCGACGATCAGGTGCCCGAAGTGCCCGGCCCCGCCGCGCGTGTGCCGCAGGATTTCGCCGTCGAGAATAACGCACCCGCCGACGCCGGTGCCAAGCGAAAGGTAGACGAACCGCGCGGGTCGCGGCGCGATGCGGCGATGCACCGCCCAGCCGGCGGCGATGACGTCGGTCTCGAGCCGCACGGGGCGGCTCAACGCGGACTCGGCCTCGAACAGCTCGCGCAGGTTCACGCCGTCCATCGCCGGCAAATTCACGGCGCGCTGCATGACTCCGGTGTCGCGGTCCCAGATTCCCGGTAACGCGAGCCCAACGGCGTCCGTGGTAGGGCGTTGATCGCCGTCTTCGCTCGCCTCGTCGGCGAGTCGAGCCACGACCTTGCCAAGTCGATGCGGCGCGCCCGAATCCGGCGTGGGCGCATCGGCTCGGCCGAGAATCGATCCGTCGGCGGCGACGAGAGCCGCGCGGCAGCGCGTGCCGCCGATGTCAATGCCGAGAGCGGTTTGCATTCGCGGTTTTCCTTGGTCTATGGCGTCGCACGATAGGGCGTAATTAACCGAGCCCGAAGCGCTAGCGCGGGTTTGGCGCCGCCCGTGCGAAGCACGCCAAACCCGCGCTAGCGCTTCGGGCTCGGATTGGGAGGCGCGTGGTCGCGCTACGTCTTGACGGTGAATGTGACATCGATCTCGACCGTCGAATCCAACGGCAACTCGGCCACACCGACGGCGGCGCGGGCGTGACGCCCATTCTCACCAAAGACCTCCTTGAGAAAGTTGCTGGCCCCGTTGGCGACCAGGTGCTGGTCCGTAAAGTCCTCGTGCGACGCGACGTAGACGATCACCTTGAGCACGCGGTCGATGTTGTCGACGCCGCCTGCCGCGTCGGCCGCGACCGCAATCGCATTCAGCGCGCACAGCTTGGCCGCCTGCTGGGCTTCCTCGAGCTTACGCTCAAACCCGACCTGCCCGGCGAACACCAGCTTGCCGTCTTTGGTCGGAATCTGCCCGCTGAGAATCAGCGTGTCGTGGTGCCGCACGCAGGGAATGTACGCCGCGACCGGCTTGGGCACCGGCGGCAGCGTGATGCCCATCGCCTTGAGTCGCTCACTGGCCTTGTGCATGTCGATCTCCGGTTGGAACGCCGAGAAGTCTTGTTTTCGAGTCGCCGGGCAACTGCTTGCCAGCGCGCGGGCCGGCCGCTGGAGCCGCACAACGATGAAGACACGCGTGCCCGTCCCGTCGTGAAGCGGGGCAGGGAGAGCGAAAGATCATGGCGAACCGGACTCTTGCTCGGCGGCAGTCAAAGCAGAAACCCACGCGTCGATGCGGCGCTCGAGCACCGTCAGCGGGATCGACCCGGCGCCGAGCACGACGTCGTGAAACTCGCGGAGATCGAAGCGCTCGCCGAGCTTTTCCTCCGCTCGCGCCCGCAGTTCGCGAATTTTCAGCTCGCCGATCTTGTAGCCCGTCGCCTGGCCCGGCCAAGCGATGTAGCGGTCCACCTCGGCGTCGATGTTGACCTCGCTGAGCGCCGTGTTGTCGAGCAGGAAGCGGACCGCCTTGTCGCGCGACCAGCCGAGCGCATGCATTCCGGGGTCGACGACCAGTCGACAGGCCCGCCACATTTCGTAGAGCAGCCGCCCGAAATTGTCGTAGGGGTCGTCGTACAGCCCGTGCTCCAGCCCGAGCCGCTCGGAGTAGAGCGCCCAGCCCTCGCCGAAGGCCGTGAACCAGGAGTTCTTGCGAAGCTCGGGCACGTTTGTGAGCTCCTGAGAGATCGCGACCTGAAAGTGGTGCCCCGGGACGGCCTCGTGCATCGCCAGAGCGACCATCTCGTACTTCGGGCGCTGGTCGAGCGCGTACGTGTTCGCGTAGAAATAGCCGGGCTGGGCGTTGCGAATGTCGCCACGGCTGTAGTAAGCGGTCGTCTGGTTGGGGGCCATGAAATCGGGGATCTTGCGGACGCCGTATGGCAGCCGCGGCAGCGTCTTGAACAGCTTTGGCAAGATCGCGTCGACGCGCTTGCAGATGTCGCGATAGCCGGCGAGCAACTCCTGTTCGGTGGCGTGGTAAAAGCGCGGGTCGGTCCGCAGGTAGTGAATGAAGGCCTTGAAGAGCGCTTCGTGGTCCAGCGTGGCGGCGGATGGATTGACCTCCATAAAGTCACTCGCGCGAATGACGCTCATCATCTCCGCGCGGATTCGCTTGACCTCCGAGAGCCCCAGATCGTGAATCTCGCGGGCGGTCAGGTTCGTCGTCGTCATCACACGCAACTGGAAGGCGTAATAGGCCTGCCCGTCCGGCAGGTCGTGTGCCGCGATCGTCTCGCGGCAATTCGGCACGTACTCGTCGGTCAGGAACGCGGAGAACAGCTTGATCGCGCCGCGCACCGCCGGCATGGAGCGCGTGTCGAAACGCCGCTTCAGTTCGGTGCGCTGCGACGGGGTGATTCGGGCGGGCATCCGTTCGAAGGGCCCGGCCAGCGCGTTCAGGCCGCCCGCGAGCAACGCCCGCGTCTGACCGGGAACGCCGAGGATCGCCACCTTCGGCGGGGTGCGCCGCTCCGCGAGCCCGAGGCGCATGGCGGCGATCGTGTCGGCAATGCTCCGCGGCACCTGTTCGAGGCGCGTCAGATAGTTGGCGTAGTCGTCGTAGCCGGTGAAACGTACGCGCTCGTGCATTTGCCCGATGCGTTGATGCGGGCCGCTGCGCCCGGTGATCGGCGCCAGGAACATACGAAAGCGGTGGCCTTCGATTGCGTTTCGCAGGTTCAGCCCGAAGAGGTCGTAGCTCAACCGATCGTTCGCGCTCAACTCCGACGGGTCGATCTTCCCAAGCCGTTCGGCGAACGCGCGGGTCTCGCCGTGCCGCCGCTCAATCGCGGCCAGGCTGTGGTCGGTCACCTTTTCGGCGTTGGAATAGTCGCCGCGGGCCATGGCCTGCTCGGGGTATTCCCGCAACTGCCACTCAAAGCGCTCGCGAAGGAGCTGGTGCAGTCGAGCGCCGGGCTCGTCGGCGCGGGCGCCGGCGGTCAAGCCGGCCAACAGCACGAGGCCGCTTGCAATTCTCAGCTTTTTCATGCCCGCAGCATAGCGACAGGCTCACGGAACGACCATGTATTCGGTTGACATTGGGAACCCCAAACCGCTATCCTAAGGACTGGTCAGCACTGGCCGGTATGCGCTGTGGATGTCTTGCCGGTCTTAGGTTCTTCTATCCGATGATCACCGAGAGGGAACCATGGAGCACCGAGCCATGAGATTTCGCTACATCTTGTACACCGCGCTGTGTGCCTTTCCATTGACTGTTTTCGCCGACACATTGAAGTACGTCCGAATAGACACGCCGGACGCGCCCGCCGTCGCGGCGAAACTGACCGCCGCCGGTTTCGACGTGCTCGAGGGCGGTGTATCTGGCAAATCGCTCGAGTTGGTCGTCTCCGCGAACGAATTGAAACAGCTCGGGGTCATGGGCTTTGAGCCGACGATCCTTGGGTACGGCCGCCCGTTTGAGCTCATCCAGGCCGAATGGGACAAACCGCCCGGCTATCTGAACCTGGCGGAAATCCTCGCGGTGATGGACGCCGCGGCGATCGCCTTTCCCGACCTTTGCCAGGTCGTCGACCTGACCGCGACCTACAACATGCCGACGACGTTCGAGGGCCGGCACCTGTTCGCGGTCAAGATCTCCGACAATGTGATGCAGGACGAAGACGAACCCACTTTCCTGATGGTCAGCGACCATCACGCGCGCGAGATCGTCACGCCGGTCATCGCGTTGCACACGATCGAGCAACTCACGACGCGCTACGGCATTGATCCCCAAATCACCCGCCTGGTCGATGAGAACGAGATCTGGATCGCCCCCGTCTGGAATCCCGACGGCTACAACTGGGTCTTCATCGGCGACAACTTCTGGCGCAAGAACCGGCGCGTCTTCGCGCAGGCCATCGGCGTCGACCAGAACCGAAACTACCCCATCGGCTGGTCATCCGCGTGCTCCGGCAGTAGCAATCAAGGGTCGGCCACCTACAAGGGGCCGAGCGCAGCATCGGAACCCGAGACGCAGACGATGATGGCGTTCTCGGCGGACCGGAACTTCAGCAAGGTGCTTGATTTCCACTCCTCGGGGCGTGAGACGCTCTTCGCCTATGCCTGCCTTTCGCACCCCTTTCAATCCTACTTGCAGGGCTTGGCCGTCGAATTGGCGAGTGCGTCGGGATACGGCGGCAGCATGCGGTCGCCTAGCGCCGAAGGCGAGCAGTTCGAGTGGCAAACCGCCGCGCGGGGCGCCTTGTCGATGCTGACTGAAACGCATACCCAATTTCAGCCTTCACATGCCAGCGCGCTGGCCGAGGCCGCGCTGGTCTTCCCGGGCACTCTTTGGCTGATCGACAAAGCAACGCCCCTCTCCGGGCACGTCACCGATGCCGTCACCGGCGATCCGCTCGAAGCCACGGTTCGACTCCTCGGCGTCAACTTCCAGAACGGAGAGACGAACAGCAGCGGCGGCCCCTTCGGGCGCTACCACGTCTTCGCTCCGGATGGCCCGCAACAAGTCGAATTCTCTCTGTCGGGATTTGAAACCCAAACCCACCTAGTGGACTTCAGCAGTGGTTTCCCGCAGGTGCTCGACGTTCAGCTCATCTCGCCCGCAATCACCATCCAGTTCATCAGCGGCCCCAGCGGCCTGGTCGATCCCGGAACCACGCCGGATGTCGAGGTCGAGATCACGCCGGATTCCCAGCAGATCGTCCCCGGCAGCGAGACCGTCTTCTATCGCTACGACGCCGGCGCCTTCGTCGGGCTGCCGCTCAATCCGATCGGCGGCGACCGCTACGCCGCGACGCTGCCCGCGGTGGATTGCGGCGATACGCCCGAATACTACTT
>JACZRH010000296.1 GCA_022574815.1 Planctomycetota bacterium | reverse complement strand
TGCGCGATCCCCCGCGCGCTGACCTTGTCGCCCAGTTTGGCCATCGCTTCGTGCGGCGGTCCGATGAATTCGATGTTGCAGCTTCGGCAGACTTCAGCGAAATGCGCATTTTCGGCCAGAAACCCGTAGCCCGGATGAATGGCCTGCACATTGCCGATCTCCGCGGCGCTGATGATCCGGTTGATCAGCAGGTAACTTTCCGACGCCGGCGGCGGCCCAATACAGTACGCTTCGTCGGCCAATTCCAGATACGGCGCACCGCGGTCCGCCTCGCTGAAGACGGCCACTGTCTCGATGCCCATCTCTCGGCAGGCGCGGATCACCCGCAGGGCGATCTCTCCTCGATTGGCAACCAAAATACGTTGAAACATGACCCAACCCGGCGGAGCGGGGATCAAACAGGTGTTGAGAAATCGGAAGTCGGAGATCGGAAGTCGGAAATGGAACGAAAGAATCCGACTTCCGCATTCCGACTTCCGACCTCGAAAAATGTTGTCTTGCCACACCAGCCGGGAGCACGACGACCGGCCGCTTGCGCTTCCGGCTGGTGGGCATTACCCCGGATGCACGCGGAACAGGGGTTGGCCGAACTCAACCGGGTCGCCGTTGTTCACCAGCACGAGATCACCTTTGCGGAACTCGCGCAGCCGCAGTTCCCGGCCGTCGGCGAGCCGGATCAGGATCCGCGAGCGGCGGTCCTTGAGCGAGGCGCGCTTGTCGAACACCTGCAGCCGCCCGGCCGACATCAGGTGCACGAGCAGCGCGAGCTCGCCGATCGCCTCAAGCGGGAGGAGGAGCGCCTCGACGCACTCGTCTGCAACGCCGGTATCGGGAACACCCTGCCAGGCGACGGCGAGCGGATGGAGAGTCGGGATGGGTACGAGCTCCGGTTCGCGGTCAACTACCTGCGGATGTTTGCCGCCGATCCCGCTGAACGCGCGCCGCGGCCCGCACGAGGGGGGCCACCTCCTGCTCGAACATGGCGCGCATCTCGAAGGGCACGCCGGGCAGCGCGAAGCAGGGCGTCTCGGCAATCGGCACGGACACGCCGGGCGCAGTACCGCACGTGTTGGGCAGGACCCGGCCGCTGCGCGGGACTTGCGCCTGTACGCGGTTTCGGTCGGGCATATCCCGGCCGCGGGCCGCGAAGTAAGCCCGAATCCGATCGAGGCTGTCGGCGTGCGGCTCCAGCTCGACGCCGGCGGCGTCGGCCAGGGCTTGGCGAGTCAGGTCGTCGTCAGTCGGGCCGAGCCCGCCGGTGATGATGACGACGTCCGCCGCGCCCGCCGCCCCGAGCAGCACGTCGCGAATCTCCCCGCGGGCATCCGCGACGGTCAGGTGTCGGCCGGCGTGGACGCCTAGCTCGGCCAAACGGCGGGCCAGCCAGGCGGCATTGGTGTCGACGATCTGCCCCAGTGTCAACTCGGACCCGATCGAGATGATCGCGGCTCGTTTCATGTCTCACCCGATTGCGGCATCGCACCGCGTAGCGTAGGCTCATTTCGGCAAATGTGCAGCCGCCCACCCGCGGGATCAGGATTGGGAATGGCGAGCGAGATGAGTTCCACGTCACCCTTTGCGGAGTCCGACTTCTACAACTCGCGGAATCTGCGCGAGCAGCGCGGCGTGCGGATGGCCGCCGAATACGAAGAAGGCCTGGCCGAGGGTTATCGTGGGGCGCACGAGGGTTGCGCTCTTTTCGACCGCAGCGACCGGGGCTTGCTCGAGGTGACCGGATCGGACCGGAAGGCGTGGCTGCACAATCTGGTGACGAACGCAGTCACGACGCTCGACGACAATTCCGGCAACTACGCGTTCGCCGCCGATGTGAAGGGCCGCATCCTGTTTGATTTGAACATTCTGTGTCTGCCCGACGCACTCTGGCTCGACATCGACCTCGCAACGATCGACGACGCCGTCGCCCATCTCGAGCGCTTCCTGATAACCGAAGATGTCCAAATCAGGAACGTGACGGAGCAGTACGCGCGGCTGGGCGTTGCCGGGCCGAATGCCGGTCAGGTCGCCAAGGCCTTGGGAGTCGGAAACTTCCCGGCGCTGCCTACGCTTGCGCACGTCGCTGCGAGTGAGTCGGCGGCCCAAATCGGATCGCTCGAATCTCCGCGGAATGAATCGAAAGCGATACGTTTCATTCGCCACGACTTCGCGGGCCTGCCCGGCTTTGAGTGGCTCGTGACGCGAAAGAACGCGTGCGTGTGGTGGGACCATTTCGTCGATGTTCTCAACGTGACACCGGCCAGTGCCGCCGAGCTCGACGCGCTGCGCATCGAGGCCGGCATTCCCTGGCTCGGCCGCGACATCGACGAGCGCACCACGCCGCCGGAGACCGGGCAAATCGAGCGCGGCATCGACTACCACAAGGGCTGCTACCTGGGGCAGGAAGTTGTCGAACGGATGCGCTCGCACAATGTTCTGCCGCGGTCGCTGGTTCGGCTGTGCGCCGAGGACGGGTCGGGGCTGGAATTGCCCACGCCGTTGCACCTGGACGGCCGCGAGGTCGGGCGCGTGACGTCCCTGATGAAGCACCCCATCGAAGTGCATTGGATCGGCCTGGGCTATCTGAAGACCGGGCTGCAAGACCTCGCGGGGCTGACCTGCGGCGAGCCGGGCCGGGCGATCGGAGTCGTCGCGTGATGAGCCGAGCGCCGACCGGGTGTAGCGGAGGGCCCCAGTTACCACGTGGAGTGGGTAATGCTGAACATTGTCATTCCGGGCGCAGCGAGAAATCTTGCTGAATCCTCGGCAAGATGCTTTGCTCCGCTCAGCATGACGTTCAGCGAATCACGCTCTCCGTAGTACGATGAGCACGGCCCCGCCCGGGCGCGCCCCGGGCCAGTAGCCCAACTGGCAGAGGCACAGGACTTAAAATCCTGACAGTGCGGGTTCGAGTCCCGCCTGGCCCAGTCGTTCACTTTTTTCGGCATTGAAGGACGGCGCATCATAGCGCACGTCCGTGAAAACCCCTTGTTTTTCAGTGTCGGCGTCCGGCGCGTTCCCGGTCGTACAACTCGGTGCGCGTGGATGCTGCACCGCTTTTTGCAGCGCTTCGCTGTCGCCAAGCGCGCCGCGCTCGAAGTGTTCGTCCGTCACCTGGAGATAGTGCTTGGCAGCCACGGCCAGCGAGTTACCGATCCACGCGCACACTACGTGCGCCGGAAATCGCTCCATCAATTCCGTCTCCCGAGTGCTGCGCAGATTCTGAAACAACTTCGGCCACGGTTTCAGGCCGGCCCGCTTTATGATCCTCTGGAGCTGAGTGCGCAGGTTTTGTTTCGCAGCACGGTAGCGCGTGATGACGAATTCGCTTCCCGCCTCTGCCAGCTCGAATGCTTCGCGCAAGTACGGCAGCAGCTCCGGAAAGAGCGGCACCGGCCGGCAATCGCCGCCGTCGTGATGTTCGGTCTTCGGACTATGCACGGTGATTCGGCCGCGCGCCCAATCCACGTCTGACCATCGCAGCAACAGGTGCTCAGATGGGCAGCGCAGGCCGCCGTATCGGCTCAGAGCGAACAGCAGCCGCCATTCGGCGTCCGGACACGCCGCAATCACCTTCGCGGCTTCCTCGCAGGTGATGAAGTATTCCCGATTCGGATTCCCTTGCACCACGCACACTAGGTCCGCGAACGGATTCACGCGAATCAGGTTCCGCCGCACGGCAGCTCGAAAAAACTGTTTCGCGATTCCGCACCGCCGCCGCACCGTGTTATCCGCGAGCTGTTGCCGAATCAGATTCACCCGCCATTCGTCGGCGTCCCCCGGCGTAATGTCGCGCAGCGGCTTGACCGCTCCGAAGTGCTCGACCAGATTCCGCCGCGTGTGCCCCAGCACAGTGGCCGTGCTCGGCTTCACGTCCGAACGGCCCTCGATGTAGCCGTCGAGAAACGCTTTCAGCGTAGCGGATTCGCGCTTCGGTGTCAGGCCCACGGCCGCGAGCTTGTCGCTTAGCGTCGAGTCCAGCTCCGCAACCCATCGCGCCGTTTCATCATCCAGCGCGTGGCCCGTGATACTCGCCGCGACAAGGTGCTCAATCTTCACCTTGACGGCTTTCGCCGTGCTCAGCGGCACCTTCCCGAGCCGAACGCTCTTGCGCATGCCGTCCCGCGCGGCGAACTGAATCACCTTCCGACCGTTCGATTGCCGTGAAAGACTCGCCATTATTCAACCGCCTTTCCGTCGCCGCACGGCGCGCAGCTCCAGCCCTAGATACGCACATAGGGCGTCCAGCGCGTTCAAGCTCAGGCCGAGCTTGCCGGCCATGAATTTCGAGAATTGGCCTTGATCGATGCCCGTCCCCTTGCATATCGCGTAGCGGCTTTCCGGGCTCGCGTCGATGGCCAGCCGCATTTGCTCGCTTACCGGCGGCGCCTTGTCGAGATACGCCGCCAGGCGCTCGCGCTGCGCGTCGGTCATATTCGCGACCCGCGCCGCGAACCGATCCAGCGCCGACGCACGGCCGGCTCGTTTCCCGGCTCGCTTTACGCCGCGCGCCCGAGAATGCTTGCCACGCTTTGATGCGTCCAAGTCGTCTTACCCTTTTTCGTCAGGATGCCGCGCCGCGTCAGCTCGGCCGCGATTGCCCGATAGGATCGGCCGTTCACCCGCAGTTCGCGCATATCGCGGATGGCCGCTTGCTCCGCTTCGTGGCGAATCATCGTCACCCCGTCCGTCGCCAACGTCCAGCCGAACGGAATCTCGCCGACGCGCTCGCCGATGCTGGCCTTGTGGGCCAAGGCCGCAACCGTGCGCTCGCTCACGAGGTCGCGCTCGAATTCGGCCAGGACCGCCAGCATCCGGAAAACCATCTTCCCCGCCGCCGTTGTCGTGTCGATGCGCTCCGTCAGGCTCGCAAGGTCCGCCCCGGCCTTTTCGAGCCGTTCGGCGATGGCGATGGCGTCCTTCGTCGAGCGGGCCAGCCGCGAGAGCGAATACACGACCAGCGCCCCGCCACGCTTGCACACGTCCGCGAGAGCGGCTTGTAGGCCGGCCCTATTGTCGGCCCGCTTGCCCGATATGCCGGCGTCCACGTGAACAGCCGCCAGCTCGCAGCCGTTCGCGACGCACCACGCTTGAATCCGCCCGCGCTGCGCTTCCAGGCTCACGCCGTCCGTCGCCTGCCCGCTCGTGCTCACTCGAATGTATCCGGTTGCTTGCATCGGTCCGCCTTTCGTGCTTGTCTCTACTACAAGTATACCCGATGCTTGTGCAAGAGTCAAGTAAATCCGAGCGATTTTGTCTATCACCGTCCGGTGGTAGCCAAGCTTGCCAGCTCCAACCGCGCCGGCGCCGTTTCCGCCGGCCCGGCACCGACGGTCCCCGCCCGCCCCGCGCGTCGATTCTGGGCCGATTCTGGCAGTCCTGCGCGGCGTCTGGGCCACGGCTCCCGATCCGCACTTATGAATCCGCGACGTAGCGGTAGCGCGTTGCTCGCCGAGCTGTCCCCGCCTGCCCGCCTTTTTCCACTTCGCGGAGCACGCCGTCATTCGTGAGCCCCGCCAGCCATTTCCACGCTTTCATATGGTTCACGCCCAGCAGCCGTTCGGCCGTTCGGCACGACAAGTAGAACGGCGCGTCTCCGGCCGCGCGCTGCAGCTCCCGGCACAACGCGACCAGCAGCCGCAGAGCTGGTAGCTCGTAGCGCTCCGCCGCTTTCGGATAGACGCTGTCTTTCGCTCGTTTGAGAATCTGCGCCATGGGTTCTTCTCCCAGTGGAAACTTGACCTTTTTCCAACCGTACAGGAAATCAAACCACGTCTCGTCAAACGGTTTCGTGC
>JACZRH010000295.1 GCA_022574815.1 Planctomycetota bacterium | reverse complement strand
AGACCTTCGAGTATTGGAACTGGTTCTGGTTGGCGGCCCGCATGCGGAACTGGATCGCCTGAATCTCGCTGTCGCCAGTCACGCCGCCGACGACCTTGTGCATTTGCACGAGGTGCTCCGACGCGAAAACGGTCGCGGCGGGAAGGACGAGCACGAGAACGGTTCGAGCCGCGAGGTGGAATCGTGTGACGGGCATGGCTTTCCTCCTGGGAGGCGCTGCAGGTATGCTAACGCACGCCCACGGTCGATGCCAGAAAAACGACCAGCTTGGCGCTGGTTTTCGCCTGACGCGCACTCGCACACGGCCTCACGGCGTCAGTTCTTGCCACCCACTTCAACGGCCTCTGCACGAACCGACGTCCGTTCATGCCCGCCGGACAACTGCTCGCGCAGAACATCGAGCAACCGCCGTACCGGCATCAGCAACCGCTTCGGCAGCCGCCAATGGACGGTATGCGCGTCGGGTATGCGCGGCGAGCCGGGGCCGGTGGAAAAGAGCGGCTGCACGGTGTCCAGATCGTCGATCGCGAAAATCACATCCGGCGGGTCGAGAATAAGCGAGCGGATGCCCCACGGCTGGGCCAGCACGCGAATCTCCGCCATCACCAGCAGCGTCCCGACCTCCTCGGGCGGCGGGCCGAAGGCGTCGCGAATGTCGTCGCGCAGCACGCGGATTTCCGCGACGGTGCGGCAATTCGTCAGCCGTTTGTAAATCTCCATGCGTTGCCGATCCGAACGAATGAAAGTGCGCGAGATTGTCGCCGAAATGCCAAGCTCGAGCCCGACCGGGCGGAACGACACGGCCGGCTCGTTCTTCATGCGCCGCACGGCTTGTTCCAGCAATTGGCAGTACATCTCGTAGCCGACGGCCTCGATGTGCCCGGACTGCTCGGCGCCGAGGATGTTGCCGGCCCCGCGAATCTCGAGGTCGCGCATCGCGATCTGGAAGCCCGCCCCCAATTCGCTGTACTGCTCGATCGCTTTCAGGCGCCGCGCCGCCGTCTCGCGCACCGGGTGCTTCGGCGAGAGCAGCATGTACGCGTAGGCGCGGTGCTTGGCCCGGCCCACGCGGCCGCGGAGCTGGTGCAGGTCGGCCAGACCGAATCGTTCGGCCCGGTTGATGAAGATCGTGTTGGCGGTGGGAATGTCGAGCCCGGACTCGACGATATTGGTCGAGACCAGCACGTCCGCATCGCGATTGAGGAACTCGAGCATGACCTCTTCGAGCTCGTGCCCCTTCATCTGCCCGTGCCCGACGACGATCCGCGCCTCCGGAACGAGCCCACGCAGGGTGTTGGCGATCGCCTCGATGTCGCGCACGAAGTTGTGGACGAAATACACCTGACCGTCGCGGTTCAGCTCGCGCAGGATCGCGTCGCGGATCAGCTTTGGGTCCCACATCCGCACCTGCGTCACGATCGAGCGACGGTCCAGCGGCGGCGTCGATAGCGACGAGATGTCGCGGATGCCCAGCACCGCCATGTGCAGCGTGCGCGGAATCGGCGTCGCGGTGAGCGTGATGACGTCGACCGTGGACCGCAGCGTCTTGAGCCGCTCCTTGGCCTCGACGCCGAAACGCTGCTCCTCGTCGATCACCACCAGCCCGAGATCGGCAAAGCCCACGTCCTTCGAGAGCAGGCGGTGCGTGCCGATGAGTATGTCGACGCCGCCTTTCCTGGCCCGGCGGACAATCTTGGCTTGCTCGGCTTTCGATCGAAACCGCGACAAAACCTCGATCGTGAACGGATAGTCCGCCAGCCGCTCGCGAAAAGTCCGGTAGTGCTGCTCGGCGAGCACCGTCGTCGGCACCAGCACGGCGACCTGCTTGCCGTATTCGACCGTCTTGAACGCGGCCCGGATCGCCAGCTCGGTCTTGCCGAAGCCGACGTCGCCGCACAGCAAGCGGTCCATCGGCGCGGGGCGCATCATGTCGGCCTTGATGGCCTCGAGGGCGGCGAGCTGGTCTTCGGTCTCGGTGTAGACGAAAGAACCCTCGAACTCGCGCTGCCAGGCCGTGTCGTGCGGATACGCGATACCCTCCCGCGTGGCGCGCTGCGCCTGGATCGCCAGCAATTCGGCCGCCAGATCGGTGACGGAGTCGGCGACGCGGGCTTTGGTTTTCTTCCACGCCGTCCCGCCCAGCTTGCTCAGCCGCATGCGTCCGCGAAAGCTGCCGATGTACTTTTGCACGAGGTGGATCTGGCTGATCGCGACGTGGACGACGGCCTGGTCGGCGAACTCGATCGCAAGGTATTCGTCCATGCGGCCCGCCCGTTCGATGGACTTGAGGCCCAGGAACTTGCCGATGCCGTGCATGGCGTGGACGACGTGGTCGCCGGTGTTCAGGTCGAAGAAGTCGTCGATCGGCCGCGCCGGCTGCACGCGCCGCAAGGTCCGCCGTTGGCGGTTGCGATGGAACAGTTCGTGGTGCGGCACAAACGCGGTCGTGCCGAAGCGAAACCCGCGATGAATCACGCCGACGGAGGTGCGGATGCGCGCGGACGCGGGTTTCTTCAAAGCAGGGCTCGGCGCTCCCTGTTGTAGCCGAGCGAAGCTCTTCTCTCCCCCTTCGCGCCTCTTTCTGTGTCCTTCGCCGGCAAGCACCTCGTCGAACCGCTCCTGCTCCGGCCGATTCTCGCACAGCACGCGCACTTCGCATTCGCGCGACAGATCGGCCAGCATCGCAAGCGACTCGTCGGACTTGGCCTCAAACGGCGGCAGGCTCGCGACCTGAAAATCGACGCTCTCGATCGCCCCGCTCGCGAATCGCTCGAGATAAAGCTGCGAGAAATCGTTCGCCCGGCGAAAGATCGCGTCCGCCGGCACCATCCCCGCCCGCTCGCCCAGCCGCTCCCAGTAGGTGCGCCCCAGCTCCTGGATTTCGGTGGGCTCGCAAAACGCGATGATCGCGTCGGCCGGCAGGTACGCCAGGAAGCCCGTCGTGTCCCCCGGATTCTGATCCCGCATGGATAGCCCCGGCAGCCGGACCGCGTGCAGCTCGCGCGAGGAGCGCTGCGTGCCGGCGTCGAAGTAGCGGATCGACTCGACCTCGTCGCCGAAAAACTCCACTCGCAGCGCGTCGGTGTGTGCGTTGGAAAAAACATCAACGATGCCCCCGCGGCGGGCAAAGTCGCCGGGCACCTCGACCTGGTCGCATTTCTGGAAACCGCGCTCGCCGAGCCGCCGGACGAGTTGGTTCGGATCGAGCGCCTGCCCTACCTCAATGGATAGCGACTGGGCCGCGATCGCAGCCGGCGACGGGACCGGCTGCATCAAGGCCTGAATCGACGCGACGATGCAGCGTACGGGCGCATCCCCCGATCCCCGCTCCCCGTCCCCCGCTCCCTGCCCCAACCCAATGCACAGTCGCAGCCGTTCACCGACCAGTTCGTCGGCCTCGACCTCCTCGCCCGGCAGTGTTTCCAATGCCGGCAGCAAGTCGGGCGCGGTCCCCGTCACGGTCTCAATGTCGTCGCGGCAATCGTCGGCTTCGTCGTTGTGAGCCGTGATGAGCAGCAAAGGACGCCGCGCCCGCTCCGCGACGATCCCCGCCAAAATGCGCGCAAAAGACCCCCACAAGCCCTCGGCGGATACCGGCCCCTGACCGGGTGCCAGCCGCCGAATCAGCTCGTCGATCCGCTCGTCCTTTCGGATGACGTCAAACGCATCCACTGGATTCATTCTATCGGCCGCTTCCCTGTGAATCGAACAGGATCGCCAAATCGGAGAGTGCGTCAGTTTACGTCAGAGCCGCCCTGTGCCCAGGATGGTCGCTACGAGCACGCGGCGGTTCTGTCGAACTTCCCCTTTACCTGAAATCGAGCGCGCCCCAGCGACGAATCGAATCCCGCCGCCCGCCCCGACCCGCCGACTGGTACGCCCATCCTCGAAGGGTTACAACGCTCGTCGCGGCGCATTCGTGCCGATTGGCTGTCGGAGCTTGTACTTGTACATCACGGACCTGCTGGAGCTGACCTCGATCCTCGTACTCGGGCTCGGCACGCAATGGCTGGCGTGGCGGCTGCGCCTGCCGGCGGTGCCGCTGATCATACTCGTCGGCCTGATCGCCGGGCCCGGGCTGGAGTTCCTCGGCCGCATTCCCGCCGTACCCTTGTCGCGCGCCATTCATCCTGAGCTCTTGTTCAGCAGTCTCATGCTTCCCATCGTGTCGCTGGCCACGGCGGTCCTGCTCTTTCAAGCCGGGCTGGGCCTGCGGTTCGCGGACTTGCGCGCCAGCGGCCCCGCGGCCTGGCGGCTGAGCGTTGGCTCCGCTCTGTTCGCTGCGCCGGCGATCGCAATCGGAGCACATTTCCTCTTGGATCAAGGCTGGCTCGAATCGGCCCTGCTCGCCGGAGTGTTGTTGGCGGCCGGGCCTTGCGAGCTCGCACCGCGCGATCGGCGCGTCCGCGCCCTGAGCTCGGCCGGGGCCGTCAGCGAAGCCGAGAGTACAATCCGCTGCGCGCTCGGGCCGCTCGCGGTGGTCTTGCTCTTCAATGTCCTGTTCGCCGCCGAGTCGACGGAGCCTGACGCGGACGTTGCGAGCGCGAGTGCGACCGCGCTGATCAAGACGCTCATCTTTGGTGCAGCGCTGGGGGCGGCGTGCGCGTGGCTGGTGGCGCTCTTGCTGCGCCTGTCACAGGTTCCCGGTCATCTGCAACAGCCGGTCGCCCTGCTCTTGCTCGCCGTCGCACTGGCCTGGGCCGAGCTCTTTCAGCCGGGTGCGGGCCTCTTCGCCGCCGTCGTGATGGGCCTCGTGTTGGCCAACCAGAGACTGGCGGATGTCGGCCGCATCGCGGACGCGCAGGGACCCCTCTACGTTCTGCTGGTTCCAAGTTTGCTGATGCTCCTCTCGGCCCGCCTGCCGTTGGCCGCGTTGACCCGGCTCGGCTGGGAAAGCGTCGTGTTCGCCGCCGGCCTGGTCTTCGTCGTCCGCCCACTCGCCGTACTGCTCACCGCGCTCCGCTCGGGTTTGGGCCGCCGCGAAAAGCTCTTCCTGGCGTGCATCGCCCCGCGCGGCATGCTCGCCGCATCGCTCGCGTCCGTCTTCGCACTACACCTGGAAGAAGAGGGCCGCTTCGCACAGGCCGATGCGCTGGTCGCGACCACGCTGCTCGTCGTCGTCGTCACGGGCCTCGCGTATGCGATAATGGCGGCGCCGCTGGCTCGGCGACTGGGAGCGCCGCACGATGCGGCCCAACTCCGGCCAACTAGCGAAACAGCCCGGAAACGCGAGACGAAGAACGAAAACGAAGTGTCGTCGCGCGGGGATTTCGGGGGCGCCTAACAATACAACGCTGGAAACCGCCGAGGCGCAGATCGCCGAGAAACCAAAAACGCGGGATTTCGGCCGCTTGAGAGGAGGCCCACGAGCTCCGCGGCTCGACCGTCCAAGCGCACGACCGATTCTGCTGCATTAAGCTGCCCATCGTCGCGTCGCGTGAGCCAATTGCCCGGCATTCTCTGCGCCCTCGGCGCTCACAGCGCCTCTGCAGTTTCTCTTTGTACACCCATCAAGGATGCTGCGCCGTCGCCCGCAGAGCTTTGATCAACCGTTGCAGACCCGCGCTCCGCTTGCCAACGGGAAACAGGTCCACATATTGCAGCCGGTCCAGCGTTCTCGTGCCGTCGATCTCAAACGGCGGAATCTCACACTGGGACAACCGCACCGGAATCAGGAAGATGCTGCCCGGCGCATACTCACGATAGGCCGCAATGGCATCCAGCGCCTCAGGCAACATGCCGGACGTGCCCCGTACTTCGGCTTCCTTTGACAGACAAAGCACGACGGCGTAGCTGTCCTTCATCGCC
>JACZRH010000294.1 GCA_022574815.1 Planctomycetota bacterium | reverse complement strand
TGGTTCCCGAAACCCTCGAAAACGCGGCGAGGTTCGCAGCCGAGGCCGGCGGCTCGTTCACGCACACACACGACATGACGGAGGCCTTTCGCGACGCCGACATCGTCTACCCCAAAAGCTGGGCGCCGCTCGGGGTCATGCAGGAGCGCACCCGTCTGCTCAAGGCGGGCGACACGCCGGCACTCGAAGCGCTCGAAAAGGAATGCCTCGCCCAAAACGCACACCACAAAGACTGGGAGTGCAACGAAAAGCTCATGTCGCTTACCAAGCTGGACCGCGAGGCCGCGCACAGCACAGCCGCCCAGGCGCGTCGCGACGGCGAGGCGTTTTACATGCACTGCCTGCCGGCCGACATCAGCGGGGTCAGTTGCGAAACGGGCGAGGTTGCGGCGAGCGTTTTCGAGCGTTACCGGCTGACCACCTACCGCGAGGCCGGCCACAAGCCCTTCATCATCGCGGCCATGATCCTGCTAACGCGCGTCGAGAATCCGGCAACGGTTCTGCGCAATCTCACGGACGACCCGCGCCCGCGGCGGCCGAGCTGACAAGCCCCAACGGGGCGACGGTTTTTAGCCAGGGGCGTAAGCCCCTGGAATTCGACATCGTCAGAGAGCAGCCCCAACGGGGCGAAAGAAGGGGACAACAAACCATGGGCCAATCGTTCACCTGCCTGCATTATCACGTGATCTTCAGCACCAAACACCGCGCGCCCCAGATCACCTCCGATTTTCGGCAACGGCTTTACGATTACATGGGCGGGATCCTGAAGAGCGAGAATGGCAGTCTCATCGCCGCCGGCGGAGCGGGCGACCACGTTCATCTCCTGATCAGGCTGCACGCGCAGACTTCCGTGGCCGATGCCCTGCGCATTATCAAGACCAACTCGTCGAAATGGGTGCATGAAACGCTTGCGAACAAGGGCGACTTTGCGTGGCAAACCGGTTACGCCGCGTTTACGGTCAGCCGGTCCAACGTAGCATTGGTTCGACGGTACATCGAGACGCAGGAAGAACACCACCAGCGCGTCACGTTTCAGGAGGAGCTGATTGCGTTTCTCAAGAAGCACGGCCTTGAATACGACGAGCGGTACATCTGGGAATGATGTTCGTTCGGGCGCGTCTTTCGCCCCGTTGGGGCTGGGGGTTTCGCCAGACCGTGTACCAGGGGCTTGCGCCCCTGGCTAAAGACCGTCGCCCCGTTGGGGCTGGGCGTCGTCCCGTTCGGGCTTACGGTCGCGTCGGTGGCGTTTCAAGGCAATATGTCCGCGGAAACGTCGCGTAGAACGCCGCGCACTTGACGAGGTGTTCGATCGGCACGCTGTCGTTGACGGTGTGTGCGACATTCTCCCGGGCCGGGCCGAAGCCGACGCTGGGAATGGCGAACATGCCGGCGATCGAGACGCCGTTGGTGCTGAACGTCCAGCGCGAGGGCTTTTGACGTCTGCCGAACAGCGCTCGGCAGGTCTCGACCGCGGCGCGCACCTGGGGGGCCTGCTCGGGCTCGCACCAGGTCGGGAAGTAGCTTTCGGTCGGATACACCAGCCCCGTATACGTCGGCCGCTCGTAGCGACACAGCTTCACCGACGCGGACACGCCCGCGCGCTTCACCGCCGCCCGCACCTCGCGCAGGGCCGAGGCCTTCGTCTCGCCCGTGGTCAAGCGGCGATCGAGATGAATGTAGGCCTGGTCCGGCACGGCGCACATGCTTGGCGTTCGGCAGTCGACGTACGAAACCGTGATCGTGCCTTGGCCGAGAAACGCATCGCTCTTCAAGCGCGTGTTGAGCCGCTCGATCTCGCGAATAACGCGGGCGATCTTGTAGACCGCGTTGTCGCCCTTGTGCGGCATCGACCCGTGGCACGAGCGCCCGCGGCACGAAACGCCGATCTCCATGCGGCCGCGCTGGCCGCGCAGGATTTTGCAATTGGTCGAGTCGCTGATGACGACGCACTCGGGGCGGATGCTGCTCTCGCGAATGATGTACTGCCAATTCAGGCCGTCGCAATCCTCCTCCGAAACGGTGAACGTCAGCAGCAACGTCCAGTCCGGGCTCCGCAGACGCAGGTCCTTGATGATTTTGCCCGCGTACAGCATGGCCGGTATCGCCCCCTTCTGGTCGCCGGCGCCGCGGCCGAAGACGGTGCCGTTCGCGACTTTGCCCTTGTACGGATCGTGCTTCCAGGCGGCGCGGTCGCCGACGCCGACCGTGTCGACGTGGGCGTCGATGGCGATCAGTCGCGGGCCTCGGCCGATGCGGGCCAGCAGATTGCCCATCGGATCGGTCCACACGCGATCGAAGCAGCGCAACTTGTTCATCTCGCGGCGAATGCGCTCGATCACGCGGCGTTCCTGCCCGCTTTCGGACGGAATGGAGACCAGCCGGCGCAGCAGCTTCACCATCGGTCGCTCGTAATGCCGAGCGCGCTTCAGGACATCGACGTGTTGGTTCAATGATTGTCTCCGTTCGCGTGATGCCCGACGCGGTGGGAACCGAACGGGTCGTTCGCTACTGCTCAAGGCGACACGTCGCGAGGCTGGCCCGGTTCTCCCACGCGATGCACCAAAGTCGTGTCCGTCGCGCCCGGCGTCTCCGGCTGGGTCGAGGTCACGACCACAATCAGGTCACCCGGCTTCGCGAGGCCGCGCCGGATCAGCGTCACGTCGAGCACGTCGGCCATCTCGGCCGGGTTGGCGATCGGTTTGACCAGGATCGGGATGACGCCGTAGAGCAGATTCATCTGCCGGCAGACGCGTTCGTTGTAGCTCAGACCCACGACGGGCACAGGCAGGCGGTGCTTGGCGACCAAGCGGGCGGTCCTGCCGGTGGCCGACCAGACCGCGACCAGCCTGGCGTTGACGTCGCGGGCGGCCTGGACGGCCGCGTGGGCGATCGCCGAGGCGCGCGGGTGCGTCGCCGAGATGTTGGGCGACACCGCGCTGCGCGCGGCAGCCGCGTCCGGGATGCTGAGGCCGCGCACGCCGTGGACTTCGTCGGGCGCGGCGGTGTGGCTGCGCTGCGCGATGTAGCGTGTGGCGGCGTGGGGGCCTTGTACCAGATAGGCCTCGGCGACTTGCGACGTTTTGGTCATCATGTCCACCGTCGCGACCGGATAGTCGCCCACCGCCGTCTCGGCCGAGAGCATGACCGCGTCGGCGGCGTCGATGATGGCGTTGGCCACGTCGCTGACCTCGGCTCGGGTGGGCATCGGGCTGTGGACCATGCTTTGCAGCATCTGCGTCGCGATGATGACCGGCACGCCGACCTCACGGCAGCGGGCGGTGATGGCTTTTTGAATCATGGGCACCTGCCAGATGTCCAGCTCGACGCCCAGGTCGCCGCGGGCGACCAAGACGGCGTCGCTCGCGCCGATCAGCTCGTCGAGGTGCTCGAGCGCCTCGACTTTCTCGATCTTGACGATGACGCCGACGTCGCCGCCGTGCTCGCGAATCAGGTCCTTCAACTCGTAGAGGTCCGCGGGGCGGCGGACGAAGGACAGCGCAACGAAGTCGAGCTCGTGCTCGATCGCCCAGACCAGGTCGCGACGGTCCTTGTCCGTCAAGGCCGGGACCGACAGCCCGGAATCGGGGAGATTCACGCCTTTGCGGGTCGAGATCGTGCCGCCGACCGTCACCGAGCAGGTCAGCGCGTCGGCCGATTGATCGGTAACCAGCAGCCGCACCAGACCGTCGTCGATGTACACGCGGTGCCCGACGCCGACGTCATCGATGAGGTCGGGCAGGGTGGTGGTCAGCCGCTCGGGCGTGCAGTCGTCGTCGCCGCGGGTGATGCGGAGCGTCGCGCCGACGAGCAATTCGGCCGACCCACCGGCGACGCGATTAAGCCGAATCTTCGGTCCGCAGAGGTCGCCGACCACGGCGATCGGCATGTCCCTTTCCTTCGCGAGCTCGCGGACGGATGCGAGCAGACACTCGTGCTGCTCCGGCGAGCCGTGGCTGAAATTGATCCGGCAGACATCGACGCCGGCATCGAACATCGCGGCGAGCGTCTCGCGCTCCGCCGAAGCCGGGCCAAGCGTGGCGATGAGCTTGGTGCGGGGTGACTTGTGCGGCATCGTCGGCATCCTCGCTGCGGATCGGAAACGCGGCCAATCATTCGCGGAGTGTAACGGATTCGACGCGAATCAGGTCACGGGGGCGCGACGCGTGATTGCCCATAGAATCGGCGGCGGCCGGGGAGCCCGACCGGGAGATTCAAAATGATTCGCTACACGGAATCGTCGAAAGGCCTGGATGCCGAAATGCTCGCGGGCTTCTTCGAAGGCTGGTCGAATCCGCCCTCACCCGAGACGCACCTTCAAATCCTGCAGCGCAGCGCCCACGTCGTCCTGGCGCTGGATCACGACGCCGGCCGGGCAGTGGGTTTTATCAACGCGATCTCCGACGGCGTGCTGTGCGCGCACATTCCGCTGCTCGAGGTACTCCCGTCGCACCGCGGACGCGGAATCGGAACCGTGCTCGTGAAACGCATGCTCGCCTGGCTCCGGCCGCTCTACATGATCGACCTGCTCTGCGACGCCGACGTGCAGCCGTTCTACGAGTCTTGCGGCATGAAGCGGATGAGCGGCATGATGGTCCGCAATCCCGATTGGAATCGCGCCATCGTCGACGGCTGATCCGTGCTCGGCCCTCGCGGGGCCGGCCGGTTGGTGCGAGCAACTACCCTCGGCCGGGAGTTTCGCACTGGTGTCGGGTCAGGGGGCGGCGCCGACGTAATCGCCCGGCTCGATGAACCACATGAAGCGTTGCACCTCGCGATCGTACAAGACCACGTCGGCCCCGCCGCCGCCGGGACGGTAGCGCCCGCGGGCGTTTTTCCAGTATTCCCTCGAGGTCGGCAGTGCTTCGGCGTGCCCATCGACGAAGACCGCCGGCCGACGGGCCAAGGCATCGTGTGCGCCGATGTTGTCGGCGCACTGGCTGCCGTCGGGATCGTTGATCACGTGGCAGCTCAGGCCGATCGCCTCGCGGGCCTCGCGGTGGTTGTGAAAAATATCGAAGTAGTCGACGTTGTCGATCAGGGCCACGATCTCAGCCGGCCGGCGAACGTGGCCCATCCGCCGCCATTCGGTGGGCGGGTGCCGCCGCTCCCAGCCGCTGTACACGTCGCCGTCCACGATGAACTCGTCGAGGATGACGTTGTAGCGAACGATGTTGAAGAGCCAGAAGTTGGGGGCGTGGTGCAACGGGCCGCTGTGCGTGAACCGTTCGCGCTTGTCCTGCTCGTAGGAAACCTCCGGGCAGCGCCAGATTCCCTCCGGCGTCTGCCACGCGGCCCCTTCGCGTTTCTTGAATGGCTGATTCAAGTATCGGGCCAGCACCGAGTCGATCAGAATCGTTTCGGCGAAGCCGGTCCGTTCGCTGCGCCAGTAAGACTTCGGCGGGAGGCGCCCGTCGTAGTCGTCGGCGTATTCATGGAGCGCCTGTCCCTGGCCGCGGAGGTTGGACACGCAGACGGTCATGCGAGCCTGCTGCCGGGCGCGTTGCAGGGCCGGCAGAAGGATGCTGATCAACAACGCGATGATCGCGATGACGACCAGCAGTTCGATCAGCGTGAATCCGTCGCGTCGCTTCATCGTCGGATAGGCCTCTGGCTCAGCGGGCTTTCTCGCGTCTGCTCGAATCAGTATACGCCACGATCGGACGACCTCAAAGACGGGGGGCGTTCGCTTATCAAGCGCGGGGCCGATCCTACGCGGTCATCACTGCGTGAGTCGGCCCGGTTGGTGTTACCCTCTGCCGATCTGGTCAAGCGGGCGCAGACGGCAGACCCATCAGTCCGGAAGATCCACGAGAACC
>JACZRH010000293.1 GCA_022574815.1 Planctomycetota bacterium | reverse complement strand
GACGAATTCTGGAGCGACGCCGAAAACCGCGACCAGCGGCTGCGTCCCCTGGTCGCCGCGAGCGTCGGACCGTACGGCGCCTATCGGGCGGATGGGTCGGAGTACACCGGGGCGTACGGTCTGAGTGACGATGAGCTGCTGGATTTCCACGAGGCGCGCTGGCGGATCCTGGCGGAGAGCGCGGCCGATCTCATGGCCTGTGAGACTATTCCATCGCTGCAGGAAGCGGAGGTGCTCCTTCGACTGTTACGGCGAACCCCCGATCGATGGGCTTGGATGAGCTTCACCTGCCGGGACGGCGCGCACCTGAGCGACGGCACCCCTCTTGCAGCGGCGGCGGGGACCTGCGGTGCCGCGCCGCGAGTCGCCGCGCCTTGAGCCGCTGCGCGGGTGCGCTGTTGCGCGGCGGGCGGCTCGTGATCGAGTTGCCCAACGAGGAACTGGCGGAGGCGGCCCTCGAATTCGCCGTCTCCGCGCAACGCGCCGATCTGTCCCGCGCGTACCTGCTGCGCTCGCGCGAGAAAGCGGTGCCGGCGGGTGGGCCGCACGGGGAACACGCCCCTCGGACGCGCGAAGCGCTCGTGCTCGGCGACGATGTGCCGTCCTGGCTGATGGATCGCATGCGTTCCGATGAGATCGACGTCTCGCTCTTTCGGGTGCGCGGGAGCGCGGAATTCGGCCCGATAGCGGTGCCGCGCGCGTCGGCCCGCGCCGCGCGGATTGGCGAAGGCCGCGACCTCCGTTAGGCTTCCGCAACCGCGGTTCGTGCGCGAAACCACAAAAGAGCCAACTGTACAAGAGGGTGCCATGTCGCTGCTCGTCACCGGGACCATCGGAATCGACACGGTCGAAACGCCCGACGCCCGCGCCGACGACGTCCTCGGCGGGACCGCCGTCTTCTTCTCGCTCGCCGGCGCGCTGTTCACCGACGTGCGCGTGGTCGGCGTGGTCGGCGACGATCTCGACCCCAAGATGCTCGCGCCGCTGAAAAGGGAGCGCATCGACCTGGCCGGCCTCGAGGTGCGCCAGGGCAGCCAGACGTTCCGTTGGCACGGCAAGTACTTGGGCGCGATGAATGATCGCGAGACCGTGAGCGTCGACCTCAACGTGATCGCCGAACGCGGCCCCACGATCCCCGAGGCCTTCGCCGACAGCGATTTCGTCTTTCTGGCCAACACGCACCCCGCCCTGCAACGAGAGCTGCGGGCCGCGCTTCCCGACGCGCGCCTCGTCGTCTGCGACACCATGGATTTGTGGATCAACGGTGAACGCGATGAACTCGTGAAACTGCTCGGCGAAGTCCACGGCGTCGTCGTCAACGACGCCGAAGCACGGCAACTGTCCGGCCGAAGCGACCTGCGCAGCGCCGGACGAGCCATCCTCGAGCTGGGGCCGCGCTTCGTAGTCATCAAGAAAGGCGAGCATGGCAGCATGCTCGTTGCCGCCGACGATTTGTTCCTGATGCCGCCCTATCCGACGGACCGCGTCGTCGACCCGACCGGGTGCGGCGACAGCTTCGCCGGCGCGATGATGGGCTACCTCGCGGCCAAGGGCGAATGGGAGGGGCCGGCGCTGCGTTCGGCGATCGCGCGCGGCTCGGTCGTCGCGTCGCTGACGGTCGAATCGTTCTCGACCGGGTCGCTCGCGAAGGCATCATCGGCCGACGTCGAGCGCCGCCTGGCGGAACTGGCCGCCATGGTGCGCTTCGACTGAGCTGCTGCGGGAGCGACGGCAGCGGGTCATTCCCGCTGGTATACATGAAACCCGAGCGGGAATAGTCCCCATCGGGCGGGGGCGAGCGCCGCTACTGGCCGGTCTCTGACGACGCTTCCGAGTCCGAGGTCAGCGATGATTCTCGCGGTCTGTGTTCGTCGGCGCGCGCTGCGACGCGAATGCTCCCGATCACCCGTCTGATGCGTTGCGGGGCGCGGGCGCGACATAACCGCCGGTACCTTGCGAACGCCGCGCGGCGGCGATACGGTGACGAATCGCGGCCGATTTGCCGGTATCGCGGAACTCGGGCGAAGCGGCGCCGTTCCATCGCCACGCACGTGAGGGATTGCGATGAAACTCGACACGATCATTCAAGGCGGAACACTGGTCGGCGCGACGGGGACCACGCGGGCGGACATCGGCATTCGCGGCGAAAGAATCGTCGCGATCGGAAGCGGCTTGGCCAAGTTGCAGCCGAACGGCGCGCGGATCGTCAACGCCCGGGGCCGATACGTGATCCCGGGCGGTATCGACGTACACGTCCACCTCGAATTGCCGTTCTGCGGGACGATCTCGTCCGACGACTACGACTCGGGCACGAAAGCGGCGGCGTGCGGCGGGGTCACGACGCTGATCGACTTCGCGATTCCGTATGGCAAGGAAACGCTTCAGCAGGGGCTCGACAACTGGCACGCGAAGGCCGACGGCAAGGCCTGCATCGATTACACGTTTCACATGGCGATCACCAACTGGGCCCGCCAGCACAAGGACATCAAGAGAATCTTCAAACAGGGCATCCCAACCTTCAAGCAGTTCATGATCTACGAGAAGGAAGGCTGGCAATCCGACGACGCCGCCATTTTCGGCGCGCTCGAAACGCTCAAGGATCTGGGCGGCATGTTGCTGGTCCACGCCGAGTCGAGCCGGGTGCTCGACATGCTGATCGCGCGGCACCACAACAAGGCCGAGATGAAGAAGCACGGGGCGTACCTGCACACCATCACGCGGCCGAACTTCGTCGAAGCCGAGGCAATCGAACGCGTGATCCACTGGACGCGCGTGACCGGCGGGCGTTCGTTCATCGTTCACATGAGCACCGCCGACGGTGCCGAGCTGATCAAGCGGGCGCAGAGCGACGGCGTGGACATCCTGGCCGAGACGTGCGTGCAATACCTCGTGCTCGACGACCGGGTGTTCAAGAAGAAGGGCGGGCATCTGTACGCCACCTGCCCGCAGCTCAAGCGCCCGGCCGATCAACGGCGCTTGTGGGCCGGGCTCCGGAGCGGTGGGGTGTGCAACGTCTCGACCGACACGTGTACGTTCAAGACGAAGCAAAAGGCGATGTGGAAAGGCGACTGGACGAAGATTCCGATGGGCATGCCGGGGCTCGAGACTCTGCTGCCGCTCGTCTACACGCACGGCGTGCTCAAGCGGCGGCTGTCGGTCAGCGAGTTCGTGGACAAGTGCTGCACGTCGCCGGCCAAGATAATGGGGCTGTATCCGCGCAAGGGCGCGCTGCGCGTCGGCAGCGACGCCGACGTCACCATTCTGCACCCGAGCAAGAAGCGCAAGGTCAATTGGCGGAAGATGGAAACGAACTGCGACTGGAGCCCGGTGCAAGGCTGGGAGCTGGCCGGCTTCGCGGAGCACACGTTCAGCCGCGGGACGCAGATCGTGGACAACTACAAGTTCTGCGGGCGGAACGGGCACGGGCGGTTCGTGCCGCGCGACCACGTTGGGCGGCCATGAGCGCAGTTCGCAAGAAGTAAGGAGAAGCAAGAAATGGCGATCTGTTCTTCCGACGATCCCGATGGCCAAAAGAAGATGCGGGCTATGTTTGGTCCAATGCAGGTGGACCAGGAAATCCGACAGGCGATTTCATTTTGTTGGATGATGATGCCCGAGGAAGAGAGGAATCCGGATGCCGTCGCCGCCGAAATCCGGCGCATCGTCGAGCGCGCCCTCGCAAACTTGAAAGAAGATGCGGATGGGTTTGGAATCGGCGACGAAGAGTAAACCACCCAACGAGCGGCCCCAAACTTGCCCCTCTGTAGCGTCATTCGAATTCCATCGGCGTTTCAGAGATGCGGTTAGCCGCGCGTGGCAAGAAGGACTTTGAATGGCGAAATCCGGCATCAGACGCAATTCAAAGATGTTGCGGGCGAAATTCGCCGAGCTGCACCCGCCGCTCGATGACGACGAGGCCGCGGCGGCGGCGGTGCATTGTCTGTATTGCTACGACGCACCCTGCACGCGGGCCTGCCCGACACGCATCGACATTCCGCATTTCATCCGCCAGATCCTGCACAAAGACACGCGCGGGGCGGCCAAGACGATCCTCGACGCCAACATCTTCGGCGGATCGTGTGCGCGGGTTTGCCCGACCGAGGTTTTGTGCGAAGGCGCGTGCGTGGACAACACGCTGCTGAACGAGCCGGTCCTGATCGGCCGATTGCAGCGCTTCGCTTGCGACGACTCACACGAAGCGAGCATGAACTTCTACACGCCCGGTGCGGATACCGGAAAACGCGTGGCGATCATCGGGGCCGGGCCGGCGGGGCTGACCTGCGCCCACGAGTTGCGCAAGCAGGGGCACCGTGTCACGGTGTTCGAGGCCCGCGACGTCGCCGGCGGCTTGAACACGCTCGGCATCGCCGCTTACAAGATTTCGACCGAGTTCGCGCTGTCGGAAGTCGAACGCATCATGAAAATGGGCATCGACTTGCGGCTCGGATCGCCCGTGGATGCCGATCGGCTGGCGCAATACCTGCTGGAGTACGACGCCGTCTTTCTGGCGGTCGGGCTCGGGCGCACGGCGCCGCTGGACATTCCCGGAGAGAATCTGAAAGGCGTCTGGGAAGCACTCGACTTCATTTTCCAGACGCACACCAAGCCGCTGAACAAGTGCAAGGTCGGCAAACAGGTTGTCGTGATCGGCGGGGGCAACACGGCGATCGACGCAGCCAACGCCGCCGTTCGGCTGGGGGCCGAATCGGTCACGGTGGCCTATCGCCGCGACAAGCACGCGATGCCGGCGTTCGAGCACGAATACGACCTCGCGCTGAGCAGCGGCGTGCAGATTCTGTGGCTCACGAAACCGCTGAAGATCATGGGTCGCGCAGGCAAGGTCGCCGGGGTGCGCGTGCAGCGTGTGCGGCTCGACGGGCGCGGCCGCAAGGCTCGGCTCGAGCCGGTGCGCGGCTCGGAGTACACGCTACCGTGTGACATGATGATCAAGGCGCTCGGGCAGGAGACGCTGCACGAACTGCTGGAGGTCTTTCCCAAACTGAAGCTGACGAAGAACGGCCGGGTCGTCGTGAATCCAAGGACCGGCGCCACCTCGATCCCGAAGCTGTTCGCCGGCGGCGACTGTCAGAAGGACGCCGGCGAGGAAGTCGTCAACGCCGTCGAGGCCGGCAAGATCGCTGCGGCGGGGATTGTCGCGCTATTATCCAGGTAATGGGCAGGATGCTTCGCTTCACTCAGCATGACGCTCAACCTTTCGTGCGCGCAGCAGAATTATGCTCCGTGACCTCTGTGTTCTCTGCGGCAAATCATCAGAATCATGGAGTCACAAATGGAGAACCGTAATGTCGGAGAAGAAAACCGTCGCCGTCCTGGGCGCGTCGGCCGATCGATCGAAGTTCAGCAACAAGGCCGTGCGCGCCTACGTCGCGCAAGGCTGGGACGTCTACCCGGTCAATCCCCGAGGCGGTGAGATGGAGAATCTGCGTGTCTTTGCGTCGCTGGACGAGATTCCGGTGCCGATCGACCGCGTGAGCGTCTACCTTCCGCCGGCGATCGGGATCAAACTGCTGGGGGCGGTGAAGGCGGTCAATCCCGGCGAGTTCTTCGTCAATCCCGGTGCGGAAAGCGCTGAACTGGTCGAAGAGGCGAAGAAGCTTGGGCTCGATCCGATCGTGGCGTGCAGCATCGTCGCGATCGGCACGACGCCGGGGGCTTTCTCGGATGGATGAAAAAACACCCGCAGGCGAGCGGTATCGCCTACGGGTGTCGAAACTGGTGAGCGAACGAAGCGGCGAGATTCGCGGGTGCTGCTTGCGTCGCTCCGAAGTGCTATTCGGCCGCTGCGTCTTCCTGGTCGTTTTCAGCTTCGTCTTCGGCCGCCGCTTCTTCGTCATCGGTCGCGTCCGGC
>JACZRH010000292.1 GCA_022574815.1 Planctomycetota bacterium | reverse complement strand
AGCAATGGAGCCGACTCGCGGTACGCGGCCATTTTGAAGCACGATATCCGTGGATGCCCTATCACGAATTTGTGCGCGAACATCTGGCCGAACTGGTGGGCGCGCAAAACGAGGAAGTGGTGGCGATGAACTCGCTCACTGTCAATCTGCACCTGATGATGGTCTCGTTCTACCGGCCGACGCGCGAACGCAACAAGATTCTGATCGAGGACTCGGCGTTTCCGTCGGACTTGTATGCCGTTCAGACGCAGATTCGCTATCACGGATTCGATCCGGACGATGCGCTGCTGGTTGCGACGCCGCGCGAAGGTGAACACACGCTGCGCACCGAGGACATCGAGGCATTGATCGAGCGCGAGGGGCAAAGCATCGCGCTGGTCCTGTTCGCCGGCGTCAATTACCGCACCGGGCAGGTCTTCGACATGCCGTGCATCGCGGCCGCGGCCCGACGGCAGGGCTGCGCGGTCGGGTTTGATCTGGCGCACGCGGCCGGCAACGTCGAGCTGCGGCTGCACGACTGGGACGTCGATTTCGCGGTCTGGTGTACCTACAAGTACCTCAACTGCGGCCCCGGCTCGGTTGCCGGCTGCTTTGTTCACGAGCGGCACTGGCGGAACAGCGACCTGCCGCGCTTCGGCGGGTGGTGGGGGAACGATCCGACGACGCGTTTCGCGATGCACGTTGAAGAGCAGTTCAAGCCGGTCGCGAGCGCCGACGCCTGGCAGCTCAGCAATCCGCCGATCCTGTCGATGGCCGCTTTGAAAGCGTCGCTGGCAATCTTCGACGAGATCGGCATGCCGGCCCTGCGGGCCAAGTCGGTTCGACTGACCGGATACCTGCAATACTTGCTCGATCATCTCGAGTGGTGCGATCAGACGCATCCTGGAGACGGTGCCCCACCCTTGGAGAGGGCGGGGAACCGGGGCTCCGGCCGTTTCGAAGTAATTACGCCACGCGATCCGGCCGTTCGCGGCTGCCAGCTTTCGATTCTGGTTCACGACCGTCCGCGCGAGTTGTTCGAGGCGTTGCAGGCCCAAGGGGTCGTCAGTGATTTTCGACAGCCGAACATCATTCGGATCGCGCCGGTGCCCCTGTACAACTGCTTTCACGAAGTTTGGCGATTCGCACGGCTTCTTGCGCGCAGCGTATAGCGTGGGGAGAAAAAGGGGTCGGGAGTCTTTTCTTCAAGAAAAGAAGCGCTAGGACGTCTGCGCGGGAAGATCATCGGTTCTTTGGAGGGCTGGTTGCGATAAAAGACTCCCGACCCCTTTTTCTCACTCGTTGCCGAGAATCGTGGGAAACGGTGTGCGGCCGGTGATTGGCTTGGTCTTGCGGCCCGACTTGAAACGCAGGCCGGCCCAGCGCAGGCGCTGAAGATCGTAGGTCCGAACCGCCTGCATGAGGCAGACGAATAAGTCGGGCTTCAAGAGGCCTTCGAACGCCTTTCGCCCCGACACCTTCAGAAGGACCGGCTGCTCCCAGTCGATCATCCCGTCGCCGAACCAGACCGTACACACGCCGAAATGCTTGCGGCGGACGTCGATGGTCTGCCCGGCGATGCGTCCGCGGATGCGCCCGAGCCGGGAGCGGATTTCGCGGCGCATGGCGGCGTGCGGGTCTTCACCTTCGCGCAGCCTTAGCGTACCGAGGTTCGGCCCGACCCAGTACTTGCCGCGCCAGTCGTGGACTTCGACCCAATACGCCCGACCTTGGTAGGCGTATCGAAAGGTGTGTTCGATCACGTTGGGGTACTGTTGACGGACGCGGCTCAGAGCCTGATCGAGCAGTTCGCGCGGCGGGCGGACGCCGCCGTGGCCTTTGTCCGGGTCTTCGAAGCTGATCAGGTTGAGCTTGAATTCGTCGGCCATGTCGCGCAGCTTGCGGTTGCTTTCGGTGATGCCGCCCTCGGGGCTGGGGCTGACGCCGTCCTGGGCGAGGTCATCGCCGGCGCCCCAGGAGTTGAGGACGTGGGTGTTCTGCAGGTTCGGCAGGAAGGGCGGCCAGAGCTGTTCGAGATAGGGCAGGAAGAACGACCCGGCCACTGGCAGGACGGCGGCAAACCGATCGGCGTGCAGGATGCCGAGCGTCCAGCTCGAGTGCCCGCCGAGCGAATAGCCCATGACGTACATGCGGTCGCTGTCGATGTGGGCGGTCTTCTTGAGGGTATGCCAGACGATGGGGTGCTCGGCCGAGGCCTCGCCTTGGCTGTGAATGACGGCTTGCTTGTAGTGTGTCGGGGCGGCGATGATGAAATCGTCGACGGCGTCGCCCAGCACTGCTTCCACATACCGCATGATGCCGTCGCCCGTTCCGTGCGAGCCGTGCAGGCCGTAAATGAAGGGCCAGGCCTTTTTCGGGTCGTAGTCCTTGGGAACGCGAAGCAGGACCGAGCGGCTTTGGCCCGTATCGAGCGGGATGCGCAGGGTGCGCGTGCCGGGTTCGAGCGGCTGAAACAAGTCGGCCCGGTTCAGCCACTCGCCGACTTTGGCACGGTCGTAGTCGGGGTCGGACTCAATGCGCCGCGCGATGGACTCGCGCCGGTCGATGTCCCCGGACTCGAAGAACGCCTTGATGTCGCTCAGTATCGCGGCCTCGTCGGCGACCGCCGGGCTCGCGGCGGCGCGGAACGCAAACAGAACGGCGGCGGTTGCAAGCGTGTGTCGTCGCACGGTGGGTATTCCTGAGGCTCGGCCCTTCCAGTCTAGCAGGTCGATGCGGCGAGCGGCACACGCACGCGATCCCGGCCGCGGTGGTCCGCAATGGGGTCACGCGAGTCGAAAGAGGGGCCGGGCGGCCGGTTCATGCGTTGCGCGCCGCCGACAAGCGCCCGTAGAGCGCTTCGAGCTGGTCGACCATGACGCGCCAGTCGAAGCGGTCCAGGCAATGCCTGCGGCCGGCGGCGCCCATGCGAGTGCGGGCGTCGGCGTCGCCGGCGAGCTCTACCAGTGCGTCCACGAAAGCCGCCGTATCTCCCAGCTCGATCAGCCGACCGGCCTCGCGATCGGCCAGCACCTCGGGTGTGCCGTCGATCGCGAATGCGACCGCCGGCACGCGCATCAGCAGCGCTTGCACGACCACCCGCGGCAGGCCCTCCCATTGCGACGTGTGTGCGACGATGTCCATGCCCGCCAGCACCGCGGGCACGCGCTCCGGCGGAATGAGCCCGGTCAGCGTGGTCTTGTCCCGAAGCTGCAGACGCAGCAATTCGCGCTCGTAGTCGGCGCGCTGCGCTCCGTCGCCGACCCAGACGAACCGCAGCCGCGGCTCGCGCTGCGCGGCCTCGGCCATGATCGGTAGCAACTGCTCATAGCCTTTCTTGCGAAACAGACGCGCCACCGTGCCGACCACGATCTCGTCGTCGCCAATCCCCCATTCACGCCGAATCCCGTCGCGGTCATGGCGGGTCGGTGTGAAGTGCTCGATCTCCATGCCGGAGTAGATCGTCGTCATTCGCCGGGCCTCACAGACGCCCGCCGTCACGCTTTGATCGATCATCGCGTCGGCGACGGTGACGATCGCGTGGCTGCGCCGCGCCGCGGCCCGCTCGGCGATCGTGAAAACCTTACGCACGAACCACGGCTGCGTGCGGTTGAAGCTCATGCCGTGGATGGTGTGGACGATGATCGGGACGCGTGCGTCGTGCGCAGCGAAGCGGGCGAGGATGCCGGCCTTGCTGCTGTGCGTGTGTACGACGTCGGGTTTGCGATCGTGAAACTCCATGCGCAGCACCCGCCGGGCGCGGGCGTCCAGCCAGGGGTTGACGGCCCGGACCAGCTCGGGCAGCTCGAGGAAACGGTAGCCGCCGTTGCGGGCCCGCTCGACCAGACTGCCTTCGGGTCCGCGCGTCGGGCCGCTGATGAGCGTGACCTCGTAGCCGCGCTGCTGCAGGCCCTCGCAGGTGAGCACCGTGTTTTCCTGGGCGCCGCCGAGAATCAGCCGCGTGATGACGTGACAGATGTGCATCGGCCCATTATGCGAGCAGTCGCGCCGCGCGGCCAACGCGAGATCCTGCTCGGAGCGGGAAGCGCGCAACGTTGTCATTCCGAGCGGGGCTTCCGCGCAAGCTCGTGTCGGCTTGCGGGCGGTTGCGGGAATCGTCCGCCCTTGCGAACATGCCTGTGCCTGACCGGCCGTTCCGACCGCGGCGGGCGCGCGCCGGCCGCGGGAATCGGGCCGTTGGCGGCGAGCCCTACAATGGGAGCAAACGCGATGATGGCGGTTTGTAGTTCTTGCGGCGGCGGCCTGGCGGTCGCTAGATCGATTGGCGTCGTCGGTTTGATCGCGGCGGTGAGTGTCGGATGCGCGGGGCGCCGCGAAGAACCGCAACCGGCTCGACCGGATCCTGCTCGTCCGCATCCGGCCGCTGCCTCACCAATCACCGCGATCTCGCCGCCGATCGAGTTGGTTCTGATTTCCGCGGGGCCGGACGTGCGGCGCGCGTTTTACATCGGCAAGTTCGAAATCACGAACGCCCAGTACGCCGCGTTCGTCCGTGAGACGGGCTACGACGGCAGCGATCACCCGTCTTCAAAGCCCACCGAGCAATTCCTCGACTATTGGACGGATGGCCGCTACCCGCCGGATTTGCGGGACCACCCGGTCACGCGCATCAACTGGCACCACGCGAAGGCGTTCTGCGACTGGCTGTCGCGCAAAACCGGCCGCGTCGTGCGGCTGCCCACCGACGCCGAGTGGGAGTGGGCCGCCCGCGGTCGGGCAGGCCGGGTCTACCCGTGGGGCGACGAATGGGACCCGCGCCGCTGCAACTGGGGCGACCCCGGCGAAATCGACGGCTACGCGGAAACGGCCCCGGTCGGATCGTACCCCGCCGGCGCGACGCCGGAGGGCGTCCACGACCTGGCCGGCAACATCTGGGAGTGGAGCGCGAGCAAGGTGCTGCGCGGCGGCCCGTGGTGTCTGGACGCCGAGTCGGTGCGCTGCGAATGGAAGGGGCGCGAGGACCCGCAGCGGGCGGACGACAAGTTCGGATTTCGGGTTGCAGTTGAGGTGGACTAATGTGATTCGTCGGATCGGTAGCGCGACCTACATGGCGCGCTCTTGAGACCTCGGGTGGGATACTCTCGCCGTCGGGTGCGAGCACGTTGATGACGGTCGGTCCCTTGCGCTCGCTCGTGGTACGGCGATCAACTCCGTCCCCCGCGCATGAATGGACGGGGCACCGCCTTCTGCTTCGCTGCGCGGAGGTCGTCGAAGCACAGCGCGGCGACGCATAACCATCCGTTTGAGTTGACGAGCGACGCCTGCGGCGGAGAATGATCCTAAGCCGTCCGTTTTGCTTCCGTGGGCGCCTCGCAACTGAGCGGAGAGCCGGTAGATTGCCGAATGTGATGAAAATCTACTTGGACAACGTAATTGTCTGTGGGCAAATTCGCACGGATCTGGAACCGGCGGAGATGGCTGCCGTTCAGCAACTCGGCAGCCAACCCTTTAAGGATCGACTGCTGATTCTGACTTCCCGTGAATCGTGGAGGGAACAGGATCGCACAAACGACGCCGCAGTTCGTGCGATGCTCCGTCAACACCGCGACGGTGTACCTGTGGTCGAGCGCGACCATTCTGTGCTCGGGTTCAGCCAATCCCATGATCACCTTGGCGGATTCATTGCCAGCCCATTAGTCACGGACATCGTTGATGACTCTCTTTTCACTGCCCTGAAGGCTGAGGGCCTCCAGGACGCGGACGCCCGCCACTTAATGTACGCGGTCTGCAACGGTTGCGACCGGTTCGTTACCCTGGACCCAGACTTCCTCAACCGCCGGCATGTGTTGGCGGCGCAATGCCAAGGCTTGCGGGTCGCGAAGCCGTCCGAACTCGTAGCCGAGTTGTCGCTGGGAGCCAAAGATAATTGGGGAACGACTCGAGACATTTCATCGAG
>JACZRH010000033.1 GCA_022574815.1 Planctomycetota bacterium | reverse complement strand
GACACTCTTCACTCTCAGAAAAAGTCATCCTGATCCTGACACCTTTTGCTCTCAGCGCGTGGAACCCGACCTACTTGCCTCCTGCTTGTGGGGCGGTCGCGAAGGGCGCGTTTACCGGCTTTCTACAGCGCGTCGGCCCCGGGGGGGGGCGGCGCGACTTGTGCGGCGGCTATCGGTTCCCGCGGCGTTGAAGGGGGGCCTCGAGTGTGATCTTGAGCGTGACCTTCTCGCCTGAGCGGACGACGACAATATCGACTCCATCGCCGGGCTTGAACTGCTTCATGGCGTCCATGTAGGCGTAGATGTCGGCGATGTCGTGCTTGCCGATCTTGATGATGCGGTCGCCGTCCGTCATCCCGCCCTTGGCGGCCGCCGCACCGGCGATGACCGCGTCGATTAACATGCCATCCTCGTCGTCGTCGCCGTAGCTCGGCATGATGCCGAGCCGCACGCGAAGCGCGCTGCGCGGCGTGGCGGGTTTCGGTTCGGCCTTGGCCAGATCCTGTTTCTTTTCGTCATCTTTGTTCGCGGCCTGTTTGGGCTTGGTCCGCGTCGGGCCGTCGGTCATGTTCGCGAGTTCGCCGATGACCGAGTGAAACAGCCGCAGGATCCGGACGGCCCCGTCGGGATCGATCAGGTCCCAGTCGTCGGTCGGCCGGTGGTATTGCTTGTGCAGCCCGGTGAACGCGAAGAGCGTCGGGATTTTCTTCCGCCGGAACGGCATGTGGTCGCTGCCGCCCGGCATCCTCCCGCCGGCCCGGTACGTCACACCGGCCTCGTCCGCGGCGCGGGTGACCATGTCCGCGAACTCCTCGGCCTCGCCGACGCCGTAGATCTCGAACTTCTCCTGCTTGTAGCGGCCGATCATGTCGAGATTGATCATCGCCTTGACGGAGTCCAGGTCGATGGTCGGGTTCTTGACGAAGTGTTTGCTGCCGAGCAGGCCCATTTCCTCGCCGCTGAAGGCTATGAACAGGAGGTTGCGGCGCGGCCGCGTGCCGGCGGCGAAGGCCCGCGCGAGCTCGATGATCCCGGCGGTGCCGGAGGCGTTGTCATCCGCGCCGTTATTAATGAGCGGCTCGCCGGTGGGGTCCTGCCGGGGTCGGCGGGTGCCGAGGTGGTCGTAATGGGCCCCGATGACGATGACTTCATCCGTGCTGCCGTCGCCTTTGAGCATTCCGACGACATTGCGTCCTACGACGGGCCGCAGCTCGATTCCGGTCGCGATGGCCACGCTCAAATCCTTCAAATCGGCCGACAGGGGTTTTCGGTCGCTGTCGAGCTCGTCGGTCAGCGTCGCGAGGTCGGGCATGTCGGCCGCGCGCAGAATCGCGTTGGCGAGCTGGCGCGAGATCTGGACCAGCGGGACCTTGTAGTTACGACGCGAACGCGACGCGTCGAACTCATCCAGCTCGTCGGCGTCCGGCGCGCGGTTCGGCGGATTCACCAAGAGCAGCCCCACGGCGCCGTGCGCGGCGGCCGCGTTGGCTTTCGTGCGAAACCAAGCGTGGCTGGACGTCTCGCTACCGCCGAACTCGGCCTCTTCGTCCTCGTCCAGGGGCTCGTGGCGCAGGATCAGAAGGACCTTGCCCTCGGCGTCGAAGTCGGCGTAGTCGTTGTATTCGTAGTCCGGCGCCTCGATGCCGTAGCCCGCGAACGCCAGCGGCCCCTCGAGCTCGGACGCCTTGGTAAACGGCAGGGTGACCCAGTCCTTGTGTAAGCGCCAGCGGCCCTTCAGTCCGCTGAAGGAGATGGACGCGTCCTCGTCCACCAGCACCTTCTTGTGGGTGGCGGTGTAGGACTGCAGAAACGTCCCGTCGTCGCCCGCCGGTACGCAGCCGGCCGCTCTCAGGTGTTCGATGATGTAGTCGGCGGCGACGTCGATCCCCTCGCTGCCGGTCGCGCGCCCGCCGAGCTCGTCGCTGGCCAGGTACTTGACGTGCCCCAGAAAGACGGCGGCCTTGAAGAGTTTGTCCGCCGGGCGTTTGGAGCCGTTCTTGTCATCCGCGGCGCTGGAGAGCGTCCAGGCCATCGCGACGAGCAGTGCGAGCAGACGGAACCGGTTTGTTGTCATAATGGTCTTGTCCTGTAGATTCGTGCCACGAGATCAGAGCGTGCCCGAAGGCCACTACGGGCCAGTCTAGCAATCTGCAATCGCCGGTTCCAGCGGGGGCGACACTTCGCGACACCGATTCGGCTAGCTCGAGGCGGGCTTCGCGAGTTGCAGCAACAGCTCGGTGCTCGTCAGCAGGTCGAGCCGATTGTGCTCCAACACGGGCGCCAACGGCGCGGCGTTTCCGGTGCGGACGAAGTGATGGAACAGGTCGGGTATGTCCGCGCCCGAGACGTCGCCGACGCGGCGACGGCCCAGGATCTCCGATTCGAGCGTCTGCAAGCGGCAGTCGGCCAGTTGGTCCCGCCAACGCCGGCGAGCGGCGTGCAGCAGATCGACGTGGACGGTGGGCGAATCGAGCGAAACGCGGTTGACGACCGCGCGATCCGCGAGAAACGGGACATCGAAGCTCTTTCCGTTGAATGAGACCCAGTGCGTGCGCCGCCGCGCGAACGTCGCGAGCCGCTCGAGAATCGCTTTCTCCTCGGGGTAGTCGCGCGCGAGCCACTGGTATGCGCGCGGCGGCCAGGCCCCCAGTGGCACGACGCCGATCAAGAAGACGGGCGTGCCGGAAAAGCCGCCGGTCTCGATGTCGATCACCAGCGCCCGCTTGGGGTTGATCATCAGGTCGTTTGAATTCGCGGATTCGACGCACAGCGAGCCGGCGAGGTGGATGCGCCGCACGCGGTGCTGGCGGTCGACATCGGTGAATGGCGTTTCCACGGCCCAATAGGGGGTCGCTCCGGCGCGGCGTGGTGCGCCTCCCAGCACCTCCTCGAGCCGTTTGGACCGGCGCGGGGCCGGCGCGGGGCGTCGCCGGGAGCCGGCGCGGCGCGGCGAGGTCGTCAGTTCGTCCAGCCGGTGGGAAATCGGGTCCATGGTTGCGATCGTAACAGTTGGGGCCGCTAACTGGAACAGACGTGCGATTGGGTTGGCTCACTCTCCGTCGTCGTCGGCGTTTCGGTCGTTGTTTCGGCGGGCGCGTCCGCGGCTACGTCGGGGATCGTCAGCAGACGCTGCTTCCACGCCGTCAGCATGACCGCGCACGCGAGCAGCAGCGCGCCGACCGTTTGGTGCGTAGTCGTGATGGCCACTTGAAGACTGCTCGGGGCGGTGCCGGCTGTGACCTCGCCTCCCGTGGCGACCAGTGCAACGATGCCGAGGGTGATCTGGGCGACGATCAGGCACACCAGCACGGTCCCCAGGCGCGACACGGTGGGCAGCATTGGGTACAGCCCCCAGGCACGAAACCCACCGGCGACACCGACCAGCGCAACTAACGAGGCCATCGCGATGTGCAGGTTGAGCCCCCACTGCGTGTGGCGCAGGAGCGCGCCGAGTGCCAGTTGAATCAGAATGAAGAACGGGAGCACCCATCCGAGAACGAGATCCGTTCCCGCCGAGATGGACCGCAGCGGCTTTCGTTCGCTCATCCAAGTCGTGGTCACGGCCGTTCGAAGAATGATGAGCAGGCATAGAAACACCTGGGCGAACACGCCGTGAACGATCGCCAGCGTCAGATTCGGCGCCAGCGCGTCGGGCGACGTGCTGAGCGTAAAGCGCCCGGTGACGCGCAGCCCGCCCATCACGCCTTGGACGATGACCGCCAGAAGCGCGAGCCAGGCCAGCCGCCGCACCCAACGGCGCCTTTCGACGAATTGCGTGTGAACCGCGAGCACGATCGTCACCAGGCCGACCAGCGAACCGAACAGTCGATGCGTGTGTTCGTAGTAAATGCCCCCCGTCATTTTCGACAGGGGGTAGAGGAACATGTTGTACCCGTAGGAGTTCGGCCAGTCGGGGACCGCGAGCCCGGCTTCGTGCCCGGTGACGATACCGCCGGCCGCGAGCAGGAGCAGCGTGGCGGCGATGGCGACCGAATGAAAGCTCGCTCGCCAGTTGAGGGTGCTACTCCGCGTCGCGCGGAAGAGCCCACCGATCGCCGCTCCGCCGCCGGCGACGGCCATCGCCGCGATCAGAGATCCGGGTATCCAAAGGAGTTTGGAAGGCACGATCCGGTTCGGCTCGAGTTCGCTCAGGACGCTGCCGAGAATGAGCAGGTTCAGGGCGCCCGCCAGTAGGCCGCCATAGACCCCGCCGCGCCAGCCGCGCGACCCGTAGCGCCCGGCGAACAGACCGCCGGCGAACAGACACAGGAGCATCAGGACGCCTAAGAGCTCACTCGGCGCGCCGGCCCCGGGCATGCGGGCGACGTATCCGATCGCCCACATCCCGACGGTCGTTCCGAAACCGATCGTCAGGCTCTCGGCACGGCTGTGCGGATTGATCGGCGTTGCGGGTTGCACGTCACGGGGCTCCTGGTCGGCGGTGGTGAATAGGTTCGGCCGAACCTGGACGGCGGCTCGAACTCGCTATTATCCCACTCGGAGTGAAAATGTCAAGACGGAAAAAAGGGGTCGGGAGTCTTTTTCCGCGCAGCACAAGAACTCGAGTGCTCTGTGAATCAGAAAAAAGACTCCCGACCCCTTTTTCACCCCCTGCGGCGCGCATTTCGATCCGGGTGGGAAACCGCTATGATGAGCGTCCGTCTTTGCGATGGGAGTGTGCCGTGCGCGAACCAGCAGCCGGGTCCGAGAGTCAGGCCAGCAGCCAAGCTCGCTGCGCCGGACCAGGGGCGCGTCTGGGAGCGCTGCTGGAGCTCTCGAAAGCGAAGCTCTGCGCGCTAGTCGTCGTGACCGCCGCCACCGGCTTCGTGCTGGGTTCGCCCGGCGGCGTAGATGGACCGCTCTTCGCGCTGGCGATGGTCGGCATCGGGCTCACCGGCCTGGGGGCCAACGCGCTCAACCAATGGATGGAGATCGACCGCGACGCGCGCATGAAGCGCACCGCCGGCCGGCCACTGCCGACGGGCCGTCTGAGCCGGCGCGAAGCATTGGTGTTTGCGGCCGTCTGCGCCGTGGCTGGCCCGTTGATTCTGGGGGTCTTCGTAAACGGGCTGACGGCGGGGCTGGCGGTTGGGTGCGAGCTGATCTACGTGTTGCTCTACACGCCACTAAAAACCCGCACGCCTTTGAACACGTTAGTGGGTGCGGTGTGCGGGGCGCTGCCGCCCATGATGGGCTGGTCGGCCGCCGCCGGTGGGCTCGGTTTCGGCGCGTGGATTCTGGGGGCGATTCTGTTCCTCTGGCAGATCCCGCACTTTCTCGCACTGGCGTGGCTGTATCGCGAGGACTACGCCCGCGGTGGTTTTCGCATGTTGCCGGTGGTCGACGGGTCGGGGCGGCTGACGTGCCGGCTGATCTTGCTCTACAGCCTGCTGCTGGTCCCGCTCGGGCTGACCGTCACGCTGGCGGGCATCACCGGCCCGCTGTTCGCCGCCGGCTCCCTCCTCTTGGGAACGGGCATGATTGTCGTTGGCGTGCGGCTCTGGCGGCGGCGCACGAACGGCGACGCACGAAACGTGTTTCTCGCGAGCGTCGTCTACCTGCCGCTGCTGTTCGGGTTGATGGTCGTCGATGCCGTTCCGGGCGACGACACGACCGCTGCGCGGGATAGACCGCGCGCGGCCGCGCTTCGAGACGGGGGGCCCGGAATCGTTCGGGCGAATGGTGTAGGTTCCGCGGCGCGAGAGACGGTCGCGGCGCGCGAGACACCACGAGACCGGGCTTCGAGTCTCGCAGTCGCCAATGCGTTTTCGGCCGACCTGTCGGCCGACACTCCTTGAGACGATTCATGCCGGCGGAATCCGCACGCAAAGAACGCCTGCTCGAGCTTCGCGGCGGCGGCGGGCTGCTGCTGCTGGCCGGCGTGATGGTACTGGTTACGCTGGCGATCCGCGTCCCGGCCTTGTTGCGCTCGATTCAGACGCCGCTCGTCGGCGACGGCTCGAACGTCGACTCTTATGGCTTCGACTTTACCACCTGCCTCGTGCTGCGCGGCCCGCTGGTCGCATCGGGCTTCAGCAAGGACCACGTGCCGGCCCTCGATCATCCCCGCGCGATCACGGGCGACGAGGCCGACGAGCTGAATCGCAGGCTGCGGCGCGAACAGCACATCAAGCTGCTTGTGCCGGGCGACCGCGTCGCCGGCGTGCGCATCAACGGCGTCGCGCGGGCCTACGCCCTGCGCCTGCTGCAATGGCACCAGATCGTCAACGATACGGTCGGCGGCGTGCCGATCGCGGTGACGTACGACCCGCTCTGCGACAGCGCCGTGGTGTTCGACCGCCGCGTCGGCGACGAGACGCTTGCGTTCGGCCACAGCGGGCTGCTGTACAATTCGAACCTGCTGATCTACGACCGGCGAGACGACCCGCGCGCAGAGAGCCTGTGGAGCCAGTTGCAGTTCCGCGCGATCGCGGGGCCGGCGGCGGCGGCCGGGCTGCGGCTCACGCTCGTACACGCCGACGTCGTGCGCTGGGACGAGTGGCGCCAGCGGCACCGCGACACGACGATCATGGCCCCGCTGACCGAGCATCTGAAGTCGTACAAGATCTCGTATTCCAACTACTACGGGTCGAACCTGCTGCGGTTTCCGGTCGAGCCGCTGTCCGCGACGGCGGCGGCCGACCCCATGGCCGCGGTGATCGCGCTACGGCTCGATGGCAAGTGGCACGCGCTTGGACTCGAACACATCGCCGAACGGGCCAAGGGGGGCCGGCGGTGGCAAACGTCGATCGGCGGGCATTCGGTCACGTTCGATTATCAATTCGATCCGCCGACCGTATGGTCGGCGATCGAACCGGCGGTGGACGACTTTCTCGCGATCCGCTCGTTCCGATTCGCGTGGCACGCGATGCACCCCGAGAGTAACCTCGCTACGGGTCTTTCAGCTCACAAGCCATAGACGATTGCGACCACGAATATGGCCACGTTCACGGCCCACACGAATCCCGTGAGAAGGACTCGCACCAACTTGCTCCGGCGAAGAAAAGTAGCTTGCTTTCGATTGATAACGAGCACGGCCAGCGCTTCGAGAAAACCGCTCACCCAGATCAATTGAAAGCCCCACAGAGGAACAACAGGGGGAGCCACGAAAATCCTCGCGACGCCAAAGAAGAGGGCCACGCCCGCCGTCATGAGCATCGGGGTGAGAAGCAGCAACAGGGCGCCGAAGGGCGGATCGACGCTCCCGACGCGCAGCGTTAACCGGTGGCCACACTCGGGGCAGACACTGCTCGTCAGATTCCGAAGGTTGTACCGGCAGACCGGACACGGAACGTCGCGGCGGCGCAGCATCTCGACCAGCAAGTCATCAATGCCGACTTCGTGTTCGTCCGGCGTCGTCGCCATGGGGGTAACGATAGCAACATTCGCCGCGCTCAGGGAACGACGACCAGCACCGCGAAGAGCACCAGCCACACGCCGTCGAGGAAGTGCCAGTACATCGCGCAGTAGCGCAGGCCCGCGTGGGATCGCTGCGAATACCGGCCGCGGAACGCGTTGATGCTGACGATCACCAGCGGAATCAGCCCCGCCACCACGTGGGCGGCGTGAAGACCGGTCAGCACGTAGAACAGGAAGGCATACAGATTGAGCGTCATCGGCATATTCGCCGCGACGAGCGCGAACCAGATCACCGTCTGGCACGCGAGAAACAGAAAGCCGAGCAGCGTCGTGCTCAGCATGGCCGCTCGCAGCCGCTTCTGCCGGCCGGTCCGGGCGCTGTGCAGCGCCCACTGCACCGTCCCGCTGCTGACGAGCAGGATGACCGTGCTCAGCCACAACGCACGCGGCAAGCGCGGCATGCCGGGCGGAGGCCAGACGTCGGCGGCGACACGGATTATCGCGTAGCCGATCAGGCTCGCCGCGAAGAGCACGCCCAGCGAAATGAGAAAGAGGGTCATCCCGAGCGTGCCCGGCGACCAGCCGTCGGGGCGGCCGAACTCGTTTCGGGAATCACCTTCGGAGCGGCGGTCCCCGGCCGGGCTCGAGATGAGAATGGCCGGGACGAGGATCATTGTCGTTGGAGGGCGGGCGCCTGGCGGTCGATGATCTCGTCCTGATATTCCATGGAGTCCATCATCGCCAGGCCGATGAACAGCGCGAGGAAGACGAGCGAAGAGACCAGGATGATCGCGTTGATCGGCCGGTCGTAGCGCAAGTGCATGAAATACATCACAACGAGCGACCCCTTGATCACTGCGATCACCAACGCGACCAACAGGTTCATTCGCCCGAGAGGAATCAAGGAGACGGCTACCGTGACCCCAGTGAGCACCAGCAGCGCGAGCGCGACCGTCACGAGGATCCGAACCGGAACCATGTGCCCCACGGACGGGTGCGGCCGGCCGTCATCCGCATGCTTGCTCGTGTCGTGTGTCATCGCTTATCCAGCCGATCCTTTGTTTCGCCCAATCGTCGATTCATCCGCCGGTCCGGCTCGCTAGCCGATCAGGTACAGCAGCGGGAACAGGAAAATCCAGATCAGATCCACCAGGTGCCAGTACAGTCCGCCGAGGTCGACCGGCGTGAAATACTCGTGGCTGAAATCGCCGCGGATCGCGCGCAGCAGCAGCCACGTGATGATCGCCATGCCCGCCAGCACGTGCAGCCCGTGCAGGCCGGTCAGGCAGAAGTAAATGGCGAAGAAGATGTGGACGTTCTTGACGGTCTCGTCACCGGATTCGGAATCCTCGGCGGGCTCCATCCGCAGCCCGGCCGGTCCGGCCGGCGCGAGTGCGATCTTGGAGCGTTCCTCGTCGGCCGCCGCGGCGGGTTGCTCGGGCGGGGGGGCAGCAGCCGTGGCCGGCGCCGGCGCCGTGCTCGCCGCGGGCGGCTCGGCGTGCGTTTCGGGCTCTGCCGGCGCGCCTACGTTCTCGTGCAAGTTTTCCTTCGCAAGCACCTTGGGGTCGTAGGTGTACGACGTACCGGGCAGCAGGCCTTCGTGCCACTTGTGACGGTATTCGACAAATTTGATGCTCATGAAGCCCAACCCACCTAGCAGCGTCAGGGCCAGGCAGATGATCAGCCACTTTTGTATGGAGCGCTGCGCGCAGTAGACGCCGGTCGCCATCGTGAAGCTGCTGAGGATCAGCACGACGGTGTTGATCGCGCCCAGGGTCTTGTCGAGGTGGTGGTGCCCGGCGATGAAGATCTCGGGGTGGTTGGCGCGCCAGATGGCGTAAACGCAGAACAGCCCGCCGAACAGCAGGATCTCGGTCGCCAGGAACAGCCACATGCCCAGCTTGCCCGAGTCGAACTGCTGGAGCGGCGTATCGAAATGATGCGCCAGATGGGGCGAGTGCTTGGCGTGTTCGGGTGAGTCCGTGGGGACTGCTTCTGCCATGCGAAATCTGCCTCTACGTCAATGTCCCGTGGCCGGTTTGCGAATGCCGGTCGAAACGTAACCGCCGATTTCTTTGTCCCATTCCAGGTCGCTAAAGTCGTAGGGGTCTCCCACGTGGGGCTCCTCGTTGAAGTTCTCCAGCGGGGGCGGCGAGGTCGTGCGCCATTCGAGCGACGCGCCGCCCCAGGGGTTGTCGGGCGCCTTGCGGCCGCGAAAGAGCGACTGGAGCAGACAGAATCCAGTCATCAGCAGCCCGACCGCCATCACGTACGAGCCGATCGAAGAGAACATGTGCAGCCCGGCGATCCCGGGGATCACGTCGATCAGCTTCTCGTAATCGTAGTAGCGGCGCGGCATGCCCTTGAGACCGATGATGAACTGCGTGAAAAACGTCATGTTGTAGCCGACGAAGAAGATGAGCGCGCCGAGCCGGCCCCACAGCTCCTTGTACATCTTTCCGGTCATCTTCGGCCACCAGTAGAACAAGCCGCCGATGAAGACGAAGATCGTGCCGGCCATGACGTAATGGAAGTGCGCGACGACGAAGTAGGTGTCGTGCAGCGGAACGTCGACCGCGAGCGTACCCAGGAACAGCCCGGTCAGCCCGCCGATGCCGAAGATCCAGATGAACGAGAGCGCGTAGATCATCGGCGTCTCGAGCGTGATGGAGCCCTTGTACATCGTTGCCAGCCAGTTGAAGACCTTGATCGCCGACGGGATCGCCACGGCGAAGGTCAGGGCGCTGAAGATCATGCTGACCAAGCCGGACTGGCCGGCGACGAACAGGTGGTGGCCCCAGACCAGAAAGCCCAGCAGCGCGATCGCCAGACTGCTGAAGGCGATGAACTTGTAGCCGAAAATGTGCTTGTGGCTGAAGACCGAGATGATCTCGCTCATGACGCCCATCGCCGGCAGAATCATGATGTAGACCGCCGGGTGCGAGTAGAACCAGAAGAAGTGCTGAAACAACACCGGGTCGCCGCCCATCGACGCGGTGAAGATGCCGATCTTGGCGACGCGCTCGATGATCAGCAGCAGCCCGGTGATGCCGATCACCGGCGTCGCGAGGATCTGGATGATTCCGGTGGCATAGATGCCAAAGACGAACAGCGGCATGTCGAACCAGCCCATCTCGGGCCGGCGCAGCTTGTGAATCGTGACGACAAAATTCAGCCCGGTGAAGATCGAGCTGAAGCCGACCACGAATACCGCCAGCAGGGCCGGAATCACGCCGTATATGGGCTCCTTTGAGATCGTGCTGTAGGGCGCGTAAAACGTCCAGCCGGTGTCCAATCCGCCCATCACCAGCGAGCAGAGCAGGAAAATCGCGCCGCCGCACCACAGGTAGAAGCTCAACAGGTTGATGCGCGGGAACGCCACGTCCTTGGCGCCGAGCATGATCGGCAGGACGAAGTTGCCGAGCGCCGCGGGGACTCCCGGGATGATGACCAGGAAGACCATGATCACGCCGTGAAACGTGAAAAACTTGTTGTACGTGTCGGCGTCCATGATCGTTCTGCCGGCGGTGAGCAGCTCGGTCCGCACCAGCAGCGCGAAGATGCCGGCCAGGAAGAACGCCGTGAGAATCCCCACCAGGTACATGATGCCGATGCGCTTGTGGTCGCGCGTAAACATCCACGACGCGATGCCGCGACTCGCGGTCAGGTAGTTGCTGGTATCGGTCGCGGCGGCGGCCTGCACTCCCCCGGAGGCGTCCGACGCGTCTACTGTCGACATAGTGTTCTCCAGTCCGCTTACTTCTGTCCGAGCGACTTGATGTACTCGATCAGCATTGCAATCTCGCGATCGGTGATGCGGCCCTGGTACGAGTTCATCTGCCCGCGCGGGTACGTCTTCACGACCTTGGCGTTAGGGTTCAGGATCGATTCCTCAATGTAATTCGCATCGACGGTGACCGTCGTGCCGTCTTCCATCTCTTCCTGCTTGCCGTAAATTCCCAGGAAGCTCGGCCCGGTGACGCGCGTGCCGTCAATCGAATGACACTGGCTGCAGCCCTTGCGCTTGTAGAGCTTTTGGCCCATGAGCGCCGGCGTTTTCAGGCCCTTGATCTCCGGATGGTCCTTAATGAACTTGTCCGGGTCTTTCTCGTATTCCGGCCACAGTTCTTCGGGGATCGCTGCCAGTGGGTCGGCGTTCGCGAGCCAGTCCACGAAGCCGTCGTCCGTGTGAACGACGACCTTGGTGATCATGGAGGAATGGTCGGTCCCGCAGTATTCGGCGCAGATCAGCGGGTACTCGTTCGAGCCCTCGTCGTCATACAGAGCCTCGAACCAGGTGGTCGTGTAGCGCCCGGGGATCACGTCCATCTTCACGCGAAACTCGGGGACGTAGAAAGAGTGCAGGACGTCCTCGGACGTCATGACCAGCTTGACCGGCTGGTTGGCCGGCACGTGCAGCTCGTCGTAGCTGATCCCGTTGGGGTACCAGAACTCCCAGCTCCATTGCTGCGCGCGGACCGAGATCTCGTAGGCGTTGTCCGGCGGCGTGCGCATGTCGACGAAGACCTTGAAGCCCCACCAGAACATGATGCAGACCAGCACCACCGGAATGCCCGACCAGAGCAACTCGAGCGGCATGTTGTGCGTCACGCCCCCCGGCATGGGATCGCCTTCGCGGCGATGATAGCGAATGATGAAGTACAACGCCGCGCCGACAATCAGCAGAAAGAAGAACACCGACACGACCAGGATGAAATCGAAGATCGCGTCGACCTCGGGGGCTATCGTCGATCGTTGCTTCGGCATCCAGCCGCGGTCGCTGCCCTGCGCGAGCAGTCGGGCCGACAACAAGCCGATTTGGCCGAGGAGTGCGTTCATCAAAATCAAGTTCCTGCCGGGGCCGCCCTTCGGCGGAGGATCTCACGTCGCCAGAAGGTTAGCAGCACGACGCTCAGCACGAGCAGGGTCAGCCCGGCGCCGGCGCGCATGACATTCATCACGATCAGCGTGTAGCCCTTGTCGGGGTCGTAGTTGTGACACCAGAGGAAGATGCTGTCCCACAGCGAGCCGATCTTGCCCTGCGACGCCTCGATCAGGGACAGCCGCAGCACCTCAGGTTCGTACGCGATACCGCCCAGGTAGCGCGAGACGTGGCCGTCGGGCGTGATGAGAATTAGCGCGGTCGCATGGGCCCATTCGTTGCGGTCTTCGTTCCAGCGATAGCTGAAGCCGACCGCTCGCGTCAGGGCCTTGATTTCGTCGCGGCGGCCGGTCAGGAAGTGCCAGCCGCGGGCTGCCTGCGGGCGCCCGAACGCGTTGATGTAGGAGTTCTTCTTGGCCCGCGCGAGGGCCGGCTCCTCGAGCGGGTCGAAACTGACCGTGACGATCTCGAACTGCTCGCCCGGCGTCCAGTTGAGTTCCTTCAGCGTGTCCATCATGCCGTTGAGCTGGATGTCGCAGATCAGCGGGCAGGAGTAGTAATTCAGCGTCAGGATCACGGGACGCTTGCGGCCGAAGTAGTCCCCGAGACGGACCTTGTTGGCGTGCTCGTCGTAGAACTCGAGCTCCAGGGGAATGCGCGCGTCTAGCTGCTCCTCGATGCCGATGCCTTTAAGTTGCTCGGGAAGCTGATCGGCGGCGAGCTGCGCCGGCGCCGTCGCCGCCCCGGCGATCATCAAAACGGCCAAGGTCACGGCCTGCAATCCGCGCGTTGCGACACAATCATAGACTCGATTCATGGTGCGGCACCTCCCGCCCCGCGCGCCGGTTGCGTCGTGAGATTCACGCGCCGCCCGCGCGCCAGGTCGTCGGCGACAATCTCCATCGCCCGATCGATCGGAATCTGACCGCGGCCGGTCTTCTCATCGATTTCCAGGCGGTTCAGTTGAGCTATCTGGTCGGCCCGCTTGTCGATATCGGCTGCGACACTCCGGTCCTCGACTTTGGCCTGAAACTCGCTGTCGGCGACCTTGTAATAGAGTGCCTGGAGGAACACGACGGTGACGACCGTGAGGATCGTCCCCACCAGCCCGGCTACAACCGTCATCGAAGTCTTCGGATCGTCGTGATCGTCGTGATGGTCCGCGGCACTCATATCATTGGTTCTCAAAGGCCAGCGACTCCGCCAGCCGGGGATCGCGCTCCGGGATCAACGATTGGTGCGCCAGGCGGCCGGCAACCGACCAGACGAACAGCCCGCCCAAGCCGATCAAACACGTCGCGTCCAGCAGGTGCAGCGACGCGTGCGGCTCGGCGCCGTCGTGCGCCGCCGGGATGGTCAGCCAGTATATGTCGATCCAGTGCATGAGCAGGATCCAGACCGCGCCGGCCACCAGCCAGTTCTTTCGGCGTTTAGGGTGCCGCGAGATCAGGGCGAGGAACGGGATGAAGAAGTGCCCGAACAGCAGCGCCAGGCTGACGCGCTCCCAGCCGCCGGTCTGCCGCACGTGGTACCACTCGGTCTCCTCGGGGATGTTGGCGTACCAGATCAGCATGTATTGCGAGAACGCGATGTAGGCCCAGAACACGATGAAGGCGAACATGAACTTGCCGACGTCGTGGTAGTGCTCGGTGGTGATCACATTTTCGAGCCGGCCTTCGCGCTGCAGCAGGTAGGCCATGATAATCAGGACGGCGAAGATGCCGACCGCGCTGCCCGCGAAGAAATAGACCCCGAAGATCGTGCTGAACCAGTGCGGGTCGAGCGACATGATGTAGTCGAACGAAAACAGCGTGATCGTCACCGCGAAGAGCAGCATCCCCGGCGCGCTGACTTTCGCCATGCGGCGGGTCAGCTCGACGTCGCCGGTCGTGTCCTGCTCGACCGATTTGGCGTGAAAGTAGCTGGCCAGCCGGATCCAGACCGCGAAGTAGATGATCGTGCGAAGCAAGAAGAACGGCGCGTTCAGATAGGCCTGCTTTTTCTGAATCAGCGCATCGTGCGCGACCACGTCGGCGTTGGCCCAACTGAAGGGATACTTCCAACCCAGCAGCACCGCCATCACGATGGGCAGCGCAAGGATCGCCATCAGCGGCATCGCACAGGCCACGACCTCCGCCAGCCGCCGCACGACGACGCTCCAACCGGCGTACGTCAGGTGTTGCAGCAGGACGAAGAAGAGCCCGCCCAGCGCGAGGCTGAGAAAGAAGCAGTAGCTCGCGAGATACGACCGTAGGAACTGTTCGGCGAAGTGATCGGCGCCGAAGACGTAGCCGAGGATCGCGCCCACAACGAGCACGAGCACGCCCGTGAAGCCCGCGCGGCGCGCCAGGGCCGGCGTCAGGTCGTCCACGTGGCGGCGCTCGTTCTTAATGTCAATTACGGGTGCGTGCGTCATCTAGTCGTTCCCGCTCCGGCGGCGCTGCCGCTCGGCGCGCTGCTCTTCGCTCAGGTCCGCGGTCGTTGCGAGTTGGCTGCGCTGCAAGGCGCGGACGTACGAAACGATCGCCCAGCGGTCGCGCACCGGAACCTGATCGCCGTAGGGCGGCATCGTGTTGATTCCGTTCGAGATAATATTGAACAGATGCCCGAGCTGACGCTCGCGCACCGCATCCTCGTGCATGGCTTTCACGACCAGCGGCATGCCCAGCTCGTCCGAGCGCAGCCGCACCGGGCCGTTGCCGGAGCCGTCCATTCCGTGGCACGGAGCGCAGAAGATGGCAAAGCGCTCGCGCCCGCGTTCGAGCAGGCCGGGCACGTCGGCCCGAAGCCGTTGCGGCAGCGTCGTGGCCCATTCGCCGTCGATCTTGCCGTAGTAATAGTGGTCATCCTCGCCGAGCAGGTGCAGGTCGGCGCGGGCGACGGTGCCCTCGACCGGCGGCCGCATGGCGCGTCCGTCGGCAAAAAGCGGGTGGGCCCGCTGGGCCTTGAACTTCTCCTGCTGGTCCATGTTCAGGATGGGGTGAATGCGCGGCAGCGTGCTCTTGGAGTACCAAGCCCGCGCCGCTAGCGCCAGGGGCAGCAGCGCCAAACACGCCGCAACCAGCCCGACGTGCATGATCAGCTTCGGCGGGTCGGTATGGCCGCGCTCTTCGATTCGCTCCACGGCGTCGCCGGCGAGTGACTCCAACAAGGCTCGCGTTTCGGCCTCACGAAAGCGCGGGTCGGCCGCCTCGATGCAAATGAAGAAGCGGTCGTCGGTCACCCGCCGAAAACGCCGGCTGTGAAACGCCGCGTGGTACAGCTTCGGCAGTCCGTTCAAAGCCAACATGCCGAAGACGGCGCCGAACGCCGCGAACAGAATCGTCATCTCGAAGATGATCGGGATGTTGGCCGGCAGGCTGAAGTACGGCTTGCCGCTGACGACCCAGGCGTAATCGACCGTGTTGGTCCACCACTGCAGCAGCAGGCCGCCCAACATCCCGGCGAACCCGCCGGCGAAGACGATCCAGGGCAGAATCGTCGGCCGGATGCCGATCGCCGCGTCGATGCCGTGGACCGGATAGGGCGAATGGGCGTCCCACTTGCTGAAGCCGGCGTCGCGCACGCGGCGGCAGGCCGCCAACAGGTCGTCCTCGTGCTTGAACTCCACCAGCAGGCCGAACAGCTCGCGCGGCTCGGGCGTCGCTTCGGTCCCTTCGTGCGGGGCTGCAACCGTTGCCGCCACGGGATCGCTCATGCGCCGGCCTCCCCCGCCGCGGCGGCGCCCTGACGGTGCTTGCGTGGCATCACCGCCTTGATCTCGGCGATCGCGACCATCGGCAGGTAGCGGCAGAACAGCAGGAAGCCGGTGAAAAACAGGCCGAAGCTGCCGATCAGCGTCAGGATGTCGATCAGCGTCGGCGTGTAGTAGCCCCATTGCGCAGGCAAAAAGTCTGCACTGAGCGACGAGATCACGATCACGAATCGCTCGAACCACATGCCGATGTTCACGAAGATGCTGGCAATGAACAGCACCAGGATACTCGTCCGGCAGCGCTTGAACCAGAAGAGCTGCGGCGTGACCACGTTGCAGGTGACCATGATCCAGTAGGCCCACCAGTAGGGGCCCATGGCGCGGCCGATGAACGCGAAGCGCTCGAAGATGTTGCCGCTGTACCACGAGATGAAGAACTCGGTCAAGTAGGCGTAGCCGACCATCGAGCCGGTCACCAGGATGATCTTGGACATGTTCTCCAGGTGCCGCATCGTGATCAGGTGCTTGAGCCCGAAGAGCTGTCGCGCCGGCACCGCCAGCGTCATCACCATTCCGAAGCCGCTGAAAATCGCCCCGGCGACGAAGTAAGGCGGCAAGATGGTCGTGTGCCAGCCGGGGAGCTGCGCCGCCGCGAAGTCGAAGCTGACCACCGAGTGTACGCTCAGCACCAGCGGCGTCGCGAGCGCGGCCAGGATCAGGTAGGCCCGCTCGTAACGGTGCCAGTGCCGCGCGGCGCCGGTCCAGCCCAGCGCGAAGAAGCCGTAGAGCATTCGTCTGACGCGCGTGACCGCCCGGTCGCGGAAGGTGGCGAGGTCGGGAATCATCCCCACGTACCAGAACATCAGCGAGACTGTAAAGTAGGTCCCGACCGCGAAGAGGTCCCACATCAACGGGCTGCGAAATTGCGGCCACAGCTCCATCTGGTTTGGAACCGGGAACATCCAGTACGTGAACCAAATGCGGCCGACGTGAATCCCCGGGAACATGCCGGCGCAAATCACCGCGAAAATCGTCATCGCTTCGGCGAAGCGGTTGATTCCGGTGCGCCATTTCTGGCGAAACAAGAACAGGATGGCCGAGATCAACGTGCCCGCGTGGCCGATCCCCACCCAGAAGACGAAGTTGACGATTGCGAAACCCCAGCCGACCGGGTTGTTGACGCCCCACACGCCGACCCCGGTGAAGATCAGGTACAGGATCATCACTCCCAGGATCGCCAGGGCGCTCACCGAGATCGCGAACGCGATGTACCAGGCGCGCGGCGGCCGGGGGGCCTCGGCGACGCGTGCGACCGATTCGGTCACGGACGCGAGGTCGTGGTCGCCGACCACCAGCGGCGCGCGAACCCGCGGGTCGTCGCTGGTGTTGTCGATTTCGCCTGCGAGGCTTGCCATTCGTTATCCTGCGCGCGTCCGGCCGTCGGAGGCGCGGGTGAGCTCGTGGCCGGACGCGGCGCCGGCGTGGGGCGCTGTGTTGCGCAGTCTCGCGAGATAGAGGTTGCGCGGCTTGACGTTCAGCTCGCGCAGCAGCGCGTAGGCCCGGCTATCGGCGTGCGCCTTGCGGACGCGGGCGTTCTTGTCGTTCAAGTCGCCGAAGACGATCGCTTCGGAGGGGCACGCCTGGGCGCAAGCCGTGGTGAACGAGCCGTCCTCGATCTCGACGCCTTCGTTCTTCGCGACGATCCTTGCCGCGCTGATCCGCTGGATGCAGAACGTACACTTTTCCATCACGCCGCGGGCCCGCACCGTCACTTCGGGGTTGAACGCCATCTTTTCGATGTCGTTCAACTCCTTGTGGTCGGGGGTCCCGATGTAGAACGATTCGCCGAGCGCGATCGAACGCGGGTGCTCGGGTCCGTGGTGGTTGAAGAACCAGTTGAATCGCCGCACCTTGTAGGGGCAGTTGTTCAGGCAGTAGCGCGTGCCGATGCAGCGGTTGTAGATCTGGTCGTTGAGCCCCTCGGCGCTGTGCACGGTCGCGCCGACCGGGCAGACCTGCTCGCAGGGGGCGTTTTCGCAGTGCTGACAGGTGACGGGCTGCTGGACGATACGGGCCTGTTCCGGCGAGCCCGCGAAGTAGCGGTCTATGCGAATCCAATGCATCTCGCGCCCGCGCTCCACCTCCGCCTTGCCGACCACGGGAATGTTGTTCTCCGCCTGGCAGGCCACCACGCACGCGCTGCACCCCGTACACTTCGATAGGTCGATCGCCATGCCCCAGCGATGCCCTTCCTCGTACGAATGTTCTTTCCAAAGCGGATTGAACTGCGGCAGCTCGACGGCCTGGTGCCCCGCCTTGTACTCGTCGAGTGTGATCTCGTGGTAGAGCTCTTCGATCCGCTCGCGCGTGGCTTCGTCGCCGACCGCGGATCGAATCGCGTGATGGTCCTGTGTGACGGCCAGCAGCGTCTTGCCGCCCGTGGACACGAGCGTCGCTCCAGTGGCGATGTACATCGCCGCCGAGCTGCGCAGCCGATACGTGTCGCTCCCGGCGCCGTTGCCGTCGTCGCCGGCCGCGACGTAGCCGGCCTGCGTGCGGCCGTACCCGAGCGGCAGCGTGATCGATCCGGTCGCGTGCCCCGGCAAGACGTACGCCGGCATGTCGAGCGTTCGGCCGTCATGCGTGATGCGCAGTAGGTCGCCGTACCGCACGCCGAGTTGGCGGGCGTCGGTCGGCGAGATCAGGGCCGCGTTGTCCCAGGTGATCTTGGTGATCGGGTCGGGCAATTCCTGGAGCCAGCCGTTGTTGGCGAAGCGCCCGTCGTGGACCTTGTGGTCCGGGCGAAAGACCAGTTCGTATTCGCCGGTCGCGCGCGGCTCGATCTTGGCGGCGGACTCGACCAAGCCGCCGAGCCAGGCGTGTTCGGCCGCCTGCCCGCTCGCCGCCGGCCACGCGGAATCGGCGACGACGCCGCTGAACAGAGCGCGGTTCCACTGTTTCTCGAAATCACCCGCCGCCGCGAACGCCGCGCGGAAGGTCCGTTGCACGATCTTGTGGCCGTCGGTCAGCTCGTCCCCGATCGCAAGCGCCAGCACCTCGATCGGCGACCGGCCGCCGTAGAGCGGCGCGATCAGAGGCTGCACGATCGAGACGGTCCCGTCGTAGGCCCGGGCGTCGCCCCAGGATTCGAGGAAGTGCGCCCGCGGCAGGTGCCAGTTGCAGCGCCGGGAGGTTTCGTCGTTGTAGAGGCTCAGGTGGACGCTGGTCGTCACCGAGCCGAGTTTGCCGGCGAAGTCGAGGTCGGCCGGCGCGTCGTAGACCGGGTTGCCGCCGAGAATCAAAAGCGTATCGACGACCTTCTCGCCCATCAGCTCCGCGAGAGCGGCGATGGATTCGGCGTGCGAGGGGCGCTCGGGACGCGGATCGGCCGTGTAGGTAAAGGGTCCGCCCAGCGCCTGGTTGAGCAGATGGGCCAGGGCGTGTACTTCGGGAGCCTGGCTCGGCCCGACATCGATGAGAACCTTGCCCTTGTGGTCCATCAGGTCCTTGGCGATCTGCTTGACGAAATCGGTCGCGACCGCCGGTGTGAAGCCCTCCAGGGCCGCTCGTACGGCCGCCGCCGCCGGCCCGAGTTCGAGCCCGCGCCCGATCAGATCGGACGCCAAGGCGCAGAGCACGGCCGGAATCTCGCAGGACCGCACGGGGAAGCGATAGTCCGCCACGCCGCCGGTGATCGAATAGTCGCTTTCGACGACGTACAGCCGATTCATCTGCCCGTCGCGCGCCACTCGGCCGCGCGAGAACTCGCGCGCGTTGCGCACGGCGGTCGGATGCGTCATGAGCAGGTCGGAGTCGAAGCAGACGATCACGTCGGCCGTGATCCGGTCGCCGTCGGCGAGCCGACAATGCCGCCGCTGCGGAGAACCGTTGACCAGCGCGACGCCGGCCCGCTCGTTGTCGTACGAAACCGGTTCGTACTCGAACCAGCGCGCCTTCGGCAACGCGCTCAGCAGCCGGTCGCGCATGTCCGCCACGCTGGGCGAATCCGTCGCTTCGCTCAGGACGCACAGGCCCTCACCTTGCTTACCGCGCAGTTTGGAGAAATGTTCGCTCGCGAAACGCGTGAACTCCGCCCAGTTGGACGCGCCCTCACCCTCGCCGCCGCGCCGCGCGACGTGTTGGCTGCGATCGGGATCGTAGAGCTCGAGGATCGCGGCCTGGGCGAGCGCGCTCGACGCGCCAAGACTGTAGGCGTGTTCCTTGTTCCCCTCGATCTTCACCGGCCGCCCGTCAAAGCTGGTCACCAGCACGCCGGTCGCCACGCCCCCCAATTCGAACGCGGTCGCATACTCGACCGGAACGCCGGGCGTCCGCCCGCGCGGCCGGCGGGCGTGCGGCACGATCGTTTCCTTAGGCCAGCGGCAGCCGGTCATGCCGGCCAGGGCCAACGAGGCGCCCATGACTTTCAGAAACTGGCGCCGGGAGGCCGAATGGAGGAGCTCCGGCGCGAAGCTTGGGAATTCCTTCTCGACCATTTCGCGAAAGGCCGTTGTCTCGGCGAGCTCATCGAGGCTGCGCCAGTAGGACCGGCCCGTTTTTCCTTGATTCATCGGTGGCATGTGGAACAATCCGTGGAGGCATTGACGTTCTTGCGAAGGGCCGAAAGCGTTTCCGGATCCTCTTCCTCGGGCACCCAGTCCATCTTGGTGATCTTGTCGAGCGGCCGCACGTGCGGGGCCGGATCGCGGTGGCACTTCAGACACCAGCCCATGCTCAGCGGCTTGGCCTGGTGTACCACCGTCATCTTGTCGATGCGGCCGTGGCACGAGACGCAGCCGATCCCGCGCCGAACGTGCGCGCTGTGGTTGAAGTACACGAAGTCGGGCAGGTCGTGAACGCGGACCCACTCGACCGGCAAACCGGTTTCATAACTCTTTTCGAGCGGACCGAGCTTGTACTCGTCGGTGCCGGCGTTGGGCTTGACCGTCGTATGGCAGCCTATGCAGGTCTGTGTCGGCGGGATCGACGCGCCCGCCGCCGTCTCGACGCCCGTGTGGCAATAGCGGCAATCGATTCCGAGCTTGCCGGCGTGGATCTCGTGGCTGTAGGGCACCGGTTGGATTGGCTGGTAGCCGACGTTCGTCGCATAAGGCGACGCGCCGAACGTGACCAGCACGATCACGTAAACTGTTCCTACCACCGCGCCGACAGCCGCCATAGTACGCAGGCTGTTGGTCCATCTTGGAAACAACGCGTCGTTGATGGATTCATTCCTCGAGAGTCGCAAGCTCGTAGCTGCGAGGGGGATTATGATAGACCGCGGTTCGGATTGGTCAAGGGCAGCGACGGCGCGATTCGCCAAGATTCGGCCGCGCCGTGCCACCGGGCCATGCCGACCGGGCCGTTTCGGCCGCGGTATTATCCGGACGCCTCGGTCCGACCGCGACTGGAACCGACCATTGCCGTCGGGGCGGGCGCCTCCTACAATGTTCTCGTAGCCGCAACCGTTTCCGACCGAAGGCGCCGGCGCTCATGCTCAACCGCTGGATCGGTATCACCTGCCTGTTTTGCATGCTTAGCGCCAACACCGCGCTGTTGTTTCACGATTTCGTTCCCGATTGGCTGGCCGGAGATCCACCCGATTCGGACAACATCCTTCTGCAGGACGGCCAAGACCGCAAGTCGCAGGTCGGCATTTTCGACGCGCGCGGCCGCTGCGTCGGGCGAAGCTGGACCATCGCCGATGGCCAACTCGAATTCGTTCGCGTCAGGAGTTGGACCGTGCTCTACCCCGTGTCGCTTCCGAACGGTATGGCTACGCCGCACGTGCGGATCGATACGGAGCTGCTTTACCAGCGCGAGGGGACCGTCGACCGGCTCTCGATTCGCCTGCACTGGAAAGGCGGAGCGGGACCGCCGGTCGCGCTGGAGGGGGAATTCATGCCGCCCGACGACTTTCCGTGCCAGTGGCGTATCGGCAATCAGCGCGGGAAGTTCATCCTGCGGGCGGCCGCCACGCGCGCCATCGGCGATGTGTTTCGCCCGTTCGACCGTCTGCCCGGCCTATACGTCGGACGGACCTGGCGCCTCAATCTGGTCGACCCGCTTTCCGAGATCCTGCACGGGACCCCGGCGAGTAATTTCGGGATGGAACCGATCCTCGTGAAGGTCGACCGCGAAGAGACCATCGAATTTGAGGGGCGCTTGGTCGAAACGCTGCACGTCTCGTCCGGCCAGGGCGAGGCCTGGGTGGCTCGCGACGGGCGCGTATTGTTGCAAGTGATCGAGGCGCCGCTGCTCGGGCGGCTGACGTTGCGGGCCGAGACTTACGATGACGCCGCACGTAAAGCGGGTGTGACGTCAATCCACGGCCTGGATTGAGCGCGGATACGGTCCCATGCACGACGCCAGCCCACAGCCCGTCGCCCAGGAACCTTCCGAGACCGCGATCGTGCGGTTGGACAACATTTCCAAAAGTTTTGGGAGCAAGCGGGCCGTCAAAAACCTTTCCTTGTCCCTGCGGGCCGGCGAGGTGTTCGCATTCCTTGGGCCAAATGGTGCCGGCAAGACCACGACTTTGAAAATGACGACGGGCCTGCTGCGCTCCGACACCGGGTCCGTCGAGGTCTGCGGGCACTCGATGCGGGAAAACGGCCGGCTCGCCAAACAGCAGATCGCATATATCCCCGACCAGCCCTTCCTTTACGACAAGCTGACCGGACGCGAGTTCGTCAATTTCACGCGCGAGATGTACGGCGTCTCAAAGGCCGACGGCGACCGACGCTTGAACGAGCTGTCCGAGCGGCTCGACATGGACGAATTCCTGGACAAGCTCGCCGAGAACTATAGCCACGGCATGAAGCAGAAGCTGGCGCTGGCGGCCGCCCTGATTCACGCACCGCGCGTGCTAGTGGTCGACGAGCCGATCGTGGGTCTGGACCCGCGCACGATCCGGGTCATCAAGGCGATTTTCCGCGAGATGGCGGACGCCGGTGGGACGATCTTCATGAGCACGCATACGCTCGACGTCGCCGAGCAGGTCGCTGATCGCCTCGGCATCATTCACGAGGGCCGTTTGATCGCGTTGGGCACGCTCGACGAACTGCGCGCCAGCGCCGCCAGCGCCGACCGTCTGGAAGACATTTTCCTGCGCCTGACCGCGCAATCCTGATTGGGATTGGGCGTACCCGCCGCGCCCATCCGAACTCACCACGCAAGCCGTGTGCTGTTTCATTGATCATTGTTCCCTCGGCGCCACATATCCGTGCGGCGTTCGGAACAGGCCCGACCGCTCACGCTCGCCCAATCGCGTCGCATATGGTATGAATCCAGCCATCTGCCCCCGAACCCGGTGAGTGAGAGGCAACCCATGAAATCTCCCAACCGCACGACCCGTCGCACGTTCATCAAAAGCGCCGCCGCAGCCGGCGTCACCCTGGCCGTGGGGCTTCCCGGCTGCGCCACGCCCGGGCGAAAGACGTCCCGCAAGGCGCCCGCGTTCGTCACCAAACGCCAGAAGCTTCGCATCGCTTTCATCGGGACGGGCGGAATGGGCGGGGCGCACGTCGACCAGATCAAACGCCTCGAAGACGAACAACACCTGGGGGTCGTCTGCCCGTGCTATTGCGACGTCGACAAAAACCAGTGGGCCCGAGCCGAAAAGGCCTTTCCCGGAGCCAAACCGTTTCAGGACTATCGCGAGATGATCGCGACGGCGGCCGACAGCTTCGACGCGCTCATGATCGGCATACCCGATCACCATCACTACCCGGCCACGATCCTCGCGATGCGGGCCGGAAAGCACGTTTACACGCAGAAGCCGCTGACGCACACGCCTTGGGAGGCTCGCCAACTCGCCACGGCCGCCAAGAAGCACGGCGTCGTCACGCAAATGGGCAACCAGGGGCATTCCAACAACGGCAACCGCAAGGTCTACGAGTGGGTCCGCAGCGGCGCGCTCGGCGACGTGCTCGAGACGCACACTTGGACCGATCGGCCGGTCTGGCCGCAGGGCATCGCCCGCCCGAAGGAGTCCGACCCGATCCCCGACAACCTCGATTGGGACATCTGGATCGGCCCCGCGCCCGAGCGGCCCTACAAAGGACCAAAGTCCGGCACGGGCAACGGGCCGTATCACCGCTTCAATTGGCGCGGCTGGTGGGACTTCGGCGCCGGCGCACTCGGGGACATGGCGTGTCACACCTGGGACAGCGTGAACTGGTCGCTCGACCCGGGCCGGCCGACGTCGATCGAGCCGCTGGCCTCGGCGCCCGTCGTGCCCGAGAACGCGCCGCCCGAGCGGAAGGAGACCTTTCCGAAAGCCTCCATCGTCAAGTGGGTGTTTCCCGCCAATCGTTGGCGGCCCGGCTTCGTCGCTTATTGGTACGACGGTCATCTCAAGCCGCCCGTGCCCGCGGTACTGGCTTACGGCCGCCGACTGCCCAGCACCGGCACCCTGTTCGTCGGCACACAGGCGCGGCTGCTCGTGTCCGGCGACTACGGCGAGCGCCCGCGCATCATTCCCGACAGCAAGCGCAAGCAGATCGGCGACCCGCCGAAGATGCTGGAGCGCTCGCCGGGTCAGATGGTAGAGTGGATTCTGGCCTGCAAAGGCGAAAAGCCGGTGGGATACGCCCGCAGCAACTTCGCGTACGCCGGCCCGTTCACCGAGACTATACTTCTGGGCAACATCGCGCTGCGCGTCGGCCAGCGGCTCGAGTGGGACGGCGCCAACATGCGCTTTCCGAATCTACCGGAGGCGGATCAGTACGTTTCGAAAGAATACCGCGACGGTTGGGACTTCCGCCAAATCTCTTGACTTGGGTCATAGCCCGTACCATCGGCGGCACGCCGGACCGCACCCCCCGCCGATGATCTTGCCTCGGGTGCCACGGCTGTGTCAGCCGTGCCGGGCATTCACCTGACCTCACGCACGTCGATGACCGGGAATCATGGAGCCGGGTACGAACGTGCGTGGAGAGTCCAATGACACTCGCAGGGGAAGCGGCGGTCGCGCTGGGCGGTGCGATCGCCAAAGGGATTCTCAAGCTGTGGCTCAAGGACCACGCCGTCGGCGCGATGGTCGGCGCCGACCTCGTCGATATCCTCAAGTCCAAGACCAAGGACCGGCTCGCCCGCGAAAAGGGCGTGGTCCACTTTAGGGCCATCGGCCTGAAGGTGGCCGAGAGCCTGCTGCCCGTTTTTGAGGACGAAGGCGCGGGCATCGACGAAGGCGGTCTCACCGCGGTCGCGTTGGCCGTCGTCGGCACGCTCGAAAAGACACCGATTACCAGTGAAATCCTGGCCGCCCGCAATCTCGATCCACAGCGGCTGGCGGACCATCTGCGAAAGGACCGCGGCAAGTTCACGGTCGGGTTCGGCGAAGTGGAATCAGCGCTTTACGATCGGATCATCAGCGAATCCAGCCAGCAGATCGTCGATGTGGCGTCCGACCTGCCCGCGTTTCAAGAACGGAACTTCGCCGAAGTCCTCAATCGCCTCGACCTGTTCCTGCCCAAGCTCGACGAGTTGCTCCAAATCACCCGCAAGATGTACGAAACCAGCCAGAAGGCCAATCCCGAAACGAACGCGGCCCGGTTCGAACGCGACTATCGCGCCGGCATCCTGGCGATCTTCCTGGCGCACGGGACGCAGGGGGATTTCTATGAGCCGCCGACCTTCGTAGACGTCTACGATGAAAACAACCCTAGCGGGTCGAAGCCCTGCTTCGTAAAGATCGGCGATCTTGATCAGGACGGCCATAATGACGTCGTCGTCACCAAC
>JACZRH010000291.1 GCA_022574815.1 Planctomycetota bacterium | reverse complement strand
AGGACTGTGTGTTCGAGGAGATGAACAGTGTCGGCGCCAAGTTCAGCGCGGAGAACATCGTCGTGCGGCGCTGCGTCTTCCAGAACAACGGCCAGTTGGGATTCGCGGCCGGCCGGGCTCACAACCTGCTGCTGACCGGCTGCACGATCCGCAACAACAATGTCAAGAACTTCAGCCGCGGCTGGGAAGCGGGGGCGAACAAGCTGGTGCTCTGCCGCGGGGTGGTGCTGGAGAAGAGCTGGAGGAAATCTTCTACGAGGGGTACGGGCCTGGCGGCGCGGCCATCCTGCTTCAAGCCCTTACACCCAACCGTAATCGCACCGCTTCGGAGGTCCGGTCTACCTTCACCAAGGCTGGCGTCTCCCTTGGTGAAGCAGGTTGCGTCGCCTGGAACTTCGAGACCAAGGGGATCATCACCCTGGAGGTAGGGGAAGACCAGGCCGAAGAAATCGCCTTGCTGGCGATCGGGATTACCCGCGACTACCGGCTCAAGCACGAAGATAACAACGCGCTCCACGCCACCTTTGCTCGGTCGCACATCGAACTCGGGTTCGAACGCACTCGCGGACAGAACTACTTCTACAATCCATCCACGAACAGCGGCATTTTCTACGCACATCATCCGCCCGGCCCGAGTTTGACGCTTGCCGCGATCTACGGAATCACTGACCTGGACGGACCGATGGTGACCCGCGCGGTCGCCATCTTCTTTCACGTGCTGAGCGCGTGGCTCTTCTACGGACTGGCACGCCGGCTGCTCCTACGAGAATGGGAAGCTCTGCTGGCGGAGAACCGGCTGATCAAGGATCTGCACCCGCGTTACAACGAGCGGCTGACCGATGGCAAACTCATCCTCGCGACCCAATTCGCCGGCACGCTCGAGATCGACAAATCGCTGATTACTACGATCGATACCGACGGCCGCCACGTGGTCGGCCTGACCACCGGCGACCGCCTGGTCGGCGAAATCGATTGGAAGCCCGAGCTCGACCGCGCCGTGGTCATGACCGAGATGGGCGGCATTCCGATCAGCATCGACAAGGTCGAGGCCATCTGGCCCGTGGGAGGCCAGAGCCCCGAAGTGATCGCGCTGCAGCTCCAGACGGCGAAAATCCAGGCCGAGATCGAGGCCAAGGCCGCCCGTTGGACCGCGACGCTCGAGGCGGGTCTCAACTTTCAGGAGGGCAACACCGACCGGCTCGAGGCCCGCGGCCGCGCCGAGCTGCGCCGCACGGCCGACAAGGACCAGCTTCGATTCTACCTTTCCGGCGAGTACACCGAGCAGAACGACCGCCGCAGTGCCGCCGAAGTCAAAGCCGGCCTCGGCTACGAGCATGCCCTCACCGAGCGCGTGTTCGCGTACCTCAATTCTGAGATCGAATACGACGAGTTCGAGAACCTGGACTTTCGCTTTACCACGACCGCGGGTGGCGGGTACTACTGGATCAAGAAGCCCGGGCATGAGCTCAAGACACGGCTGGGGCTCGGCTTTCAGCACGAGACGTACCGGGACGGCATGAGCAGCAACGACGCCGTCATGGATCTCGGCCTCGATTACCGGATCGACATCACGCCCTGGCTGCAATACACGCACGCGGCGACGTACCTGCCGACGTTTTCGTCGGTTCGAGATTACCGGTTGATTTTCGACAATGCGCTAGTCGTCCCGTTCGGCGAGAGTGACCGGTGGAAAATGAAATTCGGCGCGCTGTACGAGTACAAGGCCCTCCCCCAGCCCGGATTCGATCGCCTCGATCAGACCTATTACGCCAACGTCTTGCTCGAAGTCAAATAGTGCTGGATAACGGGCCGGCGGCATGCGCTTGATCGCGTGCTCCCGACTCGTGCCGGTGCCATCCTCAACCGTTCGCGCAGCGCATCCTTTTCGCCGCACGCGGTCCGGCCTACCATGTTTGCCGTCGGATTGGATCCCCAGTGTGTCGGCCCGAGAGGGGCACTTGAATGACGAGACGCGCGCAGCACACCTGCCAGGCCGGCCGCCGCGGCCCGAACGTGCGCTCGGATTGCTGGGTGGGCATCACGCCCCGCGAGAGCGGCGGCATCGACCTGCGCGTCACGAGCAAAGTCGAGTCGATGTACGGCGACTCGATCCGGGCGCTCTTGCGAGAGGAGTTGGCCGCGCTCGGCGTTGAGCACGCGACGGTCGAGCTGGAAGACGCCGGCGCACTGCCGTTCGCGCTCATGGCTCGCGTCGAAACAGCGGTTCGGCGACTGCATTCTGCTCACGGGACCGAAGCGAGCGGCTCGTCTCGATCCGAAAGACGGGGTGGCCCGGGTGCGGGTGCCCCATCCCGTTCCGAAGGACGGGGTGGCGGACTGTTCGGCGCTGGGGACGGCTTCCTGCCGGAGCAAGCCCCGGGCGCGCCGCGTTCGACGACCCACGATCGCTTCCGCCGCTCGCGGCTGTATCTACCCGGCAACGAACCGAAGTTCATGCTGAACGCGGGCCTGCACGGGCCGGACGGGGTGATTCTCGACCTGGAAGACAGCGTGTCGCCGGCCGAAAAGGACGCGGCCCGGATCCTCGTGCGCAACGCGCTGCGGGCGGTCGACTTTTGCGAGGCCGAGCGCATGGTGCGTATCAATCAGGGCGAAAGCGGACTCGCCGACCTCGACTTCGTCGTGCCTCACAACATCCACGTGCTTCTGATCCCGAAAGTCGAAGACCCCGAGTTCGTTCGCGCGGTCGACGAGCGTGTTCGTGCGATACTCGAGCACGCCGATACGTCGCCGGTTGTCAAAACGAGGAAGCGCGGGGCCAAGGTAGCGTCGGCCCCCCGCGCCCTACATAGCAGCCGGACGACCAAGCGAGAAGGGAGGAGCTCGGCGGCCGACGAGTTCGTGATACTGCAGATCGAACAACCCGAACCGACCGTCTTCCTCATGCCGATCATCGAAAGCGCGCTGGGCGCGATCCGCGCGTACGAGATCGCGACCGCCTCGCCACGCGTTTGCGCGCTGACGATCGGCCTCGAAGACTACACGGCCGACATCGGCGCCGCGCGAACGGCGGAAGGCCGCGAGAGCTTCTGGGCCCGTTCGCAGGTGGTCAACGCCGCGCGCGCCGCCGGTATTCAGCCGATCGACAGCGTCTTTTCCGACGTGGCCGATATGGCCGGCCTGCGGCAAAGCGTCCTGGAAGCCAAAGCCCTCGGCTTCGAGGGCAAGGGCTGCATTCATCCCCGCCAGATCGCCGTGGTCCACGAAGCCTTCGCCCCGACGCCCGAGGAGTTGGAGAACGCGCGTCGCATCGTCGCGGCGTTCGAACAGGCCGCGGCCCAAGGCCTCGGCGTGGTCTCGCTCGGCAGCAAGATGATCGACGCGCCGGTCGTGAAGCGAGCGCAGCGGACCGTCCGGCTGGCCGAAGCAGTAAAAGGGGTCGGGAGTCTTTTTTGAAGCAGAGCAAGCGATGGGACGTCTGCGCCAGGCGATCGTTGGTTCTAGGGAAGCGGGGCTGGCGAGAAAAAGACTCCCGACCCCTTTCTTAGCGGATCGGTTCCGAACAGGTATTCCTGAAGGTTGACCAAGCCGTCGCCGTCGAAGTCGAGCAGGGCGTCGAGTGGATCGCTCGGGTCGCAGCCGAACGCGATTTCCCAATCGTCGGGCAGGAGGTCGTCGTCCGCGTCGTCGAAGGGAGCGACGCCGGCGACCGAGGGGCCGAACTGCGCGGACCGCGCCGATTCGCGTACACGGGCCGCATCGGCCGGATCGGTGCCGTCCCGCCGGGCGCACAGGCAGCCCAGGGCCTGCGTCTGCTGGTAGAAGGTCTCGCCGAAGCGAACGACGATTTGCCAATAGATGTATGCCGCTCCTTCGCATAGCGCGAGCCGCGGATCGGGCTCGTCGTATCGGACCGAGCAGAGAAACCGCATGTTGATATAGAACTGCTCGTCGCACGCCGTCTTGGAGCTGCCGCACGCGAAGTAGCACAAATCGTGCCCCTCGCAGAAGTCGTCGAAGCACGCCAACCCGAACGGGCAATCCGGGATCAGCACCCCCAAAACGCCCGTCGGTCCGCAGCCGTTGGGTTGGAATTCGCATCGAAGATTGTCGGCATCGCCGTTCGTGAGGCGCGCGGCAGTGTCGAGCCCGAATTGGAAGCCGATCAGGGAGGTGCAGCCCGCGCTCGAGAACGCCGCCGCGAACGCGGGCAGCAGGAGCAACAGCCGCGCTCGGGTCTTGGAGGATGGTCCCTGCGACGAGTCTACCTCGTCCGCCCGCCTGAGTTCTCGTGTGCTCGCGGTCCTAGCCCGCACCGGCCGACCCCCGCAAGAGTCCCAGGAAAAATGCGATCGGCGCCAGCATCAGATCGAGCCGAACCGCCTCAACCACGTACCGCGGCGCGCAGCCGACGCACATCGTTACCAGCAGGGCAACGGCCCATCGCCACGCTCGTATTCCACATAATCCGGTGCCACGGCACATCGCGACCTCTTCGCGAGCTGGATTGAGGCGGGCGATCGCCCAGAGACGCCGAATGAGCCGAACCGATCGGCTCCGCCGCGCCGTTCTCGACAAATCATAGGGCGGTGGCGCGAGGTCGCAACGGGCAATCGCACGACTCGATTGCCGCCGCGCAGCTACGCAGCAGGCTCGTCCGGCGACTTGCATCGGGACCGTCCGGCGCGCGGGGATCGTATGCGCGCGACGCGCGTACTCCGCGCGGAGCTCGTGCCCGATTTTTTCGCAGCCGTCGGGCTCTGGCGTGAGGAAGGGACCGGCGAGGGCATTGTTCGTAACCACTTGCGGCCGCGTCGCTTAGATCAAAATGGATGTGGAGTATTGACGCCACGATCAAAAAAGTGTCAAATGTTGTATACCAAATCGGGAAGTTTGTGATCAGGCGTGGGCCGGCTCATTCAGATCGTTCCGGTCCGTTTTGGAGTGTTTTGGACAAGACAGGCGGGCCGTTTGGCCCGGACTTGCTCACCGCACGTCGGTCGTATCCGACAGGCAGGTGACGGAAGCACCTGAGTTGATGGCGTGTTGCTGCGCCCCGCGCCAAGCGCGGGGCAGGGGTCGCTCTCGGCGACGCTGCCTGCCCCGTCCCAGGGTAGCGGCACGGACACCGGCTCACCATGTCGTAGCGAAGCGGAGATGTAGGAGTCGTCACTTTTTTTGCTTCTTTAGTAGGAGGAATGCAATGATCAGACGAATGGCGTTTGTTTCAATCGGCCTTTTGGCCTGCGCGTCGGTCCAGGCCGACATCGTCACCGGATTCGAGTCGCCGGAGTATTCGGGTTCGGCCGCCGGCGTGATGCTTACCGGCCAAGTGTCGTGGTACAACCCGGTCGCCGGCAGTGCCGACGGCGTCGTGATGACCTACGCCGGCAACGCGTTCGGCGTGCCCGCCAACCCCGGCGGCGGCGAGCAGTTCATCGCCGGGCGGCGCGACGCAACCGCCGGCGGCTTCGCCCGTCTGCAGCGCGACGAGGCCTTCATCAATGCCCCGGTATGGACGGTCGCCTTTGATTTCAGCGCCCGGTACGACGGCCTGCTGCCCACCGCGGACTTCCTCGGCAGCTACTCGCTTCAGCCGTACGACGGTCTCGGGGCATCGCGTTCGCACATCCAACTGTTCTCCTGGATCGACATCGCCACCGCGACCAACTTCAATTGTGGCTTCTTCATTTTCGATAGTACCGGGTTCCAGGTGCCCTTGCCGGGCGTCTTTCCGGGCCCGGAGTGGGAGAACCTCAGCGCCGACAATTGGTATCGTTTCTCGAGCACCTTCGACTTCGAACAGAACCGAATCACGGAGGTCTCGATCACCGACCTGACCACCGGCGTCACGACGACTGTCGTCGACCCGATCGACTTCTTTAACGGCGAATTCTACTACCTGGACGGCGGCGACGACCCCGCCGCGCTCGGCATTCCGTAT
>JACZRH010000032.1:7766-25730 GCA_022574815.1 Planctomycetota bacterium | reverse complement strand
GCAGCCCATCTTGCGGAGCTGATCAATGATGCGGCGATTGTACTGTTCCTTCCACTGCCAGATGCGCTCGACCAGCCCCTCGCGGCCCAGCTCGTGTCGCGTCAGACCCTCTTCCTGGCGAAGCCGCTTTTCGACCACCGCCTGCGTCGCGATGCCGGCGTGGTCGCTGCCCGGCAGCCAGCAGGCGTTGTACCGGCACATGCGCTTGTGGCGGATCAGGATGTCCTGGAGCGTGTTGTTCAGCGCGTGGCCCAGGTGCAGCGCCCCGGTCACGTTCGGCGGCGGGATGACGATCGTGTACGGCTTGCGCTCGGGGTCCGGGTCAGCGTTGAAATAGCCGCCGGCCTCCCAGAACTCGAGGATGTCGGGCTCGACCGCTTGCGGGTCGTAGCTGCCGCCGTTGCTCATTGCCGCTCCGGACGTTGCCGGTGTGAAGGTCCGCGACGTTCGCAACCGATCGGTTCGACCGCGATCGCGGCGAGCCGTGAATCGGCCTCAAACACGGCAGCGTACCGCGAACGGGAGACATTGGACAGACACAGCCGGACCGCGGCCGAGTGCGGCAGGGCCGTCGCATTCTCAGGTTCTCGGGGCGCGGGCACCCGCGCCGTTCGCGAGAAATCGCGGTATAATCCAAGCGGCAGAGTGGGCCAGGCGGCCGCCGTCGGGCGGCGACGCGCCCGCGCTTGCGTGGGCTCGTCGGCGGACCCGGTGGAGGAAAGTCCGAACTGGACAGGGCACGGTGGTGGCTAACGGCCACCGGGAGTGATCCCAGGGAAAGTGCCACAGAAAGCAAACCGCCGATGGATGAGGGCGTTCGCGTCGTCGTCACAGGCAAGGGTGAAAGGGTGCGGTAAGAGCGCACCGCGCGGCCGGCGACGGTCGTGGCAGGGTAAACCCCACCGCCAGCAAGCCCAAATAGGGGGCGATGAGCCGGCCCGGCTCGCAGCGGCGTGCCCCGCGCAGGCCGCGTCAGCCCCGGGTAGGGCGCACGAGCTCGGCGGCAACGCCGAGCCCAGTTGAATGGTCGCCGCCCGACCGTGTGGCATCGGCTCTCAGTCGGTGTCCGGCGGTTGGGAACAGAATTCGGCTTACCGGCCCACTCTGCTGTTTTTCTTGGGCACGGGGAACCTCGCGCCGAGACGCGCTCGCGATAATAACGGTCGTGGCGGGGCTGGGGGTGGAAGATTGCCAAGATTGTCATTTTGCGCGCGCGCTTATTGGCAACCTTGGTTGGGGAAGGCACGGAGGGAGAAACGGAAGGGGGCGGGCTGGCGAGCAAGCGACGGTGGGGCGGAGCGAGGGTTTGGTGCCCAATTCGCTCCGCAAGTGCGTGGTTTCTGCATTGTCAAAGAGCCTCGGCGACGCGGCCGGCCGGGCGGCACGCGGGTGGTTGTCCGTCTAGTGAGTCTAGGATCGAAACCGGTGCGGGTCAAGGGTTGGCGAGCGAAGAACGCCGGGGCTCTTCCGACTGTCCGCCGATGACGCCATAATATGCGAATGTCTCTGTCTGGTGGACCTGCGGACAAAGCCGGGAATCGCTACGAGGCGTGGTGGACGGTCGCCTGCATGGCGCGTGTGGGGCGCGGTGCGTGCGAGTCGATTCGCTTGGAACCACCCTGGGCGTGAGCGCCCAAGGAATTCATCCTGACACCTTTTCTGCCCGCGCTGTTGGCCGAGCAACCGTCCTGTCCGTAATGTGACCGTCCGGCAGGCCCAGTATCGATTCAACATCGGCGAGCGATCCGGCGCCAAGCTGCGCGATCAGTCGCAGATCACCGATACGATTGCTAAGGAGAAGATCAATGGATCGCCGAAGCAGTCTTGGTTCCTCCGGAGGCAGTTCGCTGTCCAAAGGTTCGCATCGACGCCATCCCCGTTTTCCGATCTCGGTCATCAGCCGTCTGTAAGCAAACCGATTCACGATCCCCAGATCGAATGCACGACGCACAATGGCACTGATCGACATCCCCCACGTTTTCTTCAGCTCGATGAGATCGTGCAACACTCGGCCTGGAAACGACGATGTAAACGTGTGCGCCGGCGCCAAGAAGGAACTCGCGAATCGGTGCGCCTGCTCTTCAAGCTGCTTAAAAAAACGGGGGTTCAACGGCGATTGAAAGTGACGATGCAGGATCATATGGGCGAGCTCGTGTGCCGCATCAAACCTCGAGCGAACAGCCGATTGCTTGTCAGAGTTCAGAATTATGTACGGCCTGCCATCTTCGACACTCCATTCCGAGAACGCGTCCAGAGCACCAGCCTCAAAGCTTGTTCTAACGAGTATCGCTCCGTGGTTCTCAAGCAGCAAAACGACGTTGCTCAGCGGGCCATCGCCTACGCCGAGGAAGCGTCTCGTTGCCTGGGCAAAACGTTCGATCTCGCTGGGCGTGAGATCGAGTGGATCACCGATCCTGAAACTCGGGAATCTGACTGTCGGAAACTCGATGAAACGTGCAATGAAGGCCACGATCCTATGGCGCCATTTCTGACGTTGCTCCTGCCGCACGCGCTCTGTCTTCGTGGCCGACGCGCGCGAACGAAAATAAAGTGTGCCAAGAGAGCCGTTCACCTTGCGGAGAAAGAAGCTGCGAGGCAGTCTGAGAACGCTGCAGAGACGATCCATGATTTCGGGCGCCGGTGTCTGCCCGCCAATCTCGTACTGAGATACAGCCTGTCGCGACACGGCGAGTAGATCAGCGAGTGTTGTACCTGTCAGCCCACGCGCTTCGCGCGCTTCGCGGAGTTTTTCTCCGATGAAGTCGGGAGTGCCTAGCCTCACTGTGCGGTACCTGTCTCGTCCTCGCGCCTTATTTCGGGATCGACCTCATCTTGTATATCCTCAGCCTCAATATCGGTTCGCATCTGTGGATGGGAGTCGTCGCCAACGATCTCAGAATCGATTGTCGAAACATCCTGCTCGCGTACGAGACCTTGGAGGTCGACACGGTACATGATCTGTCCCTCTTGATCGGGGAATAGGGCATCGACATAATGTGGCGCGCTGGGGTCGCCGTTTGACCCATGCACGATGAAGACCGCGACATGATCCCCAGGCTCCTCACAGGAATCGAACAGTCGAAGCTGGGTGTTGACGATCATCGTTTTTCTGAACTCGGCATGGTCCGGCAAGCGACCGCGCTCGTCGGTCTTTGAGACTGTGATCCGGAACGGCGAAACGCATAGTTCGACGTGGAACGCTGAGCCCGTTGAATTCGGAACCCATTTGAAGTCAACGCCTTGGTTTTCGGCCAACTTGGCGAGTTCAGTCTCGATGATGGCCCATCGCTGAAAGCCGGCAGCGTTGCGCTGAAGATGTTCATCTATGGTGGCGGTGGCCCGCCGCGCTGCGGGATAAGCGCGTTCGATGACGCGAACGATCTCCAACGGGAATTGCGGTCGAACGATGTTCAGAAAGCGATCCTTCATAATTACACTCCTAGCGGGCTGCCCTATGCGCACACCCACAGAATTTTGGGCCATACTGCGCAGTGGGCAGCGACTTGTCAAGTAAAAAAGCCGGGAATAGGAGGCTCCGCGCTATTTGGTGTAGGCGACCGGTGCGACGGGCGGTGGGTCGTACTGGACGGACAAACCCGCCACAGAGCATCAGAGTCGCCGATTCTGGCGCTTTAGCGGCCGTCACCCAGTCCATCGTTGCGGCAATCAGCCGGGTTCTGCGGAGCCCCGGAGGATCCACAGCGCGGGGAAAGAAGCGCAAGCAGGGGGTCTGGGGGAAACGGCGGAGTTGGTTCCCCCAGATTGCACGGACAGATTCTGCGGAAGAGCCAAAGCGGTGATTCCCGGGGGTTTCGGGGGGGGCGGATCCTCCACGGCTACCCACACAAAACAGCGAGGAGCCAAATTTTCCGCCGCGAAGCTGGGTCGGTCGGGGCTAAGCAGGTCTTGCGGGGTTGCTCCGATGGGGTCGAGGCCCAGGCGGATTTCTCGAACCAGGCAGACGCGCAAATCGCACACGGGCACTTCGCGACGACGGCTACCGGGACGGCCCGCTACGGGCCGCCGAGCGCTTCGAAAAACGGGTCGATGTCACCGCCGTCGAAGAATCCGTCGGCATTCATGTCGCCGAGCAGAGCGGCGTCGCAGGAGGGGAATCTGGCGCGGTACGCCGTGGGATCGCCGAGCGCCAGAAAGAACGGATCAATGTCGGCGGCGTTGAAAGCGGCATCGCAATTCAGATCGCCGCGCCCGAGATGCGCGCAGGGGATCGTATCGCGGATACACGGAGCGGCGAGGGCACTCGCGCGGATCACCCCGTGATTGCGCTGGTGGAATTCGAGCACGATCTGCGATACGGGCGCACCGCTCATCAGCGTGGGGCTGCCTTGCGGGGGCGGGCCGGCGCCAAAGGTCGAACCCCAGGTGTGGGCTACCGCGTAGATGTCCCAGTTATCGGGGCGGCGAGACAGCAACGGGTCGGAGAAGAAGCCCTGAATGGAGGAACTGAGCGCGTAGCCGCGTCGTGCGCTGCAAAGTCCGTCAGGCCAACCGATACTGAAGACCGCCCCGATGAGGTTGCGCGCCGAGACGAGCTGAACGGCCGCGCGATCGACGTGCCCCATGTTTATGAACCAGTAATTCGTGAGTTGATTCAGCAATGTAAACGGATCGGAACTCGTATACGGATCGTTCGGCGTCGTCCAGATTTGAACGAAGCCGAGCGTGAGTCGGACGCCGCTGTCGCGCTCGAAGATATCGCTGATTGCTCCAGTAAGCTCGACGAGGTAGGCCGCCGCCGCGGCCGGGTCGTTGAAGAGCCGGAAGTACTCATGGTCGGTGTCAAGCGCGATGACCGCCTCAAGACACTCCGGGCCGTCGGCGATTCCTCCACCGCCGGGAAATGGCGTATCCAGCGTGGATGTTTGGAATGAGGCCAGGCCGGCGGCGGATCGTTGTATTGAGGGCGGGTCGCTGAGTGACGGGTCTGAAGGCAGCGCAGGAGAATCGCGCCGATAGGAGATTGTCACGCGGGCCTGCGGCTGAGGCCCATTGGGAGCGTACGATGTGATGATGAATACTCCGTCATCATGCACGATGTAGCCGATTGACCCGTGCGGGGAGAGCCCCAGGAACACGCGCGACGCGGGCGCTCCGGCCACGCGACCGCGCAGCAGGGTCACGTCGGGCGCTTCGGCGTTGGTTGTACCATTGGGGCCGTTTAGTACGAATTGGGTACGCTCGTGCGTTACTCGGAACGCATGCAATTCCAAATCGAAGGAATGTTCCGGGGCTGCCGCAAAGCCGGTGATCAATACGTCCACTCGTTCTTTGACGGCCTCGTAAACGAGCCGGTCGAATGTGTGCTGCACGGCCAGCCCGCCGTGGACGATGCCGGCGGCCGGGAGTGGTGAGGGGATCGTGAGCGCGGCCTCGGCTGACATCTGCGCGGCTCCACGCGGGCTCAGAGCGAATGCCAGTACGAACGCCGGAATCACTACCAGCGCACGGTTCGCAGGCGTATGGAGACCTCGCACGTGGCAACCTCCGAACAAGACGATACGGATTGAACAAGACATGCCCAGCGCAGGGGCAGCTTGGGCCATTGTATCAGCGCTGGTGGCGAAGCGGAATGGGAGGTTCTGCCATGGCGAACAAGCCCGAGTCCGCACTTTTGCCGGGGCCGTCCGGCGAGCGGGGACCCAGTCGCAGGGTAGGGGGTCGCGCATTCGGGGCGGTCCGCCATGTCTGATGCCGTGACGGTCTGATCCGCGTCCGTTTTATTGGAAGGGCGCTGATAACCCGTGGCCGCCATTCGTGGTCTTCCATCGCGCGGAATGAATAATCCCGGTATGAGCGAAACAGCCGACGCCCGCGACATGACTCCAAGCCGCGAAACCGGTTTGAAAGATCCGGCCGGGGCCGGTTTGGAGACCTGTCCAGCCTGTGACTACGAGCTGGCCGGGTTGGGGACGAACGGCCGCTGTCCGGAGTGCGGGCTGGAATACGACGAGCACTCGCGCGTCTGGCGGCCGCGGCCGCGTTTGCCGCTGATTCGCGGCGTGATCATCTTCGGGATTGTCCTGCCCGTCTGCGTCAATCACACGTTCGGCGACGAGCTGCGGCCCGTGTTGGGCGGGTTGCTATGGCCGCTCGTGGCGGCGTGGTTCGTGCTGGTGCTGGGTTTCGTGCTGCGAATGCGGTTCATGCATCGGCACCGCTACCTGACGGCGGTGCTGCCGAACGGGCTGCTGGTCCGGCACGATCAGAGCGAGCTGATCCCGTGGAGTGAGATCACCGCGCTGGAAGTGACGCTGCCCGAGGTTCGCATCTTCCGCGCCCGGGGCCGGTGCGTGGGGCTGGCGTTCCTATTCGCGAACCGGCTCGAAAAGGAGGCGTTCGCGGCACGCGTGTCCGAAGCACGGGCGCGGGTCGGGGCCTCGGCTCTGAACCAGCCACCGACTTGGAGTGCCCGTCGGCTGTTTCACGCGGCGCTGCGGTGGTGAGGTAGGCTTTCGCGTGTAGCGGGCCGACCGGGCCGAGCCTGCCCTGTGTAGGACTCGGACCCGCAGGAAACGTCTCTTGCCTGCATCGTTCATGCCCGTGGCACACCAGAAACTCAGCCGGTCGTCGGCACTCGGGCCCGAGGTGTCCGGTCGAGCCACGAACGGGCGCTGCCGCGATGAAAGCGTATCGTGAGCGGTCTCAATCTCGCTCGGCTGAGTTGACGCGGCGGGCGGGCGGAATTAGCGTGGTGGGCCGCCCGAATTCCTGTCTGTTGGTGCGGTCTACGAGCGTCTTGATGGGTGCCTGGACGTTGAACAAAGCTATCGCGGTCTTCGCGCGCTGCCCGGCCGACGAAATGTTCGAGCGGCTGCGGGAGCGGGCCGAGCAGTCGCCGCGCTGCCCGGTTACGCGCTATCTGCTGGCCTGCCAATGCTTTGAACGCGGGCGCTCGGCGTTGGCGGTGCGGCACATGATGGTGGCGCACCACGTGGAGCCGGACTATCAGAGCGCGGCGTTGCTCGTCTTCGCCGGATTGAATTGGGTCAGTCGGCGGGGGTCGGCCCTGCTGCCGGTGTTGTTGGATACGTGGGAGGAATTTCGGCGGCCGGAGTTCGACCGGCACCGCAAGGAGCGGGCACTGCTCGACGCATTCGCCGAGCCCGAGCCGGGGCTCGAGCGCGTGTCGCCTTTGGCGCGGCGATTGTGGCGGCTACCGATCCGGACGCTGCGCGCGCAGATTCGTGAGGCGGTTCTGTCGCGGGACGGAGAGCGGTATCCGCTGCTGACGGCGACGGCTTGAACTGCGGGCGGAGGGTGGTCGGGCGTTCGTGCTCCGCGGATCGTTGACGGGAGAGAACGCCGTTTTTTTGCCACTACGGCCGGCGAGACGCGGGCCGCGACAGATAAAACGACCGGTGCGGGGTTCGGCCGCTACGCGACCGCGGAGACGATCCGCTAAGGAGTCAGAGCCCGGATGATGCTGTCGATCGTGATTCCCGTATACAACGAAAAGGAGACACTGTTCGAGATCATTCGGCGGGTGCTCGATTCGCCGGTGGAGATGGAGCGCGAGATTGTGCTGGTCGACGATTGCTCGACCGACGGCACGCTGGCTCTTTATCCGCAACTCGAGGCGAAGTTCCCCGGCGCGAAGATCCGGCTCTGCAAACACACCGTGAACCAGGGCAAGGGGGCGGCCCTGCGGACGGGCTACGAACAGGCGGCCGGCGACATCGTGATCGTGCAGGACGCCGACCTGGAGTACAACCCGCGCGAGTACCCGAAGCTGCTGGGGCCGATCCTGGACGGGCGGGCCGACGTGGTTTACGGGTCGCGTTTCGTGGGCGGCGACGAACACCGTGTGCTGTACTTCTGGCACAGCGTCGGCAACCGCTTTCTCACGATGCTGAGCAACATGTTCACCAACCTCAATCTGACCGACATGGAGACTTGCTACAAGGTCTTCCGGGCCGAGGTCCTCAAAGACATCACGATCAAGAGCAACCGCTTCGGCGTCGAGCCGGAGATCACGGCGAAGGTGGCCCGCGGCGGCTGGCGCGTGTACGAGGTCGGCATCAGCTATTCGGGGCGCTCGTACGAGGAGGGCAAGAAAATCACCTGGAAGGACGGGTTCCAGGCGATGTTCTGCATCTTCCGCTTCGCGATGTTTGACTGATGGTTCGCGCGGCGGGCGGGCGGCGGGTTGCGGCGCGGCTGGGTCATGACTGAGCGCGAACGACTCGTCAGCGTGGTCGTGCCGACCTACAACGAGTGCGAAAACATCGACCCGCTCGTGCGGCGCGTGTTTGCGGCGGTCGATTCGCAAGAGAGCGAACTCATCATCGTCGATGACAATTCGCCGGACGGGACCGCGGCGCGCGTCGAAGCACTGGCGGCGAGCTTTCCCGTCCGTTGCGTCGTGCGGCGCGACGAGCGCGGTCTGGCGACGGCCGTCCTCCGCGGGATGGCCGAGGCGCGCGGGGCGTTGATCGTCAGTCTCGACGCCGACCTGTCGCACCCGCCTGAGAAGATCCCCGAACTGCTCAGAGCGCTCGAGGACCCGCAGGTCCAGGCCGCGGTCGGCAGCCGCTTTGTTCCCGGCGGGGAGGTCGATCTGTTCTGGCCGCTGCACCGCCGGCTAAACAGTCTCATCGGGCGAATGCTCGCACGGCCGCTGACGCCCGTGAAGGACATGATGGCGGGTTTTTTCTGCGTGCGGCGTCGCGAGCTTTCGCTGGAGCGACTCCGTCCGATTGGGTACAAAATCCTGCTGGAACTGATTGTGCGGCACGGGTGGACGAACGTCGTGGAGATTCCGATCACGTTCAGCGAGCGAGCGGCCGGGAAAACCAAGCTGAGCGTGGCCGAGCAAGTGCGCTACTTAGGGCACCTTTGGCGTCTCTACGGCTACGTTTTGTTCGGGCGGAGATCCGGGTGGCGATGATCGCGCAGGCGGGAAACCGGCGGGCGGCGCGCGGGCGGGGCTGGCTGCCGCTGCTCGCGTTCGGCATCGTGCTGACGATCGTGCTCTGCGTGGTCGCGGCGATCCGGGCCGACCCCGATCCGGACAAGGGCACGTCCGACTTTCGCGACTTCTGGTTGACCGCGGAGCATTTCCGCGCGACCGGCGAAATCAGCAGCGAGCGAGGTGTCCACAATTACCTGCCGTTCTTCACGATCTTCATGGTGCCTTGGAGCCTGTTGCCTTTGCGGGTGGCCGCGGCTGCCTTCACGCTGTTGTCGATGGCTCTCGCAGGAATCACGGTTGTTCTGGTTGAAGTGTTATTGAATGATGGGCTGGGGCCGCGGCCGCGCAAGGCAACGCTGGCGGCGATCGGGCTGTCGGGTGCGTACGTCGTGTCCTGCGGCGTGTTGGGCCAGGTTGGACTGCTGGTGCTGTTTCTGGTGGTCGCCTGCTGGTTTCTGGTCGAGCGTGGGCGCGAGTGGGAGGCCGGGATACCGCTCGGTCTGGCGGCGGCGATCAAGCTGTTGCCTCTCGTGCTGATCGTGTTTTTTGTGTTGAAACGGCGGTGGCGCGTGTCGACGTCGGCGATCGCCGTCGGACTCGTTTGTGGGCTGGGATTGCCGTTGGCGACGCTGGGGTATTCGGAAACCGTCCGGCAGCACCGGGAGTTCGACAAACGAGCCGTCCGCGGCCATTCGGCTCGGGCTACCATTCATTCCGAGAAACCACGGAAAGCGAAGTACAGCAACAACGCATTGCCCATCGTGCTGCGGCGATTGCTATCCAAGACCGACGGCGACCCAAGGGAGGACCGGCCGGGGGTCTTCGTGAATCCGGTCCATTTGCCTTCCGGGGTCATTTGGTGGACGTATCTGATTCTGATGGCGGGTATTCTGGTGGGGAGCATGGCGGCCGCGCTGCACGGCCCGCCGCAGTGGCCGCCCGAGGACACTGCCGGCGTTTCACTGATTCGCGGTCAGTTCGCAGTCTGGTGTTGTGTGATGCTGTTGGCGACACCGCTCTTGTGGACGCACTACCTCGTGTTGGCGTACTTTTCGCTGGCGTGGGTGGCGGACCGGGTCGAGCGGACGAGCCGCGCGGAGCGGCGGGCGGACCGGCTCGGTTTGCTCGTGCTGTTGGTGTGGTTGGTTGGCGCTGTTTGTCTGGCGTGGCCGGCGGCGCGCGCGGCCGGGGCGCAGCTCTGGAGCGTCGGCTGCTTGTGGGGGTTTCTGGTGTGGCGGGTGAATCGGTCGGCGCGCGTCGGAAGCACAGTCTGATCTCGCTCGCTTCGCGCGTGACGCGCGAGCCGGAGGGCCTCAGTGTTTCTGGGCGTTCGCCAGCAGCGTTTCGATTGTCGGCTGCTGCGGGTCGACCGCGAGTGAGCGCCGCCACCATGAGATTGCGGCGCGGCGGTGTTGCTCGTTCGCGTCAGTAGCGCCAGCGCACGCTTCCCACGCCAATTCCGCCAAGCCGTTCAATGTCGGGACGTGCCTTGGATTCCTGTGGATGACCTTCATCAGCGAATCGCGTGCTTCGTCGAGCCGGTTCAATTTGCGCAGCGCGAGCGCGAGGTTGATCGCCAGGTCGGTCGCTTCGGGATCGCGATTTGACGCGGCTCGGAAGTCTTCGGCGGCGGCGGCCCATTCGCGCAGGTCGAGCAGGATTTCTCCGCGGTGTGCAAACGCATCCGGCGCCTCGGGCGTGAGCGTCACGACGCGGTCCCAGGCGTGGCGGGCCTCGCGCAGCCGGCCGAGCCGCTGATGGGCGGTGGCGAGGTTGTACCAGGCGCGGGCGTGCTCGGGCTGGGCCCGGACGACGGCTTGCAGCGCGTCGATCGCGTGGAGCCAGCGTGACAGGCGCAGCAGTACGCATGCTTGGGCGAATCGCAAATCGGTGTCCTGCGGATCAAACTCGATCAGGCGCGCGAGGGTGATGCGAGCCTCGTCCCAGCGGCCGAGCTCGCGCAACGCCTCGAATTCATCGTGCAGCGCCACGCGACGGTAAGGATCATCGGCCAGAGCCGCTCGGGCCGCTCTCAGCTTGCGCAGCTCCGCGGAGTTGTTTTCGTCGTCAGCCCAGCGCACCGCGGTTCGCGTGGTGGGTTCGCGCGCCGGGTCGAGAGGCACCGAACCACCGGTCGGCGTGGGGGGTGGGACCGGCTCAGGCGGCGCAAAACCGGGCTTCGGGTTGTTTTCGGAATCCTCTGGTTCGGAAGCGTCATCGCGCTTGAGATAACTACCCGTAACACGATCAGGCGGACGTGAGGGAACCGTCGCGGTGGCGGATTCCCCCCGGGTCGGCGCGGATGCGTGGTTCGATGCAGCTTGGCTTGGGAGGGTTTCTGTTTGGGGATGTTCGTCGGTGCGTGAGACGAGTTCCCAGGCGAACCAGCTCACGAGCATTGCGCAGAATACAAAAAACGGAACGAGCAGCTTCACGTCAGACCTCCACCGAGTGCGGGCAGTGTAGTGTCTTGTGATTTGGAGCGGAAACCGGGGCACTCGTAATAACAACGTGCTGCGCCGACGAGCAGGATGCCCGCCCTCCCCGACGATTCGACGAGGCGTCACGGAACGTGCAGCGCGTCGACCACATTGGTGCGGGAAGCGTGCCGGGCCGGGAAGATGCCGGCGAGCACACACAGGCTGACGGTCAGGAGGACGGCCGCCGATACGTAGCCCCACGGGATGGTGATGGGCAGATTGAAGGTCCAGCCGAACAGTCCGAGCTCGGTCCCGCCCAGCTCGATGCCCCACATGCGTCGGGTCATGACGCTCGTGTTGATCGCCAGGTGCAGTCCCAGCGCGAAGCCCAGGCCCGTTCCGAGCAGGCCCAGGACCAAGGCCTCGCCGACGACCATGCGCAGAATGAGCCCGCGCGTGGCCCCCACGGCGCGCAGGATGGCCAACTGCCGGGCTCGACTGGCGACGTTGGACGTCATCAGGTTCGCGACGCCGACCGCCGCCACCAGCAGGGCCACGGCGGGCACGGCGGTGAGCAGCTTGGTCATGGTGTTCAGCTCGCGGTCGATGCGGTCCTTGAGCTCGACGGCGGTCCCGGTGTTGGCCCGCGGCGCCTTGAGGCGCTGGCGCAGCAACCGCAGGACCTGTTCCTGTCGGAATCGCAGCCATTGATGCTCGACGGACTTGGCCGGGTCGATCACGCCTTCGGGCAGGTCGTCGAGCTCGGGCGAGCCGGCGGCGGGAGGCCAGTTGGCGGGGACCGGCTGGTCGGGCAGATCGAAGTCGAGCAGCACCATCAGGGTCGAGTCGATCCCGAAATAACGCTTGAGGTCGCGCATCGAGCCGATGACCGAACCCTGGGCGGCGATATTCATCTGGCTCGTGACCTGAAAATAACCCGCGGCGATGTCCAGCGCCGGCGACTCGATCACGCCGGCGACCTTAAAGCGGTGAACATTCCCCGCGAAGGAGTACACCGTGACTTCATCGCCGAGGTGTTTGTTGCGCGCCCGCGCGAAGTCCTCGGCGACGAGAATGTGGCCGCCCTTTTTGAGCAACGCGCGGGCCCGCTGCTCGTCGCCTTCGAGAAATTCGACCTTGACCAGATCGAGGAAGGAGTCGGGTTCGATCCCCATGTACCAGGTCATCGACCGCAGGATCTTGCCCAGCGGGTTCTTTTCGTCCACTACGACCGTGACCGGATGGGCGGCGGTGGCGGCCTTGATCCCGGGCGTATCCAACGCGATCGACCGGGCGTTGGGCGGCATGGGTTCGAGGTTCCAGAGAAAGGCATCGGGGAACTGCTTGGGGAATTGCCACCCGGCGCGAAAGCTCTCGCTGAACACCACCAGGCCGACGATCAGCGAGAGGCCGACCATCAGCCCGCAACAGATGCCCGCAGAACGCCAGACGGCGTTGCCGACCTGGTCCTGCAGGAGTTTGACGCGCACGCCGACGACCGCCGCCGTCGCGAACACAGCCGGGCGGCCGATCAGCCAGACGATAAACGGTGAGAGCAGCGCGTAGCCGACGTAGAGCAGGACGACCGTCGTGGCGGCTATCTTCAGGAAGTCCGGCGTGCGAAGGACCCGGCCGAGTGACACGTACTGGACCGCGAGCGTGGTCGCGGCGAGACCGACCACCACGAGGTGGACCAATAGCCGGGTCCGCCCGGCGCGCGGCCGGGATGCCCGGATCGGTGAGACTGTCAGCGCGGCCAGCGCTGGAAGCAGGCCGCCCACGAGCGTCGTGAGGATGCCGGCCGTCGCGGCGACCGCGATCCCCGTGCGGCGCAGCGTCTCCCCCACGGCGGTGAGAAACGGGGCGAATCCGTCGGTCAGCGCGAGCCGCAACTCGAGCCAACGGACGGGGAATTCGCCGACGTAGTCCGGCACGAGGTAGGTCGTCAGCGCAGTGAGGGCCAGGCCGAGGGGGATTCCAAGGAGGATCCCGGCCAGTCCGAGCGGCATCACTTCGACGAGAACAACGCACGCGAGTTGGCGGCCGGTCATGCCCACGCAGCGTAGCAGGCCGAGCTGCGCGATGCGCTCGACCATGCCCATGCTGAGCGTGGTCAGGATAATGAACAACGCCGTCAGCATCGCGACGCAGCTCATCAGCACGAGGATGAGGTCCATCTGCTGGTGGGTGTTCTCGATCTGGCGCATGCGCGCCTCGGCGCTCACGATCCGCGCCCGCCCCGCCCGCTTTTCAACGACCAAGCGAATCTTAGGGCCGGCCTTTTTCACGCCTTCCGACGTCCCGTCGTGCAGCATCACGTCGATCGTCGAGACTAAGCCGTATTCGGCGGTCATCTGCTGGAGCACTTTTTGCCGCACCAGCACAAGCGGTTTTTGAAAACGGGCGATGCTGCGGCGCTGCATCAGGCCCACGATCTCGAGCTCGAAGGGCTCCGGGCGCACGTCGCCCCAGACCAGCAGCACGTCCCCGACGCCGACGCCTTCCTCGCTGGCGAACTTCTCCTCGATGACGCACGCGAACTCGTCATCGGGCCGGATCAGGCGCCCGTCGCTGAGCGGGTAGGTTCGAAAGGTGAACTCGTGTTCGAGCTCGACGCCGTGCAGATCCGCCAGTGGTGTGACTCTCAGCGGGCGGCGGTCCTCGGAGGGGTACTGCTCCAGCACGGAGCGCTCGAGCGGCTTGGCCTTGAGCCTTTGAATCAGCCGCGTCGTGACGTGCGCGACTTCCTTGATTTCCGCTACCGCCCGGGCGGCGCGCTTGGGCATCGTGTCCATGCGCCCGAGCACCGGCTCGATGTTGATGTGGCTGTCGCCGAGATAGGAGCGCGACCAGTCCAGCAGCGTCGTGCGGACGGACTCGTAGCAGCAGGTCACCCAGACGACCGAACCGGTGCCGAGCGCGATGGCGAGGATGGCGCCGGCGGTGCGGCCGGGTTTAGCCCGCCAGTTCCTGGTACCCAGCCGCGACCAGTGCCGCATCGGCGCTGCCTTTCGGTTCGAGGGTTCCGATCATGCGCCCGTCGCGCAGGATGATGACTTCGTCGGCGAACGCGGCGCCCTGCGCTTCGTGGGTGACCATCAGAATCGTCTTGTTCTTCTCGTCCGCGATCTGGCGCATGAGCTGCCAGATTTCGCGCGACTGTTTGGAGTCGAGATTGCCGGTCGGTTCGTCGGCCAGGAGGATCGCCGGGTCGTTGAGCAGCGCCCGCGCGATCGCCACGCGTTGCTGTTCGCCGCCGGAGAGTGCGTCGGGCCGATGGTCGGCCCGGTTCTCAAGCCGCACGGTCGCGAGCAGCTCCGCGACGCGCTGCTCGTAGTCGCGCATCGGCTTTCCGTCGACCAGCATCGGCAGCGCGACGTTTTCCCGCGCGGTAAGCGTCGGCAGCAGGTTGTACTCCTGAAAGACGATGCCCAGCCGCCGCCGGCGAAAAATCGTGCGGGCGCGGTCGGACATTTGGGCGAGGTTCTTGTTCTCGACGATAACCTCGCCGGAGGTCGGCGGGGTGAGGCCGCCGACCAGGTGCAGGAGCGTGCTCTTGCCGGAGCCGCTGGCGCCCATGATCGCGATGAAGCGGCCGGCCTCGACCGTGAGCGAGAGGCCGTCGAGGGCCTTGACCACGTGCCCGGCGGTGTCGTAGATCTTGTACACTTCGCGGACGTCGACGACGACCGCGCGCGGACTCCCTTCCTGGCTCGCGTCCTGCCCTGCTTGCATGCCGTCAGTGTAGGCGCGAGGCGCGCGAACGACAACGCAGGCGCGGCCGCGGACCCGGCCGGCCTACGACTTCCAACATCGAATGCACGATGCGACGCCGCGCGGCTCGACCCGGCGCGACTCGGCGCACGGCGCAAGCCGCTCTATGATGCGCCGTCGAGAGCCGGACCGGACCGCTGTGCCCTCGGCGGGTGCGGCCCGAGCGCAATTTGGAATGCCCTTGCCTTTCTGGGAACCAGCATGAAACGCGGCGTCATCTTCGACATGGACGGCGTGCTTGTGGCCTCCGGCCCGGCGCACCGCGCGAGCTGGCAGGCGCTGGCCCGCCGACACGGCATCGACCTTCCCGAAGAAGCATTCCTCGAGACCTTCGGCATGCCCAGCCGTGACATCGTCCGCCGGGTCTGGGGTCCGCAGGTCACCGACGCCGAGATCAAGCAGATCGACGACGAAAAGGAAGCTTTCTACCGCTCATTGATCACCGGCATGGTCCCGCTCACCGTCGGCACCCGCGAAGTGCTCGGCGGGCTCGCCGAGTCCGGCTTCGTGCTCGTGGTCGCAACGTCCGGGCCGCCGGAAAATCTCGAACTCGTGCTGCACGAGGCTCAACTCGGCCATCATTTCGCGGCGACGGTCCACGGCTTCGACATCGAGCACGGCAAGCCCGCGCCCGACTGCTTCCTGCTCGCGGCGGAGCGGGTCGGATTGCCGGCGGCGAACTGCGTCGTCGTGGAGGACGCGCCGGTCGGCATCGCGTCGGCGCTCGCCGCGGGGATGAAAGTCATCGGCCTGGTCGGTACGCACCCCGATTGGAAGCTGCACGAAGCCGGGGCGACGCACGTAGTAGACCGTTTGGGCGAGATCACGTCCGTCGTCATCGCGCGACTATTGGACGATTGACTCCGGCCACAGCCCTGGCTGCGCCGCTCGCGATTCACGACGGGGGCGTTTACGATTCAGAGGTACATTGATGCCGAGGGCCGGAGAAGACGATGGCAGACCAACTCGTTGGCAGGATTTCGGGAATCGCGCTGCGCGGGCCGGACCGCGGGCCGATGCACGAAGTCAGTGAGGTCCGCGCCCACCCCAACGGCGGCCTCGAAAACGACGTCAAATCATCGCTCGAACGCGGTCTGACGCTGCTGGCCGCGCGGCAATGGGAGCAGGTCGTCAGCGAGCTCGGCGTCGAGCTGCCTTGGCACACGCGCCGGGCCAACATTCTTATCGAGACCGACGGCCTCGGTCACCTGATCGGCCGCAAGCTCCGCGTCGGCGAGGCCGAGATGGAGGTGCTGGCCGAAACCAAGCCTTGCGCCCAGATGGAAACCCTACACAAAGGTTTGAGAGCGGCGCTTGCGGGCGATTGCCGCGGCGGGGTGCATGGGCAGATCACGCGCGGTGGGCTCATTCGCACCGGCGATGCGGTGTCGCTTCACGAATAGCGCGGAATTGCGGCGCCGATCAACCTGCCCGGCCGGTGCCATCGAGCTGGGACGGTTCGAGCTGGTCGGCGCTACGAGTAGACGTCGAGGATCCCGTTGATGATCGCGTTGACGAACGCGAAGCGGGATACACGCACGTCGTCACGCTGGTCGAGTTCTTCGGCGACCTTTCGTAATCTCGGCCCGTACTTCTTCAAGTCATCGGGCAGATGATCCTCCCAGCCTTCCACGAGCATCTGGATTTTCTCGAGCTCGTCGGCATCGAGCCACATCCCATGACAGGTTGTGCATCGATCGATGATGATCCCCGTATCGCCGCCGTAGTTAATCGCGTCGGTCCGGCCCCCGCAGGTGGGGCAATGCAGGTCTCGGTCGACATCCTTCAGACGAACGCCCTTGATCGACGCGGCGGCGGCGACGGCTTTGCGCTCCTGCACGTCAAAGAGCACCTCACGGGCCTTGACGACGTGCCCGAGCTCGCCCGCGTCCAGCCATTCGCCGTGGCACTGCGTGCAAGTCTCAATATGGATGCCCTCGTACTCGATGGCTCGGAGGATGTGTTTGCAGTTAGGGCAATTCATGGCCTGGGGCTCCCTCGATTCGGACGGGTAAGAGCAGGGCAGCGCTCACACCAAGGAAGCTTAGACGATCCCGTAGCAAAAGGCCATGCGCCGCGGACTGTGCGACCACGTGTGAAAAGATCGGTCTGGGCCTGCATCCACAGACGATTCGCAACGCCAGCGACGCGGAACGCGCCCGCTTCCGGATGGATTTCGTCCTCAGCATTCAGCATTGCGACCGACTGTGAGCGGACGCTGCCCGCGAACGTGGCCGTGGCATTCCTCGGGCACTCAGCGCGAATCGCGGCCGAGCACTACTGGATCACCGAGGCCGAGGACCTGAACCGGGCCGGCCGTGCTTTGCGAGTCGCGCTCCCGTGCAGGGCGCTGCAGAGAGCGGTGCAGCATTCTGCCGCGGATGATTGCGGCAGGCCGCGTGACGTGAAGCCCGAAAACGACAAAGTCGCGTCCCGCAACGACTTGCGGCCAGACGCGACTTCGCGCGAAACTCGTGATTTGCTTCCTATGGGCGCGGCTGGATTCGAACCAGCGTAGGCAATTGCCAACGGGTTTACAGCCCGTCCCCTTTAACCACTCGGGCACACGCCCAACGCGAGGGGAGCTTAGCCCGTGCCAACGACGATTTCAAATCCCCGGCGGACGATGGGTCGCACGCCCGGGCCGGTATCGCTCACGACAAAAACAATGGCCGTGTCGGAAAAAGGCCTTGCAAATGGCCGCCGATGTGATCTACAATAAGCAGCGCTGCTAGGGGTGTGTCCTGGCGAAAGCACGGCATTCTGTAATCCGGTCCACGGGCGGAATGCTCGGCTGTGGCGTTTCCCCCCCGACGCCCACCGACATCCGCCCACTTT
>JACZRH010000032.1:0-7756 GCA_022574815.1 Planctomycetota bacterium | reverse complement strand
CCGACGGTAACAAAGTGGCCTTTTTGAGGGGTGGACAGATCTGGATGTTTCCCACAAGGTCGGCTGACGACCCCTCGCAACTTCTGACAATCCGGGGTTCGGCCACTCAAGAATGAACATCAAGGCCGCTCGGCCATGCCGTAGCCCGAGTCCAGGACCTCGTACGGCACGCGCATGCCGATCTTTTGGAGATTGAGCCCGCCGATCGCGTCCAGCCGAACCTCCCAGACCTGCCCCTCCTCGAGCAGCACGGCCGGCGCCTCGACCTGCGCCACGCGAACGCCGTATTCGGCAGCCAGTTTCGGGTCCTCGACGAATTCCCAGAACCGCCGCCATAGCCGGTTCGAAAAGGTAGCCGGCGTGTCGTGCTCGATCGCCAGCGGCGGGGTCAGCGGGTCCAATTGCGTCGCGGAATCGGGCGACTGGGCATCGCCGAAGACGCGCCGAAAGAGGGCCAGACTGGTCCCGCGTTGGGCGTCGCCGGCTCCCACGAAGCCGTACTCGAACTTGATCAGCAGGGCTTCGAAATAGACGAGGGAACCGACCGCCTCGATGGCCCGCGGCGGGGCGAGCAGGCCGTCGGAGCGGATCTCCTGCCAGAGCAGGGTAGTCACGGTTCGGCCGAGAGAGTCGATTCGTTGGCGTACGACATCGACTTGGGCGACGCGCCGCGACGCGGTCAGGCGCTCGGCATAGGCCAATAGCTCGGCCCGTTCCCGTTCGAGCTCGTCGACCTGGCTTTGAAGTCGGCGAACGTCAGGTGGGTCGAATCTTTGTACGAAGAGCAAAACGGCGACGGCCACGATCGCGAGCGAAACCGTCAGTTTCATCCATCGCATGGAGGGCAGTTCCTGGTTTGGTTCTCGTCGGGAGCGGGTTTGGCCGGCGTCGGTCGCCTCCTACAATCTGATCGGCAATTCCTCGTCGGCGTCCGGTCGGTTTCCGTCATCGCGCGGCGATTCCGCTTCCTGGTACCGTTCGATCAGCGCGCGGATGCGGTCGTCCGGAGAAAACGATAGCGCGAAGCGCGCATTGTAGGCAAGCACCGGTGATCGATTCGCGAGCAGCTCGATCAGCCGATCCTGAACGAGCGGGTCGGCCGATCGCCCGAGCAGGACGCAGGCCGCTCGCACCAGGTTGTAGTCGTGAGTCCGCCCCTCGAACAACATCGGCTCGGTGTCGCCGCTCGCGCAGAGCAACGCGATCGGCTCCGGCAAATAGCCCCAGCGGTCGGCGAATCGCCGCGAGAGCAGCCGCCACAGCGCATCGGGGCGGGGCTTGAAGCGGCGGTGGTTTGCGAGCACGGCGGTGTGGCCGGAGCGTTCATGCCACCAGTTCAGCATCGCCCGCCGGTCGCGATCGACGTCGATTCGGCCCGCGATCTCGTGGTTGAAGTCTAGCGGGTAGAGTTCGTGCCAGGCGCGCGGCGGTGCCGGCGGCATGACGACGGTGCCCGGGCGCCGGCCGCGGACCTTGATGTCGAAGTGCAGCACGTCGAGCGTGGTTTCGAAACAGCCGACGCTGAGCTTCGGGGCGGTGGCCGGGTCCGCGAGCAGTCGCATCAGCGAAGTGTGCAGCATGACGCGAAGGTCGTCGGGCGCGGCCGGCTCGCGCATGGCGGGTCGGCGGGCCAGATAGTTGAGGCTCGTGGGGCCCAACTCGATCAGGCGGTTGAAGCAGTCGCTCCAGACGTAGTTCGGGTCCAGTTCCAACAGCGGACGCGCTGCGGCCTCGACGGCTCGCTCGCGCGGCGTCATCGGCCGGCCGGCGGACACGCAGCCGGTTAGCAAACTCGTGACCAGCCAGAACGTCAATGGAATGCGAGCAGCACGAAGAGAGAGCCGACGCGCGGCTGCGCGAGGCGGCGGTACGTTCGGGGCGGGTCGGCATTCGTTGGGAGGGCGATGCGGGACCATACTTTTCATATGATCCAGCGCGGCCGGCTTTGATCAAGCCCTAAGACGGCGGCAATGGATTCGTCAACTGGGTTTTTCGTGCGTGAGCGTCACCGTCCAAGCTGGCGTCACTACCGCAAGCGCGCGATGTTGTACGTCATGCTGCGCGAAGCAAAGCATCCGGCCCAGCACTCGGCAAGATTCCTCGCGGTGCTCGGAACGACGGTGTTCAACATTTCTTGCTCCGCGTAGTACGCAGAGTCGCAGCGGCGGGACCCAGATGCTCCCCGGATGTGTGGGCACGGCGAACGTGATGTACGGACGGGTCGCTTGGCCTGGCGAACTCGCTTGGGCACCTGACCGGCTGCCGCTAGAATGCCTGCGACGACGTCGGATGAGTTTACTTTGATGGAGCCGCAATGGAACGCACGTTGATCATTTTCAAGCCGGACGCGATGAACCGCATGTTGGTGGGCCGCATTCTGACCCGCTTCGAGGAGAAGGGCCTGCGTCTGGCCGCGATGAAGATGCAGCGCTCGCCGCGCGAGCAGGTCGAGCGGCACTACGCGGTCCACAAGGACCGGCCGTTCTACTCGGCGCTGGTCGAGTTCATGACGGCCGGCCCGGTTATTCTCGCCGTGCTCGAGGGCCCGCAGGCGATCGCGGTCGTTCGCAACCTGCTCGGGGCCACCGATGGTCTCGTGGCCGCTGCTGGTACGATCCGCGGCGACTTCGGGCTCGACGTGCAATACAACCTCGTCCACGCCAGCGACGCCCCGGAGACGGCGAGCAAGGAAATCGAGCTGTTCTTCAAGCCCGAAGAGCTGATTACGTGGGATCGCGCCCCGGACCGCTGGATCGTGAGCAGATGAGTTCGACCGGCTCGCGTCGGCCAGCCACGGTGCTCGCAGCTTGTAGCTTTGAAGAGAGAGCGAACAATGAAAGTCAAACCCGTCCTGGAACACGAGCAAACCCCGGTTGAGATGGAAGGAGCCGCCGGCGCCCGGATGCGCATGCTTGTCGGGCCGCACGACGGCGCGACGAACTTCCACTATGCGGCACTTCGAGGTCGAGCCCGGTGGACACACGCCGCACCACCAGCACGACTACGAACACGAGATTCTCGTGCTGAAGGGCCACGGCGTAGCCAAGAGCGAGCAGGGTGAGCGTTCGATCGGGGCGGGCGACGTGATCTGGGTGCCGGCCAACGAGCTGCACCAGTTTCAGAACCCCGGCCCGGAGCCGCTCGAGTTCATCTGTCTGATCCCGGCACCGGAGGATTGCACGAGCTAGACTTACTACCGGGAGCACTAGACGTTGACGTCATGCTGAACGAAGCGAAGCATCTGGCGGAGTACGCAGCAAGATTCCGCGCTGCGCCCGAAATGACGATGTTCAACATTCACTGTTCGTGTTCGACCAGCACGGCGATCTGGAGCGGGCCCTGCTGCGGCGTGACAATTACACCAGCGCCAAGTTCTGGCGACGAGCGGTAAAGACCGCGAGCCGTTTGTCGCCTGCTCGATAGAGGTAACATCGGAAGAGCGGACATGGGCATCGGCGGCACAACAGAGCACCGGCGTTCAGAGACCAGGTGCCTGCCCGCTACGGACAGCGCGCCGACAACGGGGCGCCCGTGCCAACCCGCACCTCGAGTTGGGTGCCGCGGTGAGCTTGGCCGGCAGGCACCGGAAGTGATCCACATCGATCGGTTCCCATTGGACAAGGTTCCCGACCCAAACCGGCTGAATCGAGCACCTGCTCTGGCGTGCGTTCTTGTCGGCATCTTTCTCGTCCTGTTTGCCGTGAGGACAGGCGTCAGGAGCATCGTGGCGGGAAACATCCTGCATGGCACCATAGGCATCGCGGCGGCACCCTGTTTCGGCGCCGTTCTGCTGATCGCAGCAGTGTGGATTCTGCGACACGCCAAGCGCCGTCGGGCGGACTGGCGGGAACTGCTTCAAGAGCTGCACGGCCCCGGGGCGCACCTTCTTGTCGGAGTGTCCAAGGGCGCGTCCAACCAGGACCGCGCGCCAGGTGAGCACGGGATCACCGGTGAAGTCAAGAGGAACGTGGCCGGCGGAATTCTGGGTGTGTCAGCGGTCGCATTTCTTGCCTCTGTGTGCGTCCTGATGGCGCAAGGTGGGGCTGCGAACAAGTCTGCCGCGGCGACGAACGCGATCCTGGGCTACGCGGGTTGCCTTGGGGTCGTCCTGTCGATTGGCTGGGTGTACAGCGATAGTCAGCGGCGGCGGCTGCAAGAGTTGCTCGGTAGGGCGCGCCGCGACGGAGCTGCGTCCTGCGCCAACAACGCCGGGAATACTCCGGCTGCGCGTGCAGAGGTCGAAGCCCGGTCCCATGCCGCGATTTCCGCAGACGGCGGCGCGTCGCATGGGCGAATCGTCTGCATGGGCGACGTGAAAATCGGCGAGGCGGGCGACCACCGCTTCGAACCACAAATCGTGACACCTACCGAGGCGATCTGGCGGCGTCTCCTGTTGGTGCCGCTTGCCGTGGTTTGGGCACTTGTGGTGGCGGCTCGGTTGTGGCCGGCCAGCTCCTACCCGTCTTTTCTGCCACCCGTGCTTCATTTTCTGGAATCTGTCCTAGGGCATTGGATGCTTGGCGGGGTCACCGCCGGCGTGGTTTGGTTCTGGATGGCCGGCGTCCGGCCCAAGTACCTGCGTTTGGCCCCGGGAATCATTCAAGTGCTGGAGTATCGGTGGTTCTGGAAATCGCGCCCCATAATCCGCAGCTATGCGATGGCGGCGGGAACGCTAGCGCTCGTGGTCGAGGCGCCGGACAACGTGACCTTGACGCTCATGCGCGAGGAGCAGGTGGACCTCATTCGTCTGTCGGAGATGCGCTACTCGCGAAAGACGATTGAGCGGGTCTGGCAAGCTTTGCTCTCTACCGCGCCGACCCCGCCGCTAAGCGATGAACACTTGGTGGGCTGATGTCACGCTGCGCGCTGGTTGCGAAATGGGCCGCATCGGATCGAATTCCCTCTGGGCGGCTTGTCGCCAGTGCGGACGCGCGGTTGGTCGTACTTGCTATTCCCCGGAGCGTCTAGTGTGGGCACGCATCGCACAATCAGATCGTTGGGGGGCGCGCGGAACGATCGCTGCGGGGAAAGGACTGTTGGTACCGGGGTTGCGGATCAGCACCGAGAGACTATAGCGTGGCATGCTCGGTTGGGCCTGCGAGGAGGTAGGGTACATTGCCAGACAATTCCTGTCTTACGCACCTGTCGTGCTGGAAAACCGGCAAGCAATACGATGCCGATCGGCTCATCAACGTCTCCGACGCCGGCAAGCCGCTGCGCGTCGAATATGATCTTCGCGGCGTCGCCGAAACGCTTGACCGCGATATCCTCGCGACCCGGCCGCGAAACTTGTGGGCGTGGCGCGAGCTGTTGCCGCTGCCATTTGATATTGAGTGCCCCACACTCGGGGAGGGTGGGACGCCGTTGTTGGAGGCCGAACGTCTCGGCCGCGAGCTGGGCCTGCGCCGGCTGTACGTGAAGGACGAGGCGGTCAATCCGACCGGGTCGTTCAAGGCGCGCGGGATGGCGGTCGCCGTCGCGATGGCCAAGTACCTCGGTGCGCCGGCGCTGGCGGTGCCTTCGGCGGGGAATGCGGGCGGCGCGCTGGCGGCGTACGCGGCGCGCGTCGGACTCGCTGCGCACATTTTTATGCCCCAAGATGTGCCCGCGGCGAATCGGCTCGAGTGCGAACTGGCCGGGGCGCACGTGACACTCGTCGACGGCCTGATTACGGACTGTGCGGCGCGCGTCCGCGCCGGCTGCGCCGAGCACGGCTGGTTCGATCTTTCGACGCTCAAGGAGCCGTACCGCGTCGAGGGCAAGAAGACCATGGGCCTGGAAATCGCCCGGCAACTCGATTGGAACCTGCCCGACGTCATAATCTACCCCACCGGCGGCGGGACCGGGCTGGTCGGCATGCACAAGGCCTTTGCCGAGTTGGAGGCCATCGGCTGGCTCGACGCTCAGCAGGCCAAGCGGCCGCGATTCGTCGCCGTGCAGGCCGAGGGTTGCTGCCCGATCGTCTCGGCTTTCGCAGCGGGAGCGGACGAGGCCGTCGAACACGAGAACGCCCACACGGTCGCCGCCGGCTTGCGGGTGCCCAAGGCGATCGGCGATTTCATCATGCTGGATATTCTGCGGTCAACGAACGGAACCGCGATCGCCGTCTCCGACGCCGAGATGATCCGGGCGGCGCGCGAGCTATCAGCCGCGACCGGCGTCTGCGCCTGCCCCGAGGGCGGAGCATGCCTGGCCGCTCTGCGAAAGCTGCGCGACAGCGGCTGGGTCCGTGACAGCGACGAAGTCGTGCTCTTCAATACCGGCAGCGGGCTCAAGTACGCCGAAGCGTTCGCCGGCGGAACCACGTGAGAGGCCGGCGGTGCTTCGCCGGGCTTCGCAAGGGTAGGGGGGCGATGCCCCGGCTTGTACTCGGTTGGCCGCAGCCGTAGGCTATGCCGCGGGTCCGGATGCCCCGCCGTCGGGCAATCGCAACATCGCCCCGAGATGAGCCTCAGGAGAAACAGAATGCCGGAGATTACACGTCGCGAGATGCTCGGTACCGCCGCCGTCGCCGGCGGTTGGCTGGCCTTGCAAAGCGAGACGGCGTTCGCGTCGCAAGACGCAGCGCCGACGCCGACCGGGCCGTACACGCTGCCGCCGCTCCCGTACGACTATGCCGATCTGGAGCCGCACATCGACGCCCAGACGGTCAAGCTGCACCACGACGTTCACCACGCCGGCTACGTCCGCAAGGCCAACGCCGCCGTCGCCGAGCTCGAGCGCATCCGCCGCACGGGTGGCAACGACATCAAGAAGGTCCGCACCGTGACCGACGCGCTGTCCTTCAACTCGGCCGGCCACATTCTGCACACGGTCTACTGGCAGAACATGAAAAAGGACGGCGGGGGCGATCCGGCTTCGGACAGCGAGATCGGGTCGATGATTCGGCGGGACTTCGGGTCGCTCGGTGCGTTTCGCGGGCACTTCCAGGCGGCCGCCCAGCAGGTGCAGGGCAGCGGCTGGGGCATCCTCGCGTACGAGCCGCTCTCGCAGCGCCTGATCGTGCTGCAAGCGGAGAAGCACCAGAACATGTCGGTCTGGGGCGCCGTGCCGGTGTTGGCGATCGACGTGTGGGAGCATGCCTACTACTTGCGCTACCAGAACAAGCGTTCGAGCTACATCAAGGCGTTCATGAACGTCGTCCATTGGGACGACGTCGATCGTCGTTTGCAGTCGGCGGTGAAGCTGCGCTGGCCGCCGGCCTGACGGGACGCAGCAAGGTCGTGCAGCGGCCCGCGTCTCGCAGGCCGAAAGCACAACGCAGGCGTGGTGGCCTGCCTATTCATTGGCGAGGGACCGACTCGAAAACGGATCGTGGATCAGACCACCAAGAAGCGGTTTCAGTGAAATCCCACAGGTACTCTTGAATCTCTTGTTGCGATTGATCATCAAGTTGTGAAATTGCTTCGAGAATCATCACCCACGTCTGGCGTTTGAAATCTTCATTGGATCCCTCATCAGCAGACCCTGTGCCGGATGGGTGATTCGGATCATATTTCCCAAGCCCCTCAAGTGCTTTTGAGATGGTCCGCTCTTGATAGTCGCTACGGTCTTCCCACTTCCGTTTGTGGACATCATCTTTCTGGGAAAAATAGGGAGATGCCTCAAAGATGCGAATGGCTTGGGTTTTATCGTGTTGCGTGCCCCACAGAATCATCGCCAATAACGCACAATCCGCTTCACTTTCAGAATCATATCCGGTACGGTCGCCGTGATAAAGCCGACTGACCTTCGCACCGTTCCTAGATCTCATCAA
>JACZRH010000290.1 GCA_022574815.1 Planctomycetota bacterium | reverse complement strand
TTGGCCTTGAGATCGGGACGCTGGAACCAGTCGTAACGGAACCAATAGAGGTTCGCGAACTGCTGGTCGGGAAGCTGATAGAGCTTGCCGTCCTTGCTGCCGACGTAGAGGTAGTCCGTCTCCGGCCAGTGGAGGACGATACTCGGCTCGAGGCTGCGGCCGTCGTTGAAGCTCCAGTTCTGCGTCAGCGTGCCGTCGGTGTCGGTGACGCTCTGGACCATCGTGTCCGTGGCGAAGTAGAGGTCGCCGGTGATGCTGTTCGGGAAGAGGTAGCCTTTCACCGGTCCGTCGCTGGTCGGGTAGACGGGACCCGGCGTGCCGTCGGTCGCGCCGATCACGAAGTACCCGCCGTTGACCCCCGCAAGCGCCTGCTTGCGGGCGGACATGGACGACAGCGTCTCGCGGTCGACCAGGCTGGCGTGCCCGTCGACCCGGGAGACGTAGACGGCGCGGCCCCGCGCCACGCCGGCGAGGTCCTCCGGGCTGAGCTTGCCGTCCTTGTTCGCATCGCTGCGCTCGAACATCTGCGCCGGATCGAAACCGCCCCGCCTCCCTCCGCGGCGCTCGCCGCCGCCGCGACCTCGCCGCGCGTTGGTCTCAGCCGCGACCGCCGCCGCGCTCGGCTCCGGAATCGCCGGTCCGCTCACCGTCTCGCCCAGCGACGCAATGCAGTACAGGTGCTTGTTCGAGCGAATGAACAGCTCGCCATGACTGACGGCGGGAGTCGCGGCGAACTGCTCGCCATCCTCGGTCACACGATTCACCGCGACTTGCTCGACTTTGTCCCCGGTGCTGAGGACGAACATGTCGCCGGCAGTGCTGAGATAGAGCAATTTGTCGCCGACCATGATCGGCGAGCTGTAATCGCCGCCCATGCGTCCGCCGCCGCCGCTGCGACCGCCCTTGAGACGAAATCGGTCCAGCCGCTCACCGGTTTTCACATCGATCACGGTCGCGATGCTTCCGGAAATCGAATACATGCGCCCGTCACGAACGATCGGCGAACTGAAGCTGCTGGTGTCGGAACCGGTCCAGACAACGTGCGATTTGGTGACGTTACCCTTACCGCCGACTCGAATAGCGACCGACTTGCCCCGTTGCCCGCCGATCGCGTACATCACGCCGTCGTCGACCACCACGCTGGTATTGATCGTCCTGTTGTTCAGCCCCTCGCAGAACCAGCGCAATTGACCCGTCTGAGGGTTGAGGCCCCATATCTCGTTCGCGACGCTCATCACCAGATCGGTGCGATCCTCGTCGACCTCAACCAGAATCGGCGTGCTCCACGAATTGCCGAATCCGGCCGCTTCCTGTCGCCAGACCTCCTTGCCGGTGCGCTTGTCGAGCGCTACCAGCGCCTCGCTCTCGGCCGTCGCCGGCACGATCAGCAGGTTTTTATACAAGATGGGGCTCGACGCCGATCCCCATTTCGACGGGTCCGACTCCTTGCCGAGATTCGTCTGCCAACGCTGCTTGCCGTCCCGGTCGAAGGCGAGCGCCCCGGTCTTGCCGAAGAAAACGTAGACGCCATCGTTGTCCGCGACCGGCGTGTGCGAGGCGTAGCCGTGAGCCGGAACGCCGGGGCCCGAAAATGGGTCCTCGGGAAGAGCGGGTTCGACGGTCTTGCTCCAAAGCAGCTTTCCGCTGCTGCGGTCGATGCAGAGCAGGTGCCGCTTGAGATCCTTCTGATCGCCGGGATTCGACCGATCGAGCCCGTAGCCCGAGTAGCAGGTCACGTAAATGCGATCGCCGGCCACGATCGGGCACGACACGCCGGGACCCGGCAACTCGGTCTTCCATTTCACGTTCGCCGTGGGGCTCCAACGGAGCGGTATCGCCGTGCTCTCCGTGCTGATGCCCGACCCGTTCGGGCCGCGGAATCGCGTCCAATCCGCGTGTGCGGGTGCCATGTACAGCAGCGCGGAAAATGAAACCAGTATGACGAAAGCCGGTCGAGATTTGTGCATGAAGAGACTCCACGTGCAGGAGGACTGACGGCGATTCCAAAGCAAGCCCGAACTTGCGAGACGGTCGTATTCTCTCAAGAAACGCTCGCAAATGGAAGCGCCACGCCCGGAAAGTCCACGTTGGCGATTGGCCGAGTGCTTGGGAAATCGCCGATCGGCAGGCTCGAGAGCTGCGGCACGGCGCAGGACCGCAAGATCTACGCACGACACGGCGTGTCGGTGTGGTCGCGCCAGCGATCGACGTAACGCTGCATCTCATCGTACGCGCCACGCGGCATGGGACCGAGGCTATGACTGAGCCGGTCGACGCCGTTTGGGAGCGTTGGGAGCTCCTCCCGACGGCGTTCGACGGATTCGATCGAAGCGGTCATTGGAGACTTTCTATTGAGATGTCAATTTCTCAAACCACCCGTAGCCTAGCGTAGTAAGGATGCCGGTGGGAACCACGAACTTGAGCCAATAGAACAGCCAGACCGGGATCGGCAGCACCGAGTTGCGGCGCATTTCGTCCAGCGCTCGCGTCCGGCCGAGCGACCACGTCAGTGCGACAACGGCGATAACCGCACCGATCGGCTGCATGGTGCTGCCCCAAATAAGGTCGCTGACGCCGATGTACGAGCCGATCAGCAGCGCGGGCAGCGAGAGCAGAATCTGACTGACGAACACGATCGTCAGCGAACGGGTCCGCGACCAGCCGAGCCCGTCGGCCAGCGCGGCGACGATGACTTCGTACGCCGCCGTGAGCGAGAGCAGCGCCACGATGAAGATCGAGAAGAAAAACGCTGCGCCAAACCAGGCTCCGGCCGGCATTTTTGAGAACACCTCGGGCATGACCGAAAACAGCAGCGCCGGGCCGCTGTCGATCGGAACGTTGAGTGCGAATGCAGCCGGAAACACGATCAGCCCGGCCATGAGCGCGGCGACGACGTCCGCGGCGGCAGTCGCCATCGCGTTTCTGGGAATATCCTCCGCGCTGCGCATGTAGCTGCCGTATGCGACCATGAACATCCCGCCTACGCCTAGCGAGAAGACCGCCTGTCCGAGCGCGGCGAGCGCGGTGGACGGCGCGAAGTTTCGCCAGCGCGGTACGAGCAGTTCGCGCAGGCCTGTCATGGCGCCGTCGAGAGTCAGTGCTCGTACTATCAGCACAATGAACAACCCAAAGAACAACGGCAACGCGAGTTTACTGATGCGCTCGATGCCGTTCCTTACGCCGAGCAGCAGCGAACCGCAGCCAAGTGCAACAGTCATCACGACGAACATGAAGTTGGTCGCAAATTCGCCGCTGAGCGCCGCCGAACCCGCGGACTCCTGAAAGGCGATTGCCCGACCACCCAGTGTGACGGCCATATACAGCACCCAGGCCAGGACCACCCCGTAATAGGAAGCGGCCATGACGACCGTGATCAGGACGATCGCGCTGAAGAAGCGCCCGGCGGGCATTCCGGCTCGCTCGAAGGCCTGCCACGGACCGCGGCGGGTGTGTCGCCCGAGCGCCCATTCGGCCATCAGGATCGGCACGCCGAAGGCTACAACGATGAGCAGATAGACCAGCAGAAACGCCGCTCCACCGTACTTGCCCATCATGTAGGGGAAACGCCAGATATTGCCGAGGCCGATCGCGACGCCGGCGGTGGCACAGACGGCGGCGTATCCGGAGGAGAAGGCCGGGCGTGCTGCCGCGCCCGATCCAGCGGCAGGCGGCTGTGCCTCGGGCATTACCTGCCTTCGGCTTTCCAACGTTCGGCCCGCTCGATCAGTTCATTTGACGGCACGCTTTCGTCCCGGACTTTTTGTGCGGTCTGGACCCCCATCACCGGCAGCTTGTCGTCGTCGAGCAGGCCGAGCTGTACGAGCACCGAGGCTTGGTCCCAGTAGATGTGCTCGTGCTTGAGCTTGTCGTCGCGAAAGTGGACGATCACCACCAGGGGAACTTCGACGCGTTTTCCGGTTGGGGGGATGCCCGGCAGCATCCAGTCCATCTCGCTCGTGTGGGTAAACTTGAAGATCATCTCGTCCACGAGCCGGTCTTCGCCGATGGTGCGCGAGACGGGCTCGATCTCGGTGTCGGCCGGCATCTGCGGGATGAAGCGATCGCCGTAGAACTCGCGGAGCTGTTTCTTGCCGACGCCGCCGGTCAGCGTCGGGATGTGATTGACGTAGGCGTCCTCGACCATGGTCTCGAGCGTATCGATGGCGTTGCGGGTCTCGAACTCGTATTTGATGTGCTCTTCCCAGAGTTCGGCGAATCGATCGGCGGCGGCGCGTGCGTCGAGGTTTTCGCGAAAGAACTCGAGCGTCCGCAAGTTGGCCAGTTCGGCGAAGACGGGGTCGTAGTGCTCGCCGTTGGCGCGGGCGAAGGCATGATCCATTTCGGCGTAATTGTGGAGCGTCACGTGCGGGTGGTCGTCAAGGGCCGCGTGGATCGCGTTCTGCGCCTCGGACGAACAGAACTGGTCCTTGCCCGCCAAATGCAGCATCAGCGGCGTGTCGATCCCCGACGCGCCGTCGAGCGCTTTTTCGATCCCAACGCCGTAGTAGGCGACGCTGCAATTCGGGTTGTGGCGGCAGGCGAGCAAGTAAGCGAGCTTTCCGCCGAGGCAGAAGCCGACCACGCCGACCTGGGCGTTACAGGCGTTGTAGGTCCTGAGAAAATCGACGCTTGCGGCGGCATCATCCACGCCGCGGGCCTCGTCGAAGCCTTCATACAACTGGAATGCTCTCTTCCAGTCCGCTTCCGACTGGTCGGTGAGTTGCACGCCGGGTTCTTGGCGCCAGAACAAGTCCGGTACGAGCCCGACAAAGCCCTTGGCGGCGTAGGCGTCGGCGATGTTGCGCATAACTTCGTTGACGCCAAAGATCTCCTGGCAGATGACGATGCCGGGCATTCTTGTTTTTGTGTCGGGGGCCGCGAGGTAGGCCTGAAACTCACCTCCGTCGCCCGACGCGATGCGGACCATGGGCATGGCGGATGCTCCTCGAAAACCTGGCTCGGCCGGTGGGACCAATGGTAGCAGATTCGGATCGGCGTGTCGGGTGCGAAGATCTCTCACGAGCAGCGGCCCGCGAGGTCGCGGCGGCGAACTGCTTTACGATGACGCTCCCGGCCAGTGGGAGCCGACCGATCACCTCGGCTGGGGCATCATGGGAGGTGGCGTCATGCCGCTTCCTCTTGGAATGCTTCTCTGGGGCATTGCGTGGGTCAGATCAAGAGCGGGGATCCGCGTGGCGCCGAGCGACGCCGCTCGTCTTCGGCCTGATCATGCTCCTGTTGTACGTTCAAGGCTTCGTGGTGCTGTTTCTGACCCGCGATCCGGTACAGGAAGCATGGATGATCACACCGATGTTCACCTTCGGTCTCGGCTGGATTGTGTTAGGCTACGCGCTGCTGTCCGAACACGGAATCGGGACGGACTCGCGCCCCCGTCGACGAAACGAGGCGGCCTGACGCGCTCCGGCCCTTCATATGCCGCGGGCTACTACTGCCATGTAGGAGCCAGATGCTATGACCAGTGACCCAAATCCATCGTCGCGGTTCGTTCGTGCGGCGCGATTCGAGGATGTGCGGACGGCGGGCTGTCAGGTCGTTCAGGTCGAAGGGCATACCATTGCGCTGTTCAGCCACGCCGATCGCATCTATGCGGTAGACAATCGCTGTCCGCACATGGGATTTCCGCTCGACAAGGGCAGTGTCAAAGACTGCATTGCGCCTCTGTTTTTGCGCGCGACAGATGTTCGGGGACGATTGCCTTCCCTCCATAAGGACCTAGAGATAGCCACGGCGCAAGTCGTGTCGACTATTATGGTTACAGCGTTTTCAGCTTGGTCCTTCGGAGCGTGTCTTTGATCTCGGACATCGTGATGGTGCGCGCCCCGGGATCGCGCACCAGCATACGGCGCAGAAGGGCGCGATACGGTTCGTCGACCGTTTCCGCGATGTCGTCAGGCTCGATG
>JACZRH010000289.1 GCA_022574815.1 Planctomycetota bacterium | reverse complement strand
ACCACGGCCGCGGTGACCAACGGGCTCGCGGAGCTGGTCCCGGCGAACAGGCTGTAGAATTGGCGGTTGTCGTCGCCTCCGTAGGCGGCCCAATCCCCGTAGCCGGGGCTCAGTACCCCCTCGCCCCACCCCTGAAGATCGACGCGGCTGCCGTAGGTGCTGAACGAAAGCTTGAAGTGGTTTGCATTGGAGGAGCCGGCCCCGACGATGATCGCGCCGCTGTCTCCGCGACCGCGGTATTCCGCGTAAGGCGCGGAGTCGAGATTCTGGTTGCCGTTTCCGGCGGCCGCGACGACGACGATCCCGGCGTCGGTTGCGTTTCTAACGAGCATCCAGACGGCGGGATCCAGCTCGGCCGGGCCGAACCCGCCGCCCGGCCCGGTCGTCTGCATCTCGAGCACGACGATATCGCCGGGATCGACACTGCCGATGGCGTTGGCGATTGCCGTGACGCGGCGGAGTCCCTCTTCGACCGACCACTCGGTGAAAAAGTAGCCTCGCGCGTCCGGGACGAGGCCGGTGCAGCCGTACAGGTTGTCGATGCTGATCATTTCTCCGAAGACGGCGGTCCCGTGCTCGTCCCAGCCGAAGGATATGACGTTTGGATGAATGGTTTGGCCGGGCTCCATCGTGATGTTGCAGAGATCCTCATGGCCGGCGACGTACCCGTATTCGCAGTCCGCGATCTTGATCCCCGCGCCGCGGGCGCTGCCGAGCGCCCAGGCGGCGGTCATGTTCAGGCCGGGGTCGGAACCGTGATAGGTCTGCATAAGGATGTAGGCCGGCGTGGGCGGGAGGATGTCTTCACAAGGCGGCGGCGGCGAGAGCTCCTGGAAGTAGACGAACTCGGTCGCGGTTGACGCGCTCAGTTGTTCGGCCAGACGCGCGAGTGCGTCGGCCGGCGCGCGGGCGATCATCATGCCGGCGAAATCGGGCTGGGGGATGGCGCTGATCCGTTCGGCCCGTTGCTCCAGAAAGTCGAGCGTCTCGCGCGGGAGGTTTATCAACGGGACGAACGAGGCCTTGTGCTGCGCGGCGGCTGCCCGAACGACCGCAAGGTCGCCGCCCGTCAGACTGACCAGAATTCCGCGCTCGACGCGCACGGCGAGGGCATCACGGAATTTGACGATCAGGCGATGCGGGTAGGCCGGTTGCCTTGCCAGCACGCGTTCTGGGAGTTCTCGCCGAGCCTCCAAATCGCCTGCCCAGGCGAATCCGACGAAGCCGGTAGCTGCCAATAGCACAAACCAAGTCCTAGTCGGCATTGAATTCTCCCTGCTTGTGGCGGCAAACCGCCGGTTCTTCGGTCGCACCCGGTCACGCGGCACGGCGCCAGCCGTCAACAACGCGGCGACAATCCGCGTGTTGTGCAGCGGCGTCAGGCCCTTTCGCGGGAGATCTCTTCGGCTCTCCGCGATGGGCCATTATACATGGCTACCGGGCGAGGAAGGCATCGAATTCGGATCGACGCCCCGGACTACGGGCAATTGCCGCCGCCGAGGCATTGGAAGAAAGGGTCGATGTCTCCGCGGTTGACGGTGCCGTCGCCGTTCATGTCCGCCAGTAGGGCGTCGCAATCGCGCACCATCTGGCTGAAGCTCGTTGAGCTGCCGAGAATCAGGCGCGAACTAAAACAGCGGCGTTATCGGCCGCGCCTTGCGCAAAATGCATGGTTGATTCCGCGCCGGCGACACGCTACGGTGAATAGTGACTTGTCTTCCGGATCCGAAGTGCATCTCTGGCTCCAGCAGCGAAGGCGGCGCGATGCGAGCCCCCGAGCGCTCCTGAATAGGATCGCTGTTCGCCGGCATGACAAGCCGATCAAACGTTTCATTCTGGAGCGCAGAAATGACAACGAATCATCGCAATCGAATCGGTGTACTCGCAATCCTGGTCATGGCGCTCCAGTTATCGGCGACGCGCCAAACGAATGAAGACGAAGCGTTGCACGTATGGAAGATCGGTTCGGAAATCAGACTCGCCCTGCCGGGTGGCCGCGCATTTCACGTGACGCTCAATGACGTGCGGAATCAGCGGATCGTCAACGTGCCGGGCTCGCTGATAACGCTGATCCTCTGGGAAGAACATTCCAACAACGGGGATCGCGTTTCGTTCTTCGCGATCAGCCCGGATGGCCGGTCCGTTGCGCGAGTTCGCAAGACGTCGTATCTCTTGAAGCTTCGACACGGCGACTTTGATCCGGCGAAGCAATCGCCGGCGGTCGCGCCAAATCTGGCCGCGTCCGAGCACGGCAATCTCTTCATTGTGCAGTTCCTGACGCAGCCGCTCGAGGAATTTCGCGATCAGATCACCGTTCTAGGCGGTACGGTCCGCCAATTCCTGGCGAACCACGCCCATATCGTCGAGATGCCGCCGGCGACGCGCGACCTAGTCGCGGCACTGCCCTACGTCCGGTGGATCGGACCGTATCATCCGGCGTACCGCCTCGAAGAGTTTTTGCAGGGCAATCCCGAACGTGACGATGAGTCGTTTCCGCGCCTACGTTACAACATCCAGGTCTTCGAAGCCGGTGAGCGACAGAAGCGAGCCGTCGCCGGCCGAATTGGAACGCTCGGCGGAGTCGTCGACCGCGTCGATGCCGGAAAATTCCTGCTCGAAGCGACACTGACACTCGCGCAACTGCACGAGGTCGCCACCTGGGACGAGGTGCTCTTCATCGATCGGTGGAGTCCCTATCAAACGGACATGAACAACGCTCGCGCGCTCGGCGGGGCGAACTACATCGAGAGCGTTGCCGGCTTCACGGGCGGCGGCGTACGCGGGGAAGTGTTCGATGCCGGCTTCAATCTCAGCCACGTCGACTTTGCCTCGCGACCGCTGATTCTCCACGGACAAGTGGATAGCAGCTCGCACGGTGCCGCGACCTCGGGAATCGTCTTCGGCGACGGCACGGGCAACGCCAACGCCCGCGGCTTGCTCCCTGACGGGCAGGGCATCGTGGCCGACTACGGTTTCACCAGCATGACCGGCTCCGGCCGCTACAACCACACCGGCGAGCTCGTTCAGGCTCCCTACGACGCCGTCTTCCAGACCGCGAGTGTCGGCAGCGCGCGGACCTTGCAGTACACCACGATCTCCGCCGACACCGATGCCGCCCTGTTCGATTTCGACATCGTACATTGCCAGTCCCAGTCCAACGCCGGCGATCAGATGTCGCGCCCGCAGGCCTGGGCCAAGAACATCATCTCCGGCGGCGGCGTCCGGCACTACAACACGCTGACGGTCACGGACGACTGCTGGTGCGGCGGCGCGAGCATCGGCCCGGCCAGCGACGGCCGAATCAAGCCAGACCTGTGTGCGTTCTACGACAATATTCTCACGACTACCACCGGGAGCAGCACGGCGTACACGTCGACCTTCGGCGGCACCAGTGGCGCAACGCCGATCATCGCCGGCCACGTAGGCTTGTTCTTCGACATGTGGGCGGACGGGATCTTCGGCAACCCGTTCGATCCGCAGGGCACCGTGTTCGACAATCGCGCTCATATGACTACCGCCAAGGCCATGCTGATCAATAACGCGAGCCAGTATCCGTTCAGCGGGACCAACCACGATCTGACGCGGGTACATCAGGGCTGGGGCCGGCCCGATGTGCAGCGCATGTACGACATGCGCGCCAAGATGTTCATCATCGATGAGACCGATCTGTTGGGGAATCTCGAGAGCATCGCCTACGGCCTGACGGTTGACCCGGGTGAGCCGGAGTTGCGTGCGACGCTCGTCTATGCCGATCCACCGGGAGTGCCATCTTCATCACAACATCGCATCAACGACCTGACTTTGCGAGTTACGTCGCCGAGCGCCACGGTTTACTGGGGTAACGTGGGTTTGCTTTCCGGCAACTATTCCACGCCCGGCGGCTCGCCTAACACGATCGACACCGTCGAAAACGTATTTGTCCTGAGCCCCGAGGCCGGCACCTGGACCGTTGAGGTTCTCGCCGATGAAGTGAACCAGGATGGCCACGTCGAAACGCCGGCGCTCGACGCCGACTTCGCGCTCGTGGTGAGCGGCGTGGTCGGCTCCGGCCCCCTCCAGAATCGTCCGCCGACGGTCGACGCCGGTCCCGATCAGACCATCGTGTTTCCCGAGATTGCGAACCTGGACGGGACCGTAACGGACGACGGTCTGCCCGATCCGCCCATGCTGGTGACGACCTGGCGCCAGTTGACCGGTGCGGGCACGGTTACTTTCGGCGATGCCAACGCGATCGATACCACGGCGGAGTTCAGCGAGCCGGACACCTACATACTCGAGCTCGAAGCGTTCGACGGCGAGCTCTATGCCAGCGATCAGGTGACGATCACGGTCAGCGACGGCACGGTGATCATCGATGACGTGGCCGACGGCGAGATCTTCGTTCGCGGCACCGTCGCCGGCTCTTACGTGGATACGTGGAACTTGGACGGCGTCGACGAGACCATCACCGAACGTGAATCCGGCGGCAAACCCGCGAACCGCCACAGTATGGCCGAACACAAATGGATCTTCAACGTACAGGGTGGCAACGTCGTCCAGTTCTACCTGACCGGCTATCGCAGCGGCCCCGGCCTGGGTGACGACTTTATATTCGCGTATTCAACCAACGACGCGAACTACGTTGCGATGTTCACCGTCAGTGAAACCGTGCCTACCGAGAAGTTGTTTCTGCTACCCGCATCGATCAACGGTACCGTCTACGTCCGCGTCGTGGACACCGACCGCACGCCCGGGAACCGTGCGCTCGACAGCATCCACGTCGATCAGATGTACTTCCGCTCGGAAACCTCGCTCGGCGACCCGCCCGCCGCCCCGACGAACCTCGCGGCCACTGCGGTCTCTTCGAGTCAGCTCGATCTTACCTGGAACGATAACTCACTGGACGAGTCCGGCTTCGAGATCGACCGGTCCGCAGACGCTGTGGTCTGGGCCAACATCGATACCGTCGCGGCGAACATGACCAGTCATGCCGACACCAGCCTGGCCTCGGCGACAACGTATTTCTATCGTGTTCGCGCCGTCAACAGTGGCGGTGCGTCGGCTTATTCCAACACCGCCAACGCGACCACGCTCCCCGGCGGCAAAATCGTGCTCTCGGGAGTCGGCCGCACGCAGGGCAGGAAGCAGGTCGTCGATCTCACTTGGACGGGTGCCACCTCGGCCAACGTGGACATCTATCGCAACGATGAACTCATCGCGACGACGCCGAACGACGGCTCGTATCGCGATCAGCTCGGCCGCGGCGTGACCGGCACGTTTGTCTACGAGGTTTGCGACCAGGGCACGGTGATGTGCTCGAACACGGTGACGATCAACTTCTAGTGTCGCCGCGCGATGGTACCGGTACGCTTGAAACGCCGCGAAAGGCTCCAGGCCGAACCCGGCTATCGAAGAAAGGCCATTCCCGAACTCGACGCCGGCGTCGCCCCGCTCAGACCCGCCGAGGCCCGAATAACCGGTCGGCACACGGCTTCCTGCCAATTGGTGCGCTGCTTCTTGCACGTTACCATGCCGCAGTGGCGAGGCGGACCCGCGGATGGAGGCCCATGTCAGAGATTGACTACAGCACCCTGTACGAGGAGTACTGGTCCAGAGAGGATCGGTGGGGGTCCTCCTCGTTCACGGATGCGGAGGAAATGGCCCTGCGCGTGCTGAAAGTCGGGGGCGGGGGATCGGTGCTCGATGTCGGGTGCGGGATGGGAATCCTGGTCCACGCGTTTCTGGCCAGCGGTGTCGACGCGCGTGGCGTGGACGTGGCGCCTCGTTGCGTGGACGAGGGCAATCGCCGGGCGCCGGGTCGGTTCAGCGTGAGCTCGATCCTCGAACTGCCCTTCGAAGATTCCAGCGCCGACACGGTGGTGTGCACGGACGTGCTCGAGCATCTGGCCGAGGATGACGTGGACCGCGCGATCGCCGAACTGGTGCGCGTCGCCCGCGGGCACCTGTT
>JACZRH010000288.1 GCA_022574815.1 Planctomycetota bacterium | reverse complement strand
AAGTTCGGCAGGTTCCAGAGGTCTCCCAGGCCGATCATGCCGTTGCTGCGGTCCCACAGGAAGGGCTCGCAGCCGCGGAACGAGCAGCTCCAGCCCACAACTTGCTCGTGGTCGTTAACCCCCCATGCGACGCTGACGGTAGTGCCGCCCGGAAGGTCGCCGAGCCCGAACATCGAATCGTTGTGCCAATCCCAGAGGAACGCTTCCTGGCGCAAGGTAGGCTGATACCCCGCGGCGCTGACGCCGACGATTTGGTCGCGGTTGTTGATATCACGGGCTAGGGACCAGAGATTGCTGGCCGGGAGCGCGCCGACCGACAGCATTCCGCTCTCCGGGCTCCAGAACGTGCCGACGTTCGTAGAACCGCCGCGCGGCCCAGGGTCGAGAACGGTCGCGTTGCCGGCCACGTGGCCCAGTTCATTGAGCCCCCTGGCGACGCTAAACGGAGTCGGTTGGCCGAGCAGGTCGCCGAGGCCGAGCATACCCGTCTGCGGATCCCACAACGCGGCCTCGCTGACTCCACCGATCTCGTCGAGACTGCTGAGTGCAACTTGTCCCAGGTCGTTGATTCCGTCACCCCAACTCGCCCGGTCCCCCGGCAGGAATCCGATAGTCGTGACGTGGTAGAGCGTTTCCTGCGCGATGGCGATGTGGCCGTACGCGCACAGGCAGATGCCGACGACCGCGCGCGCTATCGCTCCGGACCCGTGCTGTGACATTTGTTCGCCTCCCTCTCAGGGCAGATTCAAGAGGACAGTGATGTCGTGTGAGAGGTTGTTGGACGTTACCACGTCCAGGCAACCGTTCCGATCCAGGTCGCCTAGCGCGATGTAGTGGCGCTGCAACGTTTGGCCGTTGACCAGGTAGTCGCTGCGCGAGACCGTGGGCGGCGTCGTTCCATTGTGCAGGAGTACGCTGATGTTCTCGGTCAGCGCAAACCCGCCGTTGGCGTTGACCGTCACGAGGTCGGCCCGGTGGATGCCGTCGAGCTGCCCCGCGGCAATGCCCCAGGGCAGAGCAGCAACTTGGAAATCCGGAGGCTGCGCTTGAAAATCCCCCAGCCCCAGATTCTTAAACCAGACCACGCGGTCCGGGAAGGTCGCCGTGCATGCCAGGTCGATCAAGCCGTCGCTGTCGAACGACGTGGCTGCGATGCCGTGCGATCTTACACCGTCTTGATGGTTGAAGATGAACGTGCGGTCGCCTTGGTTGCGCGCGATGTGCAGCCGGGCCTGCTCCGAGTTCGTCAGCGCCAAATCCAGGATGGCGTCGGTGCTCGCGCACAAACCGATCGTCGTGATGTCGAAGCCCTTGCCCAGCTCCGACGAGAACACGAAGTTGGCGATCGTCGGATCCTCGCCCACCCAGTCGTTCGGGCCCCACGCCACGCCGAGCATCGGGCGTGACGGCACGCTGGAAAAGCTGCCGGCCACCACTACGTCCAGGTTCCCGTCCTGGTCCAGGTCGCAGACCAGCACGCCGCCGGGATTGTGTTGGCCGGAGCCGGTGATGCCGAAGTCCACTGTACGGCTCTCCGAGAGGGGGTACTCCCCGGCCACGGGATCGTAAAAATAGACGGCGGCGTAGCGGAAATCGCCGGTCACAACGATATCGAGCCAGCCGTCCTCGTTCAGGTCGCCCAGCGCGACGCGGTGCGGGACCGCAAACGCCTCGACATCGAGCTTCTGGATCCGGATCAGGCCGCTTGTCGGGGGATCCGTGGCCCAGTCTTGCGTATTACGGAAGACATGCACGTCCTTCTCGCTCAAGAGTCCGGGTTTGCCGGTGACCACGACGACGTCGAGCCAGCCGTCGCGGTCGATGTCGCCGATCGCCACGCCGGCGGGCCGTAGTTCCGGAAGGACGGTATACGTGGCCGACTTGTGGAAAGTCCCGCTACAGGAAGGCGGCGCGGGCGGGCCTTGGGCGAACGCGGTCACGCCCGAAACGGCGAGCAATCCGCATCCGATTCGTAGAAAGAAGTGTCGCGACATTTTCCAACTCCTTTTCTGTTTCGGTCGAAATGAACCCGCGCGGATTATCGCACGTTTTGCCGGCAATGTCACGAACTTTGCGGGCCGGTTTGTGGATTCTTCTGGATTCGGGTCATGGGTCGGTTCGACAGAGCGGCCGCGTCCGCGCGGCGTCCGCCCCGGGGACCGGGCGGCTCGGACGCAAACTGACCCACAGCCCACTGCCCGCGCCTCAGCGAGCGCGCTTGCCTTACCGGTGAAGCGACCGATATACTGGTGGTAGTCGGCCCCGGCGTACCGCCGCCAAAGTAGCGGCGGTCGACGGCCGGGCAGGAATCCAGGAGACCGACACGTTGTACATTGCGGTGGGGCTGGCCCTGCTCGGGCTGACTCTCTACATCTCCACGCTCAGCTACACGCTGCGGGCGTATTCCCGTTCGCGACTCTCCGAACGATTCTCCGGCGCGAACCAGCAGAAGTGGGTCGATTGGCTGCACCGCAACGTGACCCGGCTGCAGCTCGCGGCGAGTGCGATCCGCGTCCTGTTGAACTTGGCGTTCATGCTGTGCGCGCTGGCCTGGCAGTTTGACGGAAGGCCCGCCGAGGCCATCCTGCCCGGTGCGTTACTGCCGGCGCTGGCGGCGTTTCTGCTGTTGATCGTGTTCGCGGTCGGGATTCCCCACGCGCTGGCCCTGCACGCCGGCGAGTCGATTCTGGCGCGCAGCGTGTGGCTGCTGCGAGGCGTGCGGTGGGTGCTGGGGCCAATCGTGTGGGTGCTCTTGGGAGTCGATTTCGTCGTACGCCGGCTGCTTGGAAAGGCCGACGAGACCCGGGAGCAGGAATCCGAGCGGGTCGAGCAGGAGATTCTCGAGGCCGTCTCCGAAGGCGAAGCGCACGGGGCGGTTGACGAAGACGCCAAGGAGATGATCGAGTCGGTCATCGAGCTGCACGAGACGACCGTCGACGCGATCATGACGCCGCGGACCGAAATGGTGACGATTCCGGCCGACGCCGATTTTGCAAAGGTTCGTGCGACCATCCTCGAGGCCGGCCACTCGCGCGTGCCCGTCTACGAAAGCACGGTGGACCACATCATCGGCGTGCTCTACGCCAAGGACCTGATCGGGCTCGACCCGAATGAGAGCTTCGACACCCGCACGATCATTCGCAGCGTCCCCTACGTGCCCGAGACCAAGAACATCGACCACCTGCTGCGCGAGTTCCGCCAGAACAAGGTCCACATCGCGATCGTGCTCGACGAATACGGCGGCACGGCGGGGCTGGTCACGATCGAGGACATCATCGAGGAAGTGATCGGCGAGATCGACGACGAGTATGACCGCCAAGCGCCCGAGCCGATCGATCACATCGACGAAGACACGCTCGAGGTGGACGCCCGCGTGCACGTCGAGGAGATCAACGAGGAGCTGCGCGTCACGCTGCCCGAGGACGAGGACTACGAAACCATCGGCGGGTTCGTCTTCAGCACGCTGGGCAAGATCCCGGCCACCGGCGAGGAGTTCACGCACGAGAACATCCACTTCCAGATCGTCGCCGCCGAGCCACGCAAGATCAATCGGCTGCGGATTCACGTCGAGCGCGCCGCCAAGCAGTCGGCGTAGGAACTGATGAGTCAAAAAGTTTGATCGATTCCGCCGGATGGATTCTCCGGCGGGGCGAGTTGGTGGCATTCGTGTAATAGGGATCAGACAACCCTGTCCACGCGGCCTACCGGCTTGAGCCCTGGACCCGGTTCCCGTCGCCTACGGACAGAACCCGCCGAGAGATTCAAAAAACCGGTTGATGTCGGCGCCGTCGAGTCGGCCGTCGTCGTTCATGTCACCGTTCAGGAGGTCGCAACCCGGATACTGCGCCGAGAACGCGGTCGGGTCGCCAAGGGCCAGGAAGAACGGATCAATGTCACCGGCGTTATAGTCACCGTCGCAGTACATGTCGCCCGCAAGCACTTTCGCGATGTGCCCGCTCTCCAAGGTCAGCTCGCTCAGCATCAGTCCCGGAAGTCCAATGACGGTAATCACTTCACCCAGCGGGTTGATCAGAGCTTCGTTAAGAGCGACCGTCGCCTGCCAACCCTCGCCTGCGTCGTCCATGTCGCCGTCGTTGTTGAGATCGATCGGAATATCGAACCAGACGTCAAAGAACGATTCACTGTTCGTTTCGATGGAGACGGAATCGGGTGGTCCAGAAACTCGGGCTCGCTGGCTGCGGCTGACTTGGGGCGCCGCCAAAGACGGCCGCAGTGACCCGCACGCCGAACTGGCCGATTCGGGGACCGGCCCCTCCACCTTTGCGAACCGCCGCGAGCAGTTGGTGCTCGTGGGGAAAGCCGTCGCGCTGCTGGCGCGATAGCCATCGAGAAACAACGATTCGGCATCTGTGTACCGTCCTTGTTTGGCAAGACACTCGCCCCGCAGGCTGAGCGTTTGAGCGATCTTCCAGTGGGATGCTCGTCGCCGAATATGCGGCGGCGAATCTCCAGGGCGGTTTCGAGTTGCGGCCGCGCCTTCCGAAGCAGCCCGAGGCCAAGATACGCCCTTCCCAGGGTCGCGCGGATGGCCGCCTCGAGCTTCGGCTTGTCGGGGTAATCCGTGTCCAGACTTCCTGCCGCGCGGTCCAGGACATCGACGACCTTGACATCGCGCGCGATCTCAGCCATCTGCTCCGGGCCGTACGGGTCCGCAGCCGCCAACAGGCCCTCGAGAAATTCGTTGATCGCGTTGGCGATTTCAGCCTCGCGCTGGGCGTCATTGCGGGCCCGCTCCGCCAACTCGCGCTCGTGTGACGCGACCAACGCCATCCACGTCGTGCCCGCCACACCCAACAGCAGCGCTAGCGCGACCGCCGCGCCGGCGGATGAACTTTCGCAGGCGATAGGTTGCGCTGGGCGGACTTGCAAATGCGGGCTTGAGACTCAGGCAGCGCTCGACGTCCGCCGCGAATTCCGCCGCCGTGCCGTAGCGGCGGGTGCGATCCTTCTCCAGCGCCTTCATCACGATCCAATCGAGGTCCCCGCGAAGCTGGCGGTGCAGCGAGGCCGGGTCGGTGCCGCGGCGCCTGGCGATGTCGTGGACGGTGGGCGAGTCCGATCCGCGAGCGTCGGCGGCGGGGTGACCGGGCGCTTGCGCTACCGGCTCGTCCGCGCGCCGCGGCGGCGTTTGGGCTGCCGAACGTAAGGCACTGATGCGGGTCGATGGTTTCGGCGGTTCATGCATGCGGATGATGCGTTGGATCTCGGCATAACCCGCCGCGCGCAGCGAGCGGGGATCGAACGGCAGCACGCCGCGCCTGCCTCTTGACGAAGCAAACCGATCCGGCCCACCATACGCTGGACTGAAACCATGAGCGATACGACGCCCACATCCAATCGAAACACGCAGGTCCGCACCGTCGAGCTGCCGACGCCGGACGGGGTTATTCGCGGCAAGGTCGCGGTGACCACCGGCCCGTTGTCCCTGGCGGGGCTGGTTCCGACGGTGTACGAGCTGACCAACGCGCTGGTGGGCCGCGCGATCGGCCAGGAGCAGGACGCCGGACGCACGCTCTCCTGCCGGGCCGGGTGCGGGGCGTGCTGTCGGCACATGGTGCCGCTCTCGCCACCCGAGGCGTTTTACCTGATGGATGTGATCGAATCGTTCGAGCCCGTCCGCCGCGCGACGGTGCTGGAACGCTTCGACGAGATCGTCGGCGTGCTCGACGCGCGCGGGATGATCGACAAGCTACTCGAGCCGCCGCCCTGCGACGAGCCGGTGCTTCCGGTGGCGCGCGAGTATTTCGGGCTGGGTCAGGCCTGCCCGTTTCTGGTGGACGAATCGTGCAGCATCCACGCACACCGGCCGATCGCCTGCCGGGACTACAACGTGACGTCTCCGGCGGCGTGGTGCGGCCGGCCTTACGAGCATGCGATTGCCAAGGTGCCGATGCGGTTGCCGCTCTCGGTGCCGCTGTCGAAGCTGACCGGAATC
>JACZRH010000031.1 GCA_022574815.1 Planctomycetota bacterium | reverse complement strand
CGCACCCTGACGATCCTGATCTTTCGCAAAGACCCGGTGGTCGAGTTCGAGCAGTGGCTGACCGCGTTTCAGGCCCAGCTGCTCAACATGCCGGGGGCGATCAAGATCACGCGCCGCACCTGGGAGAATCTCGAGCGGCCGCGCACGGCACTCGAGCTCGATTCGCGCGTCGCCGTGAGCAAGACGCGCTCCGGCTACCTCTGCGTCCCGTTCGACCGCGGTACGATCTGGGTCTTCGTCTATGGCGGCGTCTTGTCGCCGGAGGTGAACGAGGAGACTCTGCGACGTGAGTTCGATGCTTTGGGTTCGTCGCTGCGGGTGTTGTATACGCGCGAGGAGGCCGAGAAGTTCACTGCCGCCGCCGAGCGCGGGCGGGCCCTGATCGAGCAGCTCCTATCGGTGGCGTCGGAGGTGCGGATCGACCCGACGGAGCGTTTTTACGAGATTCGCCTGGATGGAAAGTCGATCGGCTACCTGAGCCGGGCGCTGTCGCGCGAGACGCGTTCGCTGACCGATGCCCGCTTTGCGAGGCGCAGCGCGACGACGGCGGTCGGCCTGCGGCTGCGCGAGCGTTCCTGGCGTTTCGCGGAAGACGGAACGGTAAACTACAGCAAGATCGACCTGTTTTGCAGCTTCGATTTCCAGTCCGAGCTGATCGAGACCCGCGAAACGCGGATTCCTCCGGCCACGTCGGACCAGCCCCTGTACATCACGCTCGACCAGTGCATCCGCGAGCACGACGTGCTGTTCTCCAGCTTCAGCACCAATCGCGACCAACGCTTGCCCAAGCCGCGCCCGCCGATCCGGCTCGGGCCGGCCTACCTGGCGTTGGCGTGGGTGCGGATGCTTCCGGCGGTGCTGGGCCGCGAGCCGGGCGAGTTGCACGCGTTTTCCATTTACGACTCGCCGACCCGCGCGCTGGTGACGCAGAAGCTGCGGGCCTTGGGCCCGCGCCCGTTGCCGGGACGGCCCGACACGAGGGCCTTCGCCTTTGAGACCTACGAGGGCTTCGCGCCCGAGCGCGATCTGATCTACACGGACGAACGCGGGAATCTGCTGCGGCTCGAGGCCGGTAAGCTGGTGCTGGAGGAGACGACCGAGGCCGCCGTGCTTCGCAAGTACGCGGCTCGCCGCGACGCGGCCCGCGAGCGTCTGAAGCGCCGGGCGCCGGCCGAACCAAGGCGCAGCCCGTTTTCATCCCGGCCGTGAGAGGAGGGTCGTGCCGAAAGCGAGTGCGGACGATGGGATCTAATACATTCCGCAGCTCGATATGCACGGTCGTTCGCACGCCGGGGCGGTTATGCGCGTGACGCTGATCGGTGGTTTGGCTTCTTTCGAGCAGGCTTTTCGTATTCGGCCGTTATGACCGAGTGCATGCCGCCGCGCGGGGTCCAGCTCGTTTCGACGCGCATCGAGCGCGGTTTGAGGACGGCAACGAGCTCATCGAGAATCCGGTTCGTAACCGCCTCGTAGAAGATTCCCTGATTTCGGAACGCTTGCAGGTAGAGCTTGAGGCTCTTGAGCTCGACGCAGAGTCGGTCCGGAACGTATTCGATCGTTACATCAGCGAAATCCGGCTGCCCCGTCACGGGGCACAGGCTCGTGAACTCCGGCGCGACGTGGCGGATGTTGTAGTCGCGGCCCGGCTTGGGGTTGGCGAAGGTTTCCAACGCGGGGTGTTTCTTCTTGGACATCGCCGAAGCCGGTTCGCTCGAAACGAATGCCGAGCGCAGCGGCGGCCGCCCGTCGGCAGGCCCGGCAAGCTCGTCTGATACGGCCGCGCGCGTCGATCCGCAAGAGGGGAAACGGCGGCGGTCGTGGGGCGGCGGTAGGGAAGAAAGCTCCGAGATTCGCGAATACGCTTTCGGAATGAGCGCAATGAGGTCGATTGAGATGTCCGAATTCGTAAGGGCCGTGGCCACGACGACAGGCCGTCATCGGCGCCGCGCGAAGCGTGTACGTCCCTTGCGCAAAGGCAGTTGCGGCAAGCGGCGGCCCGTCCGTGGGGAGTCTCACAGGCTAAGAGCCTGTGCGACAAGGCAGGGTCGCGGGCCGCAGACGCCGGCGGGCTGGGAGGCTCAGAGGCTGATAGCCTGTTTCACGCCGCAGAACACCGCTGGGGGCGTCGGTCGCACCACGGCTCGCGTTCCCGAGAAGGGGTTTTTTTCTAATTCCGTTACCCGTTGAAAGGATTACACTTAAGGAGATGGAAAGCACCGGAAGCGGCATATTCGGACGCTTGGGCGAGCGAGTCCTCGGGTGGATCGCGCTCGGGGTGCTGATCGCGATCGTGGTCGGGATCTTCCTGATGGACCCGGTGGCCCGGACCTCGATCTGGCAGGGCATCTGGCGGTCGATGTTCTGGGTGCTGATCGTGGCGACCCTGCCGTGGGCCGGGCGTTTTTTCCTCCGGCGGATTCTGGAGATGCGCACGAACTGGGCCAGCGTCGGGTTGCTTGCGGCGTTCACGGTCGTCGATTTGGGCGTCGGACTGGTTTTGATGAGCGGATGTGACGCGACCGTCGCCGCTAAACAGGCCGTGATCGCCGAAGAGGAAAAGGCCGACGAGCCGGCGCTTCCCAAGAATCCGCCGACCAGCCTGACTGACGCCGCGCGGGAAGCGGCGGCCGAGGCCTTGACGAAGATGGCGGACACGATCGCCCCGGATGAGGAGGCGGACCCGCTGGCGGCGAACGCCGAGCCGGGCGGAGAAGCGTCCGACGAGAACGCCGAGGATGAGCGCTCGAGCTCGGGCTGGTTTTGGTTCGCATGTTTGACCGCACTGGCGGTCGCTGGGACGTATAATTATCTAGTGACGGAGTATCTGGCGGAAATGGCCGGCGGGTGACGGGCGAGTTGCTATCACGCGCGGGCGAAATCTGGGTAAGGCCATGACGACGAAATTCGATCCCGAAACACGCGTCAGCGAATACCTGCTCGAAGAGTGCATCGGCAAGGGTGCCTTCGGCGAGGTGTGGCGGGCGCGGCATCATGTCTGGAAGGACGACCGGGTCGCGATCAAGCTGCCGACCGAGCCGGAATACGTGCGCTATTTGCAGCGCGAGGGCGTCGTCGTTCACGGATTGCGGCACCCGAATATCGTGCGGGTCCTGGGGCTCGATCCCTACTCGGACTTGCCCTATCTCGTGATGGAGCTGGTCAAGGGGCCTTCGCTGCGCGACGTCCTGAACGAGAACCCGACCGGGATCGACATCGACACCGCCATCGTCATCCTGCGTGGAATCCTGCACGGCATGGTCGCGGCGCACGAAGCGGGTGTGATGCACCGCGACCTGAAACCCGGCAACGTGCTGCTGCACCTCGACGGGCAGCCGCTCTCGGCGATCAGCGTGGCGAACGTCAAGGTGAGCGACTTCGGGCTCGGCGTGGCCAACGCGGACACGCTGCGATCGATCGCGCAGTCGGCGTCCTTCGCGCGCGAAGAAGAGCTGGTCGGGACCCTGGCGTACATGGCCCCCGAGGTCCGCGACGGCAACACTGAGCCCGCCGCCAAGGCCGACCTCTACGCCATTGGTGTGATCCTGTTCGAGTTGATCACCGGCGAACGGCCCGCGGGCGCCGAACTGCCCAGCAGCGTCCGTTCGAACGCCCCGAAGGAGCTCGACGAGGTCTTTCAGCGGCTGTACGCCCGGCAGGATCGCCGCTACGAGACGGCCCAAGCGGCGCTCGAGGATCTTGACGCGCGTCTCAGCCCGCCCGTCACGAGCCCGCCGCTGCCCCCGCTGCCGGGCGATGGGGCCGTTCGCGTCACGACTCATGCCACCTGCTTGGGCTGCGGGCAGGTGCTCGAGCCCGGCGATCAGTACTGTACGGGGTGTGGCAAGCAGGTCGTCGAGCGGGTGCGGCGCTGCGCTTCCTGCCAGGGATACCCCGGGCCGCACGATAGCTTCTGTATCTTCTGCGGGGCGGCCCTGACGTTGGCCGCGGAGTGACGCGTCATGCTCGCGACCGGCGACCTCATTCTGTGGATCGGCCTGCTGATCGTGATCGGCATCGCCGGCTTCTTCGTGATGAGTGTCGTGCTGGTCGTGCGCTTTATTGGTTACGTCGGGCGGCTGGTGTTCGGCGGCGGGTCCAAAACGAAACGCGTGCAGGCCCCGGAGCGCGACCGGCAAGGTGTGGTGTGCTCGCACCCGCGCTGCGGGCACGCGAACCCGTTCGGCACGCGATACTGCGGGCGCTGCGGACGCGCCTTTCGGGCGGCCTATGACTTTGACACCTATGGATGAGTCTTCCAAACAACGCCAGTTCGAGGACCAGTTCCTCAACCAGTTGCGGGCCCGTGCCCAGGTCGTGACGAAGGGGCCGATACCGGCCGACAACGTCGTCGTCGAGGCCATGCCGGACGGGCTCGACGCCGTGCGGGACGCGCTCGAGCGGCTCGAGGTCTACGACCGCGACACGCTCGAAAAGCTGCCGGGCAAACGCTGCGTGCAGTTTCGATTTCGGCGCTCGGTGCTGGGCGGGCTGTTTCAGCGGACCGTGTCGCGTTTGCGGGCCCAGGTGCTGGCACCGATTGACGAACTCGTGGCCGGCTCTGCGCCCGGCCCGGTTGATCGCGAGCAGGTGCTCAACGCACTCGCGCGTTACGAGCTGCTGCCGCGCCGCGAACGGCCGAGCGCGGTTGCATTCGCCAGCGCGACGGGCTTCTCCGATTCGGCCCGCGGGCTGGTGGCTTCGTCGGGCAATCCGACGCTGATCCTGATGGGCGGGCGTGAGGACGGCGGCTGGGACGTTGAAATGCCGGAGGCCTTGCGCCGCAGCCACTGGGGCAAGCTGTTCGAGCTCGAATCGCAGGACGAAAAGCTCAAGCGGCTGATGCACCATCTCGAACAAAACGAATCGTTGCTCGACTCGCGCGGCCTGTCGGTCGCGGAATTGAGCGAGAAGCTGGGTCTGGAGCGGGCCAAGACGGTGGCGCTCGTGCGGCGGGCGTGCCGGGCCGATTCGCGGTTGATGACGGTGGTCCATGACAAGACCATCCACGTGTGTCGAACGCCGCTCGGAGAGGATGCTACGACGATGAGCATTTGGAGCCGAATCCGAAAGCTGCTGCGGCTCAAGCCGACCGTCGCCGAACGGGTGCGCGAGCTCACCGGGCAGCGCGTCAAGCTCGAGCAGCAGCGGCACGAGATCGACCGGAAGACGGACGCTTTCGAAGCCGACGAGCGCGAGGCGCTCAAGCAGGGCGCCGCCGCCGCCAGCGCCGCGGAGCGCAAGCAGGTCGCCGGCAAGCTGCTGCGGACCCGCCGCAGTTTGAAGCGTATGCGCACCCAGGCGGCCGGTTTTACGCAGCAGATCGACATCATCGGCACGCACATTCATCACCTTACGCTGGCGGAGCAGGCCGGACGGGTCGAGCTGCCCAAGGCCGAGGAGCTGACCGCCAAGGCCGCCGAGGCCGAGCAGGTCATGGCCGAGCTGTCGGCGAACGCGGACCTGGCCGCCAACATCGAGATCGGGATCGAGTCCACCGGTATGGCCGAGGAAGAGGCGTCGATCATGGCCGAGTTCGCGCAGATCGCCGAGGGCGAGGCGGCGGCCAAGCCGCCCGTGGACGAAACGGTGGACACGGCTGAGGAGCCGGCCGCTCCGACCGAGTCGGCGCGCGAGGAACGCTCGGCCGCGGTCGCGCCGCCGGAGCCCCAGCGGACCAAGTCCGCCGACCCGGCCAAGCCGGAGCTGAGTTGAGTGCGGCGCGCGGTTTTGCCGAACCGTGTGGCACGGGCTTCGCATCTGTGTTCGCAGCGCTTGCCAAGCGCTTCCACCCGTAGACGGACGCGACCATGAACTTCTTCACCTGGCTGATGACCAAGCGCAAGACGCTGGCGACGATGAGCGTCGCCGAGCTGCGCGCCCAGGAAATGCTGCGCACCAACGAACGCGACCGCATGCACGCGCGCATGCAGAAACTCTCCGGCGAGAAGCACAAGATCATCGAGAGCGGCGCCAAGGAAAAGACGCCCGAGCTGCGCACCACGTACGCCCAGCAGTTCGACCAGCTTCACACCGAACAGATGATGATCGGCCGGCAGCTCAACTTGCGCAGCAAGGAGCTGCTGACCGTCTCGCGGCTGCGCATGCTCCGCGAAAACGCCCAGGCGGGCCGCACCGAGATCGGCGGGCTGGCCGGCATCCGCGAAGCCGACCTGGCTGCGATCGAGCAACTGATCGAAAATGACTCGATCACTTCCGAAATGTATCAGGAACGGCTCGACGAGATCCTCCAGCTCGGCCACGCGGTCGACAAGGAGAGTGCGGGCGTGTCGCCGGCGGCTCAGGAACTGCTGAAAATCTGGAACGACATGGATGCCGGTCTGATCAAGGACACCGCCGAGGCGGCGGACGAGGCCGAACGGCGTGTGCGTGAGAGGCAGAAGGCGTCGGAAGCGTAAGCTGAATCGTTCGTTACTAGCGGGAGCCCGAAATGTCGTACGTCATGCTGAGCGAAGCGAAGTACCCGGCCCGACACCCGGCCAGATTCCTCGCTGCGTTCGGAATGACGGTGCTCAGCATTTCTTGTTCCGAGCAGTGCATAGAGAAGGATCGACAGTGATGGCGAAACGGGCGGGCGACACGGCGCAAAACCCCGGATTTTTCTAGCCCTTTCGGAGTCGCAATGACGCGGATTGCCATGCGATCCTGCTCGAGCCGCTGATCGGAGAACGAAATGGGTCTCTTCAAATCGAAGGAAGAACGCCGCATCGAACGCGACATCAAGATCCGTCAGGGCATTCGGCGGATCCAGAAGTCCATCAGCGAGCAGAACAAGTTCCAGGACGAGTTCGTCAAGAACGCGCGGCACGCCAAGCAGATCGGCGACATGGCGTCCTACCAGTTCATCCGCAACTCGCTCAAGAAGACCGCCACCATCAAGAAGCTGCTCGAACGCCAGCACCTCGCGGTCAAGAACGCGCTGCTGATCAAGCGCCAGGCCGAGGCGGCGGCCGACTTCGCCGGCGCGATGAGCATCATGGCCCAGGAGATCGGGCGGCTGTACGGCGAGGCCGACCTGACCAAGACCCAGATGGACTGGGAAAAGGCCATGGCCCAGTCGCAGACGATGGGCGAACGGATGGACATGTTCCTCGACGGCATCGAAGACACGGCGGCCTCCGACGTGTCCGAATCGACCGTCGAAGCGATCAGCGACGATGAGATCGACCGCATGATCGAGGCCGAGGAGCAGGTCGAGGACGCCCGCGAGGCGCAGCAGATGTCGGCCCTGCGGGCGGAGCTGGAAGAGTTGAAGGGGGAGGGGGCGAAGGAGTCGAAATAGGAGTTGAAGTGAGACACGACGCCTTGAGTTATTTTTTCAATGGAAAACCGATGGTCCGACCATCATTCTGTCTGTTCGCGGACTTGCTCGGTGTCTCTCATGGCGTTCGCGATTGTAATACGGCGGAGGAATCGAACACTTTGCTGCAGCGGATTCTTGACGCGTTCGAGAGCCAGAAGAGCGTCTGGAATTTCGGGGAAAGAGGCTGGATGTTCAAGCTGTCTTCCGATTGTCTCGTATTCGCCAACCCCCTCGAGGACGGACACGCTCTTGGCGCGAAGTTCGCTTCCCCGATCCGGACGAGGCCGTGATCATCAACGACATACCCTGCGTATCGCTCGAGAGACTGGTCGAGCTGAAGCTGGTACCCTGGCGCTACCAAGATTGGGCCGACGTCGTGAATCTGATTCGGACTCTCGATCTCGACGAAGCGTTCGCCCAAAAACTGAACCCGGTCGCGCGGCCCTTCTACGTGCAATGCTACGACCAGATGGTCGAAGAAGACCACTACAATCCGGAGATTCACGACCGGCATCCAGACGAGCCCGAGGCATGAACGAGCGATGAATCAGCCGCGGGCCGCGACAATTCGAATCAGCCCGGAGCGCCTCGATGAGATCGTTCGGCGTCTCGTCGATGAGCTCTCGCCGCGGCGCATCTACCTATTCGGCTCGCAGCTTTATGGTGAGCCGACGCCGGACAGCGACGTGGATCTACTGATCCTGCTCCACGACGAAGAGCTCGCCAGCGAAGACCAGGATCAGCGCGGCTATCGTTGCCTGCGCGGCCTGTTCCTGCCGATCGAGCTGCACTTTCACGGCGAGCATGAGTTTAAGCGTCGGGCGACCGTCCCGAGCAGCTTTGAGCACGAAGTGCTTTCGAAAGGGCGGTTGCTCTATGCCGCCTAGGGCCGAGATTGTCCGCGAATGGGTGCGCAAAGCTCGCAACGACCTGGAGACCGCGCGGCGCGTGATGGTGGATACAAACGCACCGATTCTGGACACCGGCTGCTTTCACTGCCAGCAGACCGTCGAGAAACTGCTGAAGGCATTCTTGTTGTGGCGCGGCGTCGAATCGCCCAAGGTTCATACGTTGGGCGTGTTATTCGACTTAGTGCGGCAGCAGGACGAGGCGTTCGAGACGATTCGCGACGCGTGCGAGTGGCTGACTCGATTCGCGGTGCAAGTACGATACCCGCACGGTCGGGATCCGAGTCCGCAGAAAGCGCGCGAAGCCCTCGCGGCGGCTGAAACGGCATACGAGTTCGTACTCGAGCGCCTGCCGGCGGAGGTTCATGCCTGACTATGGCGTCATCATTTGCCACATTCAAGCGCCTCAAGGACAAGGGCATTGCCGCCCTCAAGCAGGGTGACTACGTCGCCGCCAAGCCCTACTTGATCCAGGCCGCCGAGTGCATGATCGAGATCTCGGAGGAGAACAAAGACCGCGACCAGCGGGCCGAGCAGGAGACCTACGCCAGGGAGCTGATCGACCTGGCCAAGGACTGCGACCGCAAGGCCAAACGGGGCGCCGGCAAGGGCGGCCGGCGCGGCGACCGGGCCCGCGACGACGATGAATCCGGTGCCGACGCCAGCGACTGGATTGTCAAGGAAAAACCCGACATCCGCTTCGACGACATCGCCGGGCTCGACGACGTCAAGGAAGAAATCTACCTCAAAATGATCTACCCTTTCCGCCACCCCGAGATGGCCAAGCGCTACGGCATCGACGTTGGCGGCGGAATGCTGTTGTTCGGCCCGCCCGGGACGGGCAAGACCATGATCGCCAAGGCGATCGCCTGCGAGCTCGACGCGACGATGTTCGTCATCACGCCCGCCCAGCTGATGAGCAAGTGGGTCGGCGAGGCCGAGCAGAACGTGCGCAAGCTGTTCGAGGCCGCCAAGGAGGAGCAAAAGAGCGTCATCTTCATCGACGAGATCGAATCGCTGGTTCCCAAGCGGCGGTCGAGCCAATCCACCGTCATGCAGCGTGTCGTCCCACAGATCCTGCAGGAGCTCGAAGGCTTCGACCGCAAGGTCGGCCGAGCGCTGATGTTCCTCGGCGCGACCAACGAGCCCTGGAGCCTCGACTCGGCCATCATGCGGCCCGGCCGCTTCGACTCGCGCGTTTACGTGCCGCTGCCCGACGCCGAAGCCCGCTTTCGGCTGTTCGAGATTTACTTCGGGGACCGCCCGCTCGACGACGAGATCGATTTCAGCGTCCTGGTCGAGCACACCAAGGGCTACAGCGGCGCCGACATCAAGGCGATCTGCGCCCGTTCGGCAACTCGCCCATTTTTGGAAACGGTTTCCGGGGCCGAACCGCGTAATATAAACATGGCGGACGTGCTGGCGGTGATCGAGGAGATTGTGCCCTCGGTCAGCCGCAAGGATTGTGAGAAGTACGACCAGTGGGCGCTGAATGAGAGTTAGCATCGTGACACACGGAACTCTGCTTAGCGAAACGGGCGGATGCTCGCTTTGCGAGCACTGTCAGCGCCCTCCCGCAGCTCGGAATCGTCGATTGCCGAGCGGATCGAATGATAATCAGGACCGAACGGAGCCACAGCGATGAGTCGCGACACGATGAAACGACTGGCGGATCCGAATCTTCTGGCACTGTACATCGACGGCGACGCGTGGCCGCGCGCGCTGATGTCGAGCACGCCGATTCCCGACGCCTGGATGAGCCTCGTCGAACGGCGCGACGGGCGCCGCCGATTCGTGCCCGCCGGCGAAGACCCCAAGCCCGAAAAGGACGAACGAATCGTCCTGGTGCGCAATCGGCTGATCACGCTGCCCGTCGGGGTTTCGGAAACCAAGGCGAGCTGCGGCAACATCGTCAGCGGCGGTGGCGAGGTGCTGGTGCGCTGGCAGGCGCGCGACGACGACCTGGCCGCGCTGCGCAAGTCCGTCATGACGCAGGAAGAACTGACGCTCGAACGCCTCACAAAGCTGTTCGCCGACGCTGGCGGCCGGACCGCGCTCGAGAATCTCATCCGCGCGAACCCCGCCCGCAAACTCGTGCATGAGGAGGTGCGCGCGGACTTGCTCGCCGCCCTGAGCGACCAGCTCAAGCGGTTCCTTTTCGAGACCGGCTTGATCATCGACCGCGTCGGCAGGCTCAAGCTGACCAGCGACACCCTCGCGCACACGGAGGCGCTGCAACGCGACGCCGAGCGCCGCGTCGAGCGCATCAAGGCCCGCCAGACGGTCGAACGGGCCGCCATCACGGCGACCGAGCGCCGGCTTGAGGGCTTGAGCGCGGTTTTCGAAAAGCTCAAGAGCGCTGCCGGCGACGAAAGCCGCCTGCAATGGCACGACCTGCTGCCCTCGCTATCCCCCGCCGAACGCGGGCGCCTGCTCGAAAACCTGTGGCGGATTACGCCCGACCATAAGACCGCGCGCGCCGTCGTCCTGGTAGCCGGCAACGAGTGCGTCTGGCTCGATCCTACCAACCCGGAGCACCTCACTCGGCGGGTGCCGCTCGACGAGGACCTCGGCGGGCTGCGCTCCGTGACCTTCAGCCGCGCGTGCGATCGTTTGCTGGTCGGCGCCGCACGCGGCGTGTGGCTGCTCTCCCCCGACGACGGCAAAGTGCTCGCTCGATTGGAAGTGCCCACGGCGGAGCGCCCGCGCACCGGTTTCAACGCGGCTACGATCGTCGGCGGCCGCGTGTGCGCGACGCATTCGCAGCTCGGGTGCTGGTCGTGGTCGCTGGAGAACCCGTCCGACTGCGTTGCTTTGCTCACGCCGCAAGCGAACGTCCCGCGAACGGTTCGGGCGGCGACCGCCACCGATGACGGCCGGCTGGTCTTCGCGGCCGACGATTCGGTACGGATCTTTGACGCCGCCGGCCAGCAGCTCGAATCGCGCAGCACGAACGGCGCGACGGTGCACTGCCTCGACATTCTCGAAGACTCGATCTACGTCGGCACCGGCGACGGGCTCGTCCTGCAAGGCAAGCTCGACGGCGGCGATTGGGTCGTGGCCCATCGCGGCAGCGACCCGATCGAGTCCATCGACGCCCGCCGCTGGAACGATCTGGTCGAGCTGGTGATCCCCGCCGGCCCGCAAGGCGTCTGCGGCGTGTACGGCGACGAGGGCATCATCTCGCCGCTGATGCGCGGCCCGGCCTCGATCCGCCGCGCCTGGGCCTGTGACGACGCGATCGTCGGGCTGAGCGAGCGGCGTGATCGGCTGATCGTTCTGCACGCCGATATGCCGGAGAAGCAGGGCGTCGAGGTGCCGGTCGCGCGGATGCTGGGCCACACGGTCCAGGACGCGTGCATCGTCGTCGCCGCTAGCGAACCCGAAGCCGCTACAGAGCCCAACGCCGCATCCGAGCGCGAAGCCCAAGCGAGGGTTTCGGCCTCGGACGCCGTCGCGAACGACGAGCGAAAAACCACGTGAACACGCACCTGTACACTCGCGCCGCGCTCGGCCGGCTGATTGACCACACGCTCCTCAATCCCGTTGCAACGGTCGACCACGTTAATCGGCTGTGCGATGAGTGTGTCGAACACGGTTTTTACGCCGCGTGCGTCCGTCCGGCTTGGGTGCGGCGTTGCGTGGAGCGGCTGCGGGGCACGGACACGGTCGTGGCGGCGGTCGTGGGACTGCCGTGCGGGGGCGCGCCGGCCGACAGCGGCGCAGTCGAGGCTCGCGCGATCATCGAAAGCGGCGCCCGCGAAATCGATTTGGTCGTGAACCTCCCCGCTCTGACCGCCGGCGACCGCGCGATCGTCGTTGGCCACATCTCGGCCGTGGTGGATGTAGTGAAACAAACGGACGCCGACGTGCTGGTAAAGGTCATTCTCGAGACCGCGGCGTTGACCGACGAGCAAATCATCCTCGGTTGCCGCTGCATCGCCGAGGCGCAAGCCGATTTCGTCAAGACCTCGACCGGCTTGCACCCCGCCGGCGGCGCGACCGTCCGGCACGTCGCGCTGCTGCGAAAACACATTGCGCCGCTCAAGATCAAGGCCTCCGGCGGCATCGGCGACCTGCCGAAGGCCCTGGCGATGCTCGAGGCCGGTGCCGATCGGCTCGGCACGTCGTACGGCGTCGCGCTGGTCGAGTCCGTGCCGGAAGAGGCGGAGGTCTCATCGCCATGAGCGCAAGCGATCGCTTCTGCACGCAGTGCCGCCACACGATTTCGCCGCGCGGCGGCGCCACACCCGAATACTGCCCGATCTGCGGCCGATCGATGAGCGCGGCGACCGCCCCGCCCCGGACCGTTCCCTACGCCCCGCGCGGCACAAGTCCGGCCGACCGCGCCGGAAAAGCGACCGCCTCCTTCGTGCTGGGGATCTTCTCGCTGATCGTCTGCGGCGTCGTGCTCGGCATCATCGCGATCGTCCTCGGCTCGCAGGCCCGAAAGGAGATCGACGCCTCGAACGGGCGCGTCGGCGGGCGCGGCCTGGCCACGGCGGGCATCACGCTCGGCGCCGTCGGAATTGCTAAGAGCGTCGGGTTTGGCCTGATATTCGGCGGCCTGCGGTTCGGGCTGTGAAATTGGTGGAGGGTCGGGGGATCGTTGAAAAGGCCGCGACGTACGCGACATGACCGCGAACGAGCGCTACCGCTTCCAATGTCCGCGCGCAAACGACCTCGACGCCGCCGGGATCGGATTTCCCGGCGACGTCGAGGCGCTGTGAGGGTGGCTGACGCCCATGCTCCGGGCGCGTCGCGGAACATCCCGCGCGACGCGACCACGTACCATGCTGCTATCCGTCCCGGTCCTCCTTTCTCGGCCGCGGCTTCCGGCCGTCGTAGGAGGGTGCCACGCGACGCGACGCGTCGGTGTTGTCGAATTCGTTCTTTGGCCGACGCGCTTGGGCGTCGATGTCGGCCGAGGCGTCGGAGTCAGCTACGCGTCGCGCGGCTTTCCGCTTACCGCCGGTCTCGTTCGCAGCCCGTTCATCGACCGGCCCGGTGAGGATCAGGTTGGTCTCGCTTCGCGAACCGCCGAGGGCTTCCGCTCTTTGGGCCGTTCCTTGGACGAACGTACCCGCGACACTGGAGTCCTGGCGCTCGAAATCTGCGGCCGAGGCGCTGATGCTGAACCGCATGCGGGTGTAATCCGGGCTTTCGCCGGTGTCACCGGTGAGGATCAGGCGGTCGGCGTGCATCTCGCCGCGGACCTGCACGGGCATGGGCAACGGCAGGGGGCCTTCGTCGCCGGTGAGCCAGAGTTCGAATTCGACCGAGTTGTCGCGGGGGTCGAAGGTTCCGGACGACACCATCGTCCGATCGAGCCGCATCCCGATGCGCTGGAGAATCGGGTCGGTCGGGTCGAGCAACTGGACCGCTTCGAGCGACACCTCGAACACGCGGAACTCCTGTAACGCGGCGATGCCCTCGTCTTGGGCCATGTCGGTGTCGCTTTCGTCGCCGGCGTAGTCGACCGCAACGAACCACATCGTGCCGCTGACGCTGGCCTGAATCGTCTCGTGGAGCCAATCAAAGGTGGCCCGGCTTTCGTCCTCGGAGACGATGTAGCGCGGTCCGAGCAGGTACAGCCCGCCGCCGGTCGTCGGATCGTAGCGTGGATTGTCGACGTCGTTCGCCCAGATCTGCTGGGGCGGTGCGACGTCGTTTTCGGCGGCGTAGGTGTCGGCTTCCTGAGGGGCGGCGCGGAGCTGCGGCGCCACCAGGACCAAGGCGAACATGACAAGCGTGTGGAGCGTGGTCTTGATGGGAACGTTCATGGCTGCGTCCTCTTCTGCAATTGGCCAAGTGTCTCGCCGGCGGCGCCGGGCCCAGGGGCCTGACGGGGCGCCGACTTTTCCGGCACACGGTCCGCCGCGTGCCTGCCTAAGAACGGAGCGACAGCCGGGAAGCGCGCTCACGCAATTTTTGCCAGTTTTTTTGGCGTGCGTAGAAGTGGTGCGAAGTTGGTGGGGGGGCCGAGACGCTACGGCCCCGTGCATTCGCTATTCGCTTTGCTTTACTTGTCGTCCAGCATGGCGAGACGCTCGCGGGCTTTCGGCGCGGCGGCGCTCTTGGGATGTTCTTTGACGACCTTGTTGTAGTACGCACGGGCCTGCTCTTTCATATCAACCCGAGTGTAGCGGTCGCCGATCTCGATCCAGCGGTCCGCCTCGACCGCTTCGCGCGATTTCTTCAATGCCGCTTGAATACGCTTGCTGGCGTTAATCCGGTCGAGCGATTTTTTGGCGGTCTTGGCAGCCTCGGTTTGCGTGTACTGCTCGATCACGCCGCGATAGGCCTCGACCGCCTGGGCGTAGCGCCCGCCGGCCTCGAGCCCCAGGCCGCGGTCGTGCAAGCGACCGGCCCGCGCGTTGGCGAGGGCGGCGTCGAGCAGCGGTTTGAGCTTTTTGTTGCGCCTCAGCCGCCTTAGCTCGGTCTTGGCCTTGCCGGCGATCTTAGAGCCCTCCAGCCGAACGGTCAGCTCTGCGATCTTTCGACAGCCGTCCTCGGGATCGTCGTCGTTGATCGCCTGCTTGGCCTCGTCCACCCAATCCTCGACGGCCTTTTCGACCTCGGCGATCAACTCGTCGGCCCGCTTCGCGACGCTGGTGCCCTCATCGGCGTCGGCGGCGAGATCCTTGGCCAGCGTATACGTCCGCATCAGCTTGCCGTCGTCGAGGGCGCCCGTCACGCGCGCGAGTCGTTTGCGCAGCGCCTTCGCATTCGATCCCGGCGGTGGCGTGTGGCGGATTTGACGCTCGATGCGGTATTCGAGATCGTCTTCGGGGTCGCCGCGCCACGCGAGCCGGCCGGCCGGATCGATCAGGAAGGTTCGCGGAAGAGAGGTCACCTCGTACTGACTGGGAATGGGAACGCCGTAGGCGACCTGGTGCTCGATCTCGTTTTGCTTGAAGAATTCCTCGAGTGGCTGCTTGTCCTCGGGCGTGAACGCGATGAACTTGACGCCTTTGGAAGAGAAATGGGAATGCAGTTTGTTCAACGTCGGCAGGGCCTCGCGCGAGGCGTCGTCGTTGCTGCGCCAAAAGGTCAGCACGATGATCTTGCCGCGGTACTTGGCGAGCGACGGGCGGTCGCCGTCTCCAAACCAGCCGGGCACGCCGATCTCCGGCGCTTCCTGGCCGATCACCTGCGCCGAGGCGGCCGCGCACGCCAAGAGGATGCACACGCCCGCTGCGGCTCGCAGTTTCCGTTTCATCGCAATCTTCTCGTTTTCAACCGGCATTTTACCCGGCCGAACCCACGACGACCGACCACTCGCGGCTCATTCTTTCGGCGTAGAGCAGCCGACCCGGTCCGGCGTTTGATCGTTTCACGAAACTATCATAGCATACTTTGAAACAGCGACGCGCCGCGGCGCGAGAAACCTGGAGGTTTGCCGAATGAAAATCAGCATCCAATACTGCGTGCAGTGAGACTACCACCCCAAGGCCGCCAGTTTGGCGGATGCGATCAAGGAACGCTTCGGCATCGACGCGCAAATGATCGAAGGTGCCGGCGGAATTTTCGACGTCAAGGCCGATGGCGAGGTGGTTTTCAGCAAGCATGACGAGGGCCGCTTTCCGGAGCACGACGAGGTGCTCGAAGCTCTCGCGGCACGCGTTTCGGGCTGACTTTTTTTTTCCTCAAGCGCGGCGCCCCCATCCGAGCCCGAAGCGTTAGCGAGGGATTTGTGCGGACCTGGCAGTCCAGCGCGAAACCCTCGCTAACGCTTCGGGCTCGGATGCGAGCGTGGCGCGCCTCGACCTGGGTCTACGTCATGCAATTGGCCATCACCGGTGCCAGCGGCTTTCTGGGGCGTTACATCGTCGCGCGTCTGGCGGCTCGCGGCGACCAGTGCCGCTGCTGGTATCGCGAAACGAGCGATCGGACGGGCTTCGGCGAAAGCGAGTCGAGCATCGAATGGCTGCCGGGCGAGCTAGGCGCGGCCGAGCGCGGCGCCGCGCTGGTCGACGGCTGCGACGCGGTCGTACACTCGGCTTTGCACCACCCGGGCGGAGGATTTCGCGGCGGCGAAGGCGAGCTGGTCGAATTCGTTACCAGGAACGTTGTCGGCACGGTCCAACTCATTGAGGCCGCGCGGCGGGCCGGCGTCGGGCGGTTCATTTTCATTTCGACTTGTGCCGTCCATGAGAGAATTCTCGACGACCGCCCGCTCGACGAGGCCCATCCGCTCTGGCCGGCGAGCCATTACGGAGCGCACAAGGCCGCGATCGAGAAGTTCGTACACAGCTACGCGCTGCACGACGGATACACGATCTGTGCGCTAAGACCGACCGGCATTTACGGCCTCGCGCATCCGCCCGAGAGCAGCAAGTGGTTCGATCTGGTGCGCGCCGTCGCACGTGGCGACAACGTCACTTGCGAGCGCGGCGGCAAGGAAGTGCATGCGGCGGACGTCGCCCGGGCCGTCGAAACCCTGCTCGACGCGCCGGCGGAGCGCATCGCCGGCGAAGCGTTCAACTGCTACGACCGGTACATTTCGGAGTTTGAGGTCGCGACGATCGCGAAGGATCGGGCGGGCAGTCGCGCAACGATCGACGGAAGCCCCAGGGAACCGAAGCACCAGATCGAGACCGGGAAGCTGCGCGCGCTCGGCATGGATTTCGCCGGACGGCCCCTGCTGGAGCAGACGATCCGGCAAATGCTGCAAGCAACGTAGCTCGCGACACCCGCACTCTCCGTGCAGGGCCGCATGATCGCGCACAGTCCTTCAGACCTCGATCTTTTTCCACCCGCCCTGCACGAAGCGCCCGGCCATCAGGAGACAGCGCAGCACGTTGTCGCACCACATGCCGATCCAGGCCCCGATCAGGCCGCCGTGCAAGACGACGCCGAACAGGTACGCGAGCGGCACGCGGACGAGCAGCGCGGTAATGGTGGTGACGATCAGCGCGGCGCGGGTGTCGCCGGCGCCGCGCAGCGACCCGACGTAAACGATGCCCATGCCGAGCAGCGGCTGGAAAAAGGCCATGATGCGGAAGGCCGGGACGCCGACGGCGCGCACCTGCGGGTCGTTGCTCATGAACGCGTAGAACGGCTCGGCGAACACGAAAAAGGCGATTCCCGCAGCGGTCGTGAGCAGGCCGGCCTGCAAGGCGGCCAGGTGAGCGGCGCGGGCGGCACGCTCGGGCTGGTTCGCCCCGAGGTACTGCCCGACCAGCGTGGCGGCCGCCGTCATCCAGGCGATGGCCGGCAGATAGGTGATGCCTTCGGCGCGGATGGCGATCAGGTGGGCGGCGTAGTTGACGGTCGAGTCGGCGCCCGTGGCGGTCATCGTCACGATGAAGATGAAGATCAACTGCGTCAGGAACATGATCGAGGCCTCGCCGGCCGAAGGCAGCCCGACCCGCACGATCCGCCCGATGATCGGGAAGTCCGGGCGTAGGAGCCGCCATTCGAGGCGCAGACCGCGCAGGCCTCTCCACAAGACCACCAGCGTCAGCACGCCGCCGGCCACGCGCGCGACGACCGTGCCGATCGCGATCCCGACCACACCCCAACCCAGGCCGAACAGCAGCCACATCGAGATCACGATGTTGAGCACATTGACGGCCACCATGATCCACATCGGCGAGCGCGTGTCGCCCGCGGCCCGCACGATCGCCAGGCCGACGAACGAGAGGCTGGCGGCGGTGTAGCTCCAGGCGTCGATGCGCAGGTAGGTGGAGCACATCGTGCTCGCCTCGGTCGTCCGCAACAACACCGAACTGAACGGTGTCGCAGCGAAGAGAACTACGACCGTCACGGCGGCGCCGATGAGCAGCGCCATCACCATCGCTTGGTTCAGCCCGCGATTGGCGGTGCCGATGTCGCGGGCACCGTACATGCGCGCGACCAGGGCCGACGCGCCGACGCCGACGAGCTGAAACGCGAGCGTAATGAACCAGCCCACGTAGCTGGCCGTGCCGACCGCGGCGGTGGCTTCCTTGCTGATCGTCCCGGCCAGCGAGGTATCCACCATCGAGACCATGAAGTTGAGGAACTGCTCGCCGAGCATCGGCAGCGCGAGAATGAACACCTGTCGGCCCAGCATGCCGGTCGGCAGGGAGGTTAGATCGCGACCAATCATCGCGGGGGCGGTGTCGCTTCCCGTGCACTTGTTGGTGCCGGTGCCATTGGGTTTTGCCCGCGTCCCCGCGTTTCGCGCATCAATCCCGGGTTTGTGCGCATCGTCAGGAAAAGAACCCATGGCGCTCCCGTGCGGCATCGCGAGGTCTTACGCCGGCACCGTTCAGGCGATCATCGTAACGGCCATCGAGATACGAGAGCGAATCGAACACACTGCGCGAAGCGGTTGCTATACGCGCAACGTCGGGCTTGTTTGCCATGAGTTCTCGCACGCCTCGCGCACCGATAGCCGCCCCACCCGTGTCAACGACCCGCCCGGTCGCCGCGGATGGAATAATCGGTATGCACAGGCGTAACTGCGATCCACGCGGCCAGGGCCGCGCAGAAAAACAGGCTTGTTCTCATGGCCTCATTTCTCTGTGTTGAGGGTCTCGGCTTTGTACCCGCCGCCGGCGCGGTCGCGCAGGTACAGCACGCCGAAAACGACGATGATGACGATCGAGAACGGGGCGACGTAGCGGAACGACATGCGGCCGCCGTAGTTGTCGGCTGGGCCGAGGACGCCCTTGACGGCCTTCACGACCGCCTCGGCCGCTTCGCCTTTGGGCGCATTGCCGACCGCTGCACGCATCGCTCCGGCGGTATTGTCGGGCAGCGCTCCGTCGGCCGCGGCGGCTAGAACGGACCGGACTTGATCGATCGCGCCTTCGATCTCGGACTTGAACGGCTCAACGGCGGTGGCTGCCAGAGGTGGATAGATCGCGACGACCTGTTCGAGCGCGGCGATCGATTCCTGCGGATTTTCGAGCAGCCGGGTGTGGAGCGACTTGTCGGCCAGTTTGCCCATCTGCGGCGCTGTCACGAGGCCGACCGCGAGCATGCCCATTCCGCCAATCAGGGCCAGGCCCAGCGCGCCGCTCTTGGGCACGCGTTCGGAGGTGACGCCGAGCATGGTCGGCCAGAAGTAGCAGACGCCGACTGCAAACACGGTCGCGGCTGCGAAAGCCATAGCGGAAGTTTCAGCGTAACTGAGCCAGTAGAGACCGACCCCGGAAAGAACCGCCGAGGATACGAGAATGCCGGTTGGCGAGAGTCGGTGCACGACGGGGCCGGCGAAGAAACGCAGGATGGCCATGAGGCCGTTGATGTAAGCGAGTACGAGGATTCCTGCGATTCCGCCGGCTTCGAGGACGGCGGGGACCCACCGGTTGGGGCCGAGTTCGAGCGAGGCGGTGATCGCCATGCAGGCCAACAGGATCAGGAACAGCGGCCTTGCCAGCGTGGCCTGCACCATTTGGCCGAAAGAGAGCCCGGATTGGACGCGCTCCGTGACCGGGAATCTCTGACCGACGAACAGCACGCCGTAGACGAGGGTGGGTAGCAGGATCAGGCCCAGTTTGATCTGCCAGTTGTCCAAGCCGAATCTGTCGAGCAGGAAACAGGACACGCCGCCGATGACGATGCCGCCGGGGAACCAGACGTGGAATTGGTTGAGTTTCTTGGTTTTCTGGTCGGCGTAGACGGTGGCGACCAGCGGGTTGCACGCGGCCTCGACGGTTCCGTTGCCCATTGCCAAGATGAGCGCGCCGGCGAAGAGCATCCAATAGCCATTGGCGAAGATCATGGTCATTGCGCCGGCCGCGTGGCAAATCAACGCGAAACGCAGCAGATTGCGCATGCCGAGCACATCGCAAAGCGGGCCGAGGACGAATATTGAGATGGTGAAGCCCCAGAGCGAAGCGCCGGCGATGTAGCCGACCTGCTCGTTGCTGAGGGCGAATTGCTCCTTGAGCGGTCCCATGATCGCGCCGATGACGGCGAAACAGACCGAAGTCGCGATCAAAGCGAAGCAACTGCCCAAGAACAGGCGTTCTTTGTTCATCGCTGTGGTCCTTGCGAAATTGACCGCGTCGGCGACGGGCTGCATTCAAGCCGGAATCATAGCGAGGTCGGCGTCGACGGTCGACGGTGGCTGGGCACGTGCAGGTCGCCGCGAGGAAGAGCTTTCACGGCTCGGCTTGGCCGATACGGGGTTTCGCGGCGACATCGAGACAATCGTGGCCAAGGCGCTCGAGAAGGACAGAGAGCTCCGCTATCAGTCCGCCGCCGAGCTGGGCGCGGATCTTCGCCGCTTCGTGCTGAATCGTTGGTACATCGTGTTTCTCCTTTTCTCGGAATCGGCCTGGGTTACAATAAGTCATCGCCCCGGGCGCGCAGACCAATCGCTCGGGAGATGCCTGGCCGGTGAGTGCTTGCTTGGTAGCTTGGGCGCACCGGCCGTTCTTAGTTTTCAGGGTTCAGTTTTCGGTCCGTCAGGAACCCGGCGCTTGCGCTTGGGGGTCTGATTGTCATTCTTGTGCGGGCGACACCTCCTTCGGTTTGGTCGGCTCGTCTCGATCCAGCCCCAAGAGGGCCGCGGCTTCGGCGCGAAAGCGACGTTGCTCCGGATCATCAGGATGGTTCTCCCGAGCGTGAGCCACGATTCGCCGTCTTGCTCGTATTACTTTTCACCACGCTCCTCCCAGATACGAATTGCGCAAACCGGCTCGGCCTGTAGCAAAAAAATTCTTTAGTGCACCGATGACGAATCCGTCGAGATGCTGGATTACGCTGCGTCGTTCTTCTTCCGAATTGTCCGTGAGGTCTTGCGCGATGACATCATCCTGACGGTGTGTCGCATTACTGATCCCGCAAAGTCACGCGTCCGCGGCGAACAAGAGAACAACCTGACTATCAAGTACCTGGTCTCGATTATCCCGCCTGCGGACAATACTTCTCAAAGAACGCTCAAATCGATGCTACCCCAAATAGAGGCTCGCTGTGCCAAATTCCGTGATCATCGAAACCGTCGAATTGGGCATCACGATCTCGACACTCGCCTGAGCCGTCCCAAGGCCCTTTTGCCCGCCATCGGCATCAACGACACGGACGAAGCTCTTCACAGCATCGGCGTTGCCTTGAATGCCGTCGAAAGGCACTAGGATAACAACGAAAAACCCTACGATCAGGGCATCTACGCCTCCGGTGATGGCCGCGAGTTGCTCGAATGTATAAGAAACAAAAAAGGACTTCGCAAATACTTCGAGCACAAAGAATTCGGCACGTCGCCGCCGGCGACGATTCTCTTCTTCGATTCGCGGCCCGCCCTTCGCCGCTTCGCCTGGCCCAGCGGTTTCAACCAACCCACGCTGGCGCGTTGCCCTGAGAGGAGGTGGAGCGGCGGTTGGGGGAGGGTGAGACGGTCGAGCGGTCGGGGAGGACGCGAGACATGAACGTGGTCTTGCCGGCCGCGCCAACCGCCGTTCGGCTGCTCGAGCTGGTGCGCAAGAGCGCGCTGCTATGTTCCGCGTCGCGTTGAAGGGGCGGTTCTGGGGATCGGTTTATGTCGCGCGGCCGCTTCATGCCTCGCGGTACAGCTCCAGGAACCGCTTCTCGGCTTGCACGGTTCCTATCAGGACGATCTCGGCATCCGCCGGCAGCGGTGTGCGGGGATCGGGATTGATGTCCATGACGCCGTCCTTGCTGATCGCGATCACGCTGCAACCGGTTTGGGCGCGGATGGCGGATTCCACGATCGTCTTTTCCTTGAGGCTGGCCGGCATTTTCATTCGGAAAACGTCCAGCCCCTCGGCGACCATCAGGATGTCGCTGCGCTCGAGCAGATTGAAGACCGCGTTGGCGCCCATGGAGGCGTACGACATGACCGAGTCGGCCCCGGCGCGGTGCAACGTCGCCACGTTGCGCTCCAGCGTGGCCCGGCTGACGATCTGCACGTCGGGTCGCAGGCGCCGGCAATAGATCGTCAGATAAATGTTCGTGTTGTCGTCGCGGGTGGTGATGATCACGGTGGGGGTTTTCTTGATCCCGGCCCGCTCTAGAACCTCCAGCTCCGCCGCGCTGCCGAGCACGTGCTTGTCCGGGTCCAGCGCGGGTTGCGGCAGGCGGTCCACGACGCGATAGTCGATGCCGTGCTTCACCAAAGCCCGCGCCGTGGCCCGCCCGACGCGCCCGCCACCGATGATCAGGGCGGGCGCCGCGGAGACGTTGTAGATCGCAAAGTGTTCGTCATAGTTGAGCAACTGATTCTGCGAGCCGGCCAGCACGAGCACCGTGTACGGCGTGATCTGGGTGTCCGGGCCGGCCGGCTCATACCGCCCGCGCTCCCAGACGCCGACCACGGTCACGCCCAGTTCGTTAAGCCGGTTTTCCCGAAGGGTCTTGCCGACCAGCGGGGTGCGGGTGGCGTTCGCTTCCGCGATCAGAAGCTGGTCCACGCGGCCGATCACGTGCGTCATGGCGTCGCCGCCGATGGCGCGGCGGGCCAGCGACTGGCCCATCATGACGTCGAGCTGGAGCACGCGCGAGACGCCGGCCAGCTCCAGGATGTCCACGGAGGCCGGGTCCTTGGCGGTAGAGATGATCGGGACGTGTGGCGCGATGCCGCGCACGGTGACGGCCACGTTGGTGTTGATCGCATCGCCGGCGGTGGTGGCGACCAGAGCGGCGCGGTCCGCGCGGATGCTGCGATAGCAAGCCGGGTCGTCGAGGTCGCCCACGACGACGTTGATTCCCCGGTCGTACAGGCTCAAGGCCTCCTCGAGGTTCTGGACCAGCAGCACGTACGCGTAGCCGAACTGCACCAGCTTGTTGATCAGCGCGCTGGTCACGTGATCGTAGTGCGTCAGAATGACGTGCCCGGCGGTTTCCTGCGGCAGAGCCCGTGGCGCCCGGGCGGCGGCCTGTGCTTCCATCCAGGGCGCATAGAAGAACTGGATGAACGTGAACGGGAGCAGGATGAGCATAAACATCGTTCCGGACAGCAGCACGACCATCGAGAAGACCCTGCCCAAGTCGCTCTGGAAGGTGATGTCGCCGAAGCCCAAGGTGGACATCACCGTCAACGTCCAGTAGAAGCCGGTCACCCAACTGTAGCGCATCGGCTGTTCGTGATGGCGGTACTCCCAGGCCATGATGTAGTGGAACAGCACGCTATAGACCGTGACCATCACGGCCAGGACCGCGAGCATCTGGAAGAGCAATCGGAGGTTGCGCCGCCCCTTGCGGCTGCGAACGAAGTAGCTGAATTGGGCGGCGAAGACCTTCATGCTCCGTCTCGACTTGCGCCGCTACGAGCCTCGTGGCCCGGGCTCCGCGAGGTCTGCGTAGATTCTAGATCAGCCGGCTGCTCGTGGCGGCGCTGCGGGCCGCTTTCGCTCTTGGGGCACGGGGCGGCCTGACGCCCTGGCCCAAACTGTATTAGAACTTGCGGGCCACGCGCGACACCGAACTCATGGAGTGCTACACGGCACACGTCGTCTGCGCGTGGATCGGCAACTCGCAGGCGGTCGCCCACGGCATTGTTTGCCAGTCGCCGACGAACACTTCAGGCGGGCGGCGACGAATCCGGGACTGAACCGCCCAGGCCGGGCGCTGCACATAAGTTGCAGCACGCACGTGCAAGGGCTTGCAGGTCCGAGAACGCGTCGGGCGCCGACGCTGCAAACAAGGGTTTTTCGCCGGTGTGCCTGAAAGTGCGCCGCCGTTCAGCGGCGAAACAAGCGGCCAACTGGGCGATACAGGACTTGAACCTGTGACCTCATGGATGTCGAGCGTACGCCCGGTCATGCCGAAGGACCCGCAAACCACTTCATTCTTAGAGTCTAACGCACAATCCCCACTTTCGCAAACCGTTGCATTCAACCGCATTTCTAAGCGTCCTATCGCGGTATGCGCCGGCTGAATCCGGTAATTACCGGCGCGGCCATGCTGCGGTTTCACCGGGGATGGGACGTTCCGTTCAGTACGAGATAGCCCGTCCCGAATCACGCAGATTGCCGTGGCGGTCCCGCGTCACCGAACGCCATGCATTTCGCGAATTCGGCTCTTGCCCTCCGGGCCGTCTGACAGTCCGCGCGGGCAACCAGGTCGGCCAGCCAATTCATATGCGCCGGACGGAGCGTGACATGCGCGTGTGCTCAACCGTATTCTCCGCAAGGTGGCCGGCTTCGACGCGCCTCCTTCGAGCGGGTCTTACGCGTTCGCTGATGGTCCATGCTCTGCTGAAGGGCTTTGATCCGAAGGGCGGGTTGCCAGGACGATGCTCGCTCTACACGCGCTCCGACGAATTGATGGCCGCACTGATTCGTAATGAGAAATGCGATCTCGGGACCAAGCGGCTGTTCACGGGCTCATCGGATGCTCCTGAGCAGGGAGTTGACGGCCTTCATGTCGAAGAACTCGGGGTCGAAAGGATGCCCCAGCCAGTCGATGTAGCTCTCATGCTCTTCGTGTGCCGGATCAGAAAGAGCTTCGAGCATCTCGGCGTACCCGGATGAGCCTCCGACGTCTTCGGGTGGGCAGGCCCGCTCACCGGCCAAGCAGAGCGGATATCGCTCTAATTCTTCCGGCGTTTTGACTTGGCTGACCTTGACCACGGCGATGTCGTGCTGCCAGTAGTCGCCCTGGTCGTAGAGGTACGAGAATCGAGAGCCCTTGCCGCTCAGAACGTCACGTAGGTACGCTCGTCGTTCGTTGCGGACCTTTCGCTCCTCCCAGTGCTCCAACTCGGGGTAGCGGGCCGTGTAAACCTGGCCGTCGATTTCGAACTCGTGCAGGTGGCAGTCCTTCCAGCCCATGACGTTTTGGATGATGTCGTGCAAAACGGCCAGGGAGTGATTGTTACGCACGGCGACTCGCCGCCAGATGCGAGGTTCGATCTCCCGAAGCGTGAATTCAAGTTCGTAGGTTTCACGGAGTAGACTGCTCTGCCTGGCCATCGTCATGCTTCCACGTTTCTATGTCTGGGGCACGCAACCGACAGTATCGCCGATGTTTCTCGGCGTTTCTTCGCTCGCTGACTCAGATCTTGTAGTTCGCCAAGCTCATGGACGTCGGGATGCTAACAAACGCCGTCAACCGATCGCAACGTACATCGCGGCCTACACTTTGCTGGCAGGCTTTTTCATGGCAGCTTAGGCGATCACGTCCCACGGACATTCTCGGATCATCCGATGATCGCAGATCACGCCGTCGTGATTCGTAGCCCGGTTACCCCGGCATCGGCGATGAACCTGAATTACCGGGGTCAAACGCGTTACTATTATGTGAGGGACTATGGCACTTGCGTCCCCCGGCTGAGTCGCCTCACTCGAGTTATCGAAGGAGTGCGGGAATTCAGCGCCTTTGAACAGCCGTCCGCTCGTCGATGATCGGGACGGTGCAATGCGATCTGTCAGGTAGTAGTCGGGCAGAATGGGGCCCTGTCTGATGAGCGGCCATCCGGCCAATCAATGAAGCTGCCGCGCCAAGTCCCCCAACTGACTCCCAGAAACCTCTTCCAGCTCCCGTAACGGACGGGGGCGACGTTCCGTTTTCGTCGGACCGCCGCCTCCTTTCGGGGGCTTCCTGCATGCAGGAGTGGCGGTCGTCTGCTTGTAAGGAGAATGCCGTGGTAGCGCTCCAAGAGAATGACCGCTGGTTGCGAGCCGAATTTGTCGCGTTTCTACCCGAATTGCGGCGCGTATTGCGCGCGAAGTTCCGGCACCTTGACGCCGAGGCGCGCGGCGAGTGCGTAACCGAAGCGATCGCGCTTGCGTTTGGCGTCTGGCTATCGGCGAAGCGTCGCGCCAAGGCTGTCGGCGTCTACTCGCTCTGTAATTTCGCGGCCCTGCTCGTGAAAA
>JACZRH010000030.1 GCA_022574815.1 Planctomycetota bacterium | reverse complement strand
CCCCTGCCTCCTCTTGATTCCGCGCCGTTTGCATACTAGAATAGCTAGAACCGTCGGAGACCGAAGTGCCCCGCCCCAAGCCCAACTTGTCCACCTCCATCTCCTCCGCACGTACGCCCATCCCCCGGCGTGAGCACCAAGGTGCGCAAAAACAATGCGAGAAAATCTGCGCACCTTGATCACCTTCGTCCGACATCCCGGCAACGCGAGTATTTTCGGACCTGCGAGCGCTGCCGTGGACGGGAAAGCGGCGAGTCCCGACATCGGCCGGGACACTTGGGAGAAATTCGTGTTTCTCGCCGCCAGCAGCGCTGTCACAGCCGTCACCCGTCAAACGATCGGAGCCGTGCGCGCGAACCCGACGACGCGCGCCCTGCTGCGCGACGCGATGCATGAGGCCGCTGCGCTGGCGCGCGCCGAAGGCGTTATGATCGCGGATGATTTTGTGGAAGGGCGCCTGCGCTTCGTCGACACGCTTCCCGCCGGCGGACGTGCCTCGATGGCGCAGGATCTGCTGCGCGGTGCGCGGCTCGAGCTCGACTGGTTGAGCGGCGCGGTGGTGCGACGAGGGGCGCGCGTCGGCCTGCCGACGCCGGTGCATCGAACCCTCTACGCCGCGCTCGCGCTTTTTGTCGAGGGTGCGCGCATCGCGGACGGAAACGATTCGGCGAGGCGTTGATCGTGAAGAAGGTAGGAATCGTCGGTGGCATGGGGCCCGAGTCGACGATTGACTATTACCGTTCCCTGGTCGCTCGGTATCGGGAGTGCGTTCACGACGGGAGCTATCCGTGCATCATTGTCAACAGCATCGATCTCAAACGGCTGCTCGATGGGATTGCCGAGGGCGATCTCGCAGGCGTGGCCGGCTATCTCGTCGAGGCAGTGGAGCTCCTCGCGCGGGCCGGAGCGGACTTTGGCCTGCTCGCAGCCAACACGCCGCACGTGGTGTTCGATGAGGTGAGTCGGCGCTCGACCATTCCCTTGATCAGCATCGTTGAAGCGGCGTGCGCCGCGGCGAAGGCAACGGATCGCAAACGACTCGGGCTCTTCGGCACTCGCTTCACTATGCAAGGACGTTTCTATCCAGACGTCTTTTCGCGTGCGGGCATCGAGCTGGTCGTGCCGAACGCGAGCGAGCAGGCCTGGATCCACGAGAAGTACATGCGCGAGCTGGTGAACGGTGTGTTCCGGCCGGAAACGCGAGCTGCTTTGCTCGCCATCGTCGAACGCCTGCTGGACCGGGACGGCATCGACGGCTTGCTTCTGGCCGGTACCGAGCTGCCGTTGATCCTTCGTCAAGGCTCTCACAACGGAGTCCCGTTCTTGGATACAACCAGGATTCACGTCGAACGGGCTATAGAGGAGCTCTTGCGCCATTGACCGTGCAACAGAGTCTCGCGCCAGAATTGGGTGCGCGAGCACGCGATTGGCGGCACGCTTGGGCCCGTGGTAGACTTCCGTGATTCTGTCTGGCGATCTTTGCGAGAAACGGCGTACGCTGCGGGAGCCGAGTGAATGAAGGTTCACGAGTATCAGGGCCGGGCGTTGATGCGGGAGGCCGGGATTCCGGTGCCGCCCAGTGAGGTGATCGAGTCGGGCGAGCAGGCGGCCGGCGTGTTTCGCAAGCTCGGGGCCGATCTGGTCGTCGTCAAGGCACAGGTCCACGCCGGCGGGCGCGGCAAGGCGGGGTACGTCAAGCTGGTCAGGAGCGCGGAGGAAGCGGCCGAGCACGCGACGCGCATGTTCGCCGAGCGGATGGTTTCCAAGCAGACCGGGCCGGAGGGTATCCAGGTCCGCAAAGTGCTCATGGCCGAGGCCGTTGACATCGCCAAGGAATACTACATCGGCGTCGTGCTGGACCGAGCCAAACGCGTGCCGGTTATGATGGCCAGTGCCGAGGGAGGCGTCGAGATCGAGGAGGTCGCGGCGAAGAACCCCGACGCGATCAAGAAGGCCTGGTTTCACCCGCACCTGGGGCTGCGGCCGTTTCAGGCCCGCAACCTGGCGACGGCGATCGGCCTGAGCGGCGACAAGGCGAAGGCCGCGTCGCAGATTATGCTGAAGCTGGCCGGGCTGTTTCTGAAGACGGATTGCTCGCTGGCGGAGATCAATCCGCTGGTCGAGACGCCCGCCGGCGAGATTCTCGCGATCGACGCGAAGTTCAATTTTGACGACAGCGGCCTGTTTCGCCAGAAGCAGGTGGCCGAGCTGTTCGACCCCTCCGAGGAGAACGCCGACGAGCTGCGGGCCAAGGAGCACAACCTCAGCTACATCGCGCTGGACGGGAACATCGGCTGCATGGTCAACGGGGCCGGGCTGGCGATGTCGACCATGGACATCATCAAGCTGCACGGCGGCGAGCCGGCCAACTTCCTCGACGTGGGCGGCGGCGTCACGCCGGAAGGGGCGAGCGAGGCGTTTCGCATCCTGCTTAGCGACGAGAAGGTCAAGGCGGTGCTGGTCAACATCTTCGGCGGCATCGCGCGCTGCGACGTGATCGCCGACGCGCTGATCAAGGCGGCCAAGGAGGTGGGTTTCAAGGTGCCGGTGGTGGTTCGGCTGGAGGGGACAAACGTGAAGATCGCGCGGAAGATGCTCGAAGAGGCGAAAATCGAGGGGCTGCACACGGCGAGCGATTTGACGGACGCGGCGAAGCAGGTGTGTGCGTGCGTGTAGCTCTCGATCGAAATCGATGAGTCGAAGAACCGTTGGTCGCTTTCGGGGCAATCCGTACTCGTGTGGTGACTGCCTAGTCTGCTTTCGTGCTCGGCACAGGCTGATAGCCTGTGCCACACATTTGGGCACCGGCTGATAGGCCATGCCACGTATTTGAGCTATCACGCCGATTCGGTCATCATCTCGCCATGCAAGCAGACCTGAGCCAAATCGTCGAGCGTTTTCCCGGCCGGCGGGTGCTGCTCGTCGGCGACTTCATGCTCGATCGCTACGTCTTCGGCGACGCCGAGCGGATCAGCCCCGAGGCGCCGGTGCCGGTCCTGCGCGTGACCGAGCGGCGGGACTGCGTTGGGGGGGCGGGGTCCGTCGCGATGAACATTCTCGCGCTGGGGGCGCGAGTCGTTTGTTGCGGGCTGATCGGCAACGACCGCTTCGGCGAGCGCGTGCGGGAGATGCTCAGCGAAGCCGGGGCGGACACGGGTGGGCTGATTCGTGCCGGCGATCGGCCGACGATCACCAAGACGCGGCTCGTCGGTTTGGCCGAGCATCGGCATCGGCAGCAGATCCTACGCGTCGACGATGAGGTCGTGCGGCCGCCAAGCGAGGGGGACGCGGTTGCGTTGCTCGACGCGGCCCGGCGGGCTCTGGGTGATGTGGACGTGGTGTGTCTGGAGGACTATGCGAAGGGGCTTTTGTCGAAGGAGATTTGCGCGGCGCTGCTCGCGGCGGCCGCGAAGGCGGGAAAGCCCGTGCTGGTGGATCCGGCTCGCAAGGGCGACTGGGAACGCTACGCGGGTGCGTTTGTGCTGACGCCGAACCGGGCCGAGTTGGAGATCGGCGTCGGCCGAGCGTTGGCGGACGACGAGCTCGAGAGCGAGGCCGCGGAGTTGGCCAAACGCATCGGCGTCGCCAACATGGTGGTGACGCTGGGGCGCGACGGATCGATTCTTGTTCGACCCGGACAGCCGGCGAGGCGATTCCCGACTCGCCCACGGGCGGTCTACGACAATACCGGTGCCGGCGACGCCGTCCTGGCGATGATCGCGGTCGCGCTGGCGGCGGGCGGCACGCTGGAGCAGGCCGTGCCGCTGGCGAACGTCGCGGGCGGGCTGGAGGTGAGCAAGTTCGGCGCCGTGCCGATCCCGCGCGAGGAAGTGCTCGACGAACTGCGGCGCGGCCGCGACGCCGGCCGGGGTAAGGTCCGCGCGGTTGCCGAGTTGTTCTCGGAACTGAACGCGCGGCGGCAGCGCGGCGAGACGGTCGTGTTCACGAACGGGTGTTTCGACATTCTGCACCCCGGGCACATCGAACTGCTCGAGCGGGCCAAGGCGCAGGGCAGCCTGCTGGTCGTCGGCGTGAACAGTGATGCGTCCATTCGCGGGCTGAACAAGGGCGACGATCGGCCGATTCGGTCGCAAGCCGATCGGACGCGCATGTTGGCGGCGCTCGAGGCCGTGGATTACGTGGTGATCTTTGACGAGCCCGACCCGGGCGCGTTGATCGAACAGGTGGCGCCCGACGTGCTCGTGAAGGGATCCGACTGGGGCGCCAAAGGCGTGGTCGGGCGCGAGTTCGTCGAGTCGCGCGGCGGGCGGGTCGAGCTGGTCGAGCTGGTCGAGCAGTACAGCACGAGCGGCGAGTTGGAGCGCATTCGGGCGGCCGAGGTCAGGCGGTGAATCGGCGTGTTCGGGCGGCGGGCGCGCGGCCGCAGCTTCTTTCGCCCCTTCGGGGCTAGGTAGCGTTGCGGCTCTCATACCAGGGGCTTACGCCCCTGGCTAACGACTGTCGCCCCTGTCGGGGCTTTGTCTCGGATCGGGAAATGATGTCGCGCGATTGGAAAACGGTCCTCGCGGAACACGCTGGCGTGGTCGGGCGGTTGGACGCGGCTGGCGAAACGCTGAACCGCATCGCCGACGCGATCATCGCGTGCTTTCGCGACGGCGGGCGGGTGTTCCTCTTCGGCAACGGCGGCAGCGCGGCCGACGCGCAGCACATCGCCGGCGAGCTGCTGGGACGCTACAAGCTCAAGCGCGCGGCCCTGTCGGCCATGGCGCTTACGACCGACACGTCGACGTTTACGGCGATCGCCAACGACATCGGCTACGAGTACATCTTTTCGCGGCAGATCGAGGGGCTGGTGCGCCCCGGTGACATCGCGTGGGCCTTGAGCACGAGCGGGAAGTCGCCCAACGTGCTCAACGCCGTGCGCGCCGCCAACGAGCGCGGCGCGCTGACGATCGGGTTTGCAGGCGAGAGCGGCGGCGAGCTGGCCGGGCTTTGTACGCACGCGTTTTGCGCCCCGCACAGCGCTTCGGACCGCATCCAGGAAGCGCACGAGCTGGCGTATCACTACGTCTGCGAACGTGTCGAGGCGGCGCTGGCAGGATGATTCGCGAGTCGGTGCGGTTGATCGCAGCGAGTTTTTTTGCGACCGCCAATTACGTCGAAGCGCTGTTGTGGGCAACCGTTGCGCTGCTGTTTGCGGCTTCGGCGATGCGCCGGCATGGAGCGGTGCGAAAGCGTTGCGTTCTTGCGGCCGTCACATTCCTGTTCTTTGGAATCTCGGACGTGGTCGAAGTGCAAACCGGCGCGTGGTGGCGCCCCTGGTGGCTTCTGCTGTGGAAAGCGGTGTGTGTGCTCTGTCTGCTGGGGTTGCTGATAAACCACCGGCGCGGGCGAACGCGGGCGGATGGCCCACCAGCGTAGAGGTTGAGGACGCGAATGGGGCGTCGATTGGTGTCCCCCGAGCGCCGCCGAAATTGTGCGGGCACCGCTAGCCAAGTACTGAATTCACCTTACTATTGCGGATGGATTTGATCGGCGTACTTCAAGTGACCATGAACCGTCGTCGCATAGCGCTGCTCGCTTTGACGCTGCTCGCCCCGGCGATGCTGCCGACGTTTGTCTCCGCGGCTGTTCAAGCAACCGCGGCTCAACTTCGCTCCGACAGCCGGGCTCCCTACGTTCACCGCATCACGCTCTACGGCCACGCTGGCGAGGCGATCGACCCGAGTGACGAGCCGGCGATGCCGTATTCGCCGCGCGCCACCTGCGGGAAGTGTCATCCCTATGCGAGCATTCGGCACGGCTGGCACTTCAACGCGGATCTCGCCGGCGCGGACGCGGCGTCCGAGGCCGAACCCGGCCGGCCGGGTGAGCCGTGGATCCTGAGCGACCCGGCGACGGGCACCCAGATTCCGATTTCGAGTCGCGGCTGGCCGGGTACGTTCACACCCGCGCAAGTCGGTCTGACGAATTGGCAATTCGCGTTGCGCTTCGGCCGGCACATGCCCGGCGGCGGGCTCGGCGACCCGAGCCAGGAAGTCATCGACAACGCCCCCGAAGCGCTGCGCTGGGGCATCTCAGGAAACCTCGAGATCGACTGCATGGTCTGTCACAGCGCCGACGCGCGGCACGACCCGGCCGAGGCGGCTCGGCAGATCGAAAAGCAAAATTTCAAGTGGGCCCCGACGGCGGCGCTGGGGCTGGCCGTCATTCGCGGCGCGGCGAAGAAGATGCCCGACGATTGGGACCCGTTCATGCCGCCCGATCCTGACTTTCCCGAACGCTCGCCGCCGACCGTGGTCTACGACCCGTCGCGTTTCGACGGCGACGACCGCGTGTTTTTTAATACCACCCTGCGGCCCTCGCCCGACCGCTGCTATTTCTGCCATTCATTCCGCGAGGCCGGCCGCGAGGCGTGGCACAGCGATGGCGATGTTCACCTGACCTCGGGCATGATCTGCACCGACTGCCACCGCACGGGCATCGACCACCGAATCACGCGCGGCTTCGTGAACGACCCGCGACACGCCGCAGACCCGGCGGTCGCCGACACGCTCACCTGCCGCGGCTGCCACCTGGGGACATCGCGGCTGTCGGACGGCCCCGACGGCAAATCCGGCCGGCTCGGGGCTCCCTACCCGGAGCACAAGGGCATGCCCTTGGTTCATTTCGAGCGGCTCACCTGCACGGCGTGTCACGCGGGGCCGTGGCCGCAGGACTCCGCGAAGCGCTTTCAAACCGCGATGAGCCACGGCCTCGGTTTGCCGTCGCGCGAGCGGAGCGACGATGATCCGCCGACGATCCTCGGCCCGATTTTCGCCCGAGGTCGCGATGGCAGGATTGCACCGCACCGCATGATCTGGCCGGCGTATTGGGGCGCCGAGAAAGAGGGCCGCATCGAGCCGCTTCTGCTGGCGCGGGTGCAAGGCGCATCGGCCAAGCTCGCGGGGCGCGCCAAGCCCAAGCACCCGCCCGATCCCGGCCCGCTGACGGACGACGATATTATGCTGCGGCTGACACAGCTCGCGCCGGGCGCCGCGAAGGGCGAATCGATCGTCTACATTCGCGACGGCCGCGCGGTTCGCCTGGCGCCCGACGGAAAGCTCACGTCGTCGCCGCACGACGCCGGCCGACCGGTGCTGTGGGCGGTGGCGCACGACGTGCGGCCGGCGAGCCAGGCGCTCGGCATCCGCGGCTGCACGGACTGCCACGCGAGTGATGCACCGCTGATGGCCGGCAGCCTCAGCGCGGCGGGCGAGCACGGCGCCGAACACCGCCCGCTTCAGAAGATGCACGAAATCCGCGGCGACGACGCGACATTGGCCGCTGCGTGGAGTCTGGCGTTTCGCGCGCGCAGCGCCTTCAAATGGTTTGGAATTCTGTGTGCCGGGATCCTGGGAATCGTGTTGCTGCGCCACGGCTGGGCGGGCGCCGGCGAGATAGTGCGCAGAGCGGGACGCAGTCCGAGCCCGAAGCGCTAGCGAGGGTTTCGCGTGTGCGCGAACGGCAAGCGAATCCGCGCGAATCCCTCGCTAGCGCTTCGGGCTCGGTTGGCGCGGCCTCCTGGCGGAATGGGCGCATGCACTGCTTGAATGCGAAACGCACATGAACGTGGTTCGAAAAGCAATCCCGATTGTCGCTGCCGTCAGCGTGCTCGGCTGCGCGGCGACCGGATTCATCGGCGACTGGCTGCATGGCGGCCCCACCGGCTGGGGGTTGCTGGTTCACATGGCTCTCGCCGCGCCGGTCATGCTCGCCTTCGCCGCCATCGCCCTGATCTGGGGCGGGGTACACCGCTTCGACCGAACGCTCGGCCGGATCGGCGGCGTCCGAAAGCTCCTGTTCTGGCTCCTGCTATTGAGTGCTTTCGTCTGCACGACCACCATGCTGGCGGCAATGTTCCCCATCTTCGGTTACATTGGGCAGGATAAGCTCGTCGACGCGCACGAGTTGGGCGGCATCGGCGTTCTCGTCGCCGGCCTGCTGTATGGGTTGTCCGCCCGCCGCGAGACCACGTGATTGTGCGCGGCGCGGCGAAGTAGCAGGCGAGAACAACGAGTCGAATCGGGAGAAACAACAAAGATGCGTCCTGGTCGCACAGTCACATCCATTGTCGGATTCGCCGCCGCCGTTTTCCTGACCACGGCGCGTCCCGCGATCGCTCAGGAGAAATCGAGCGAGGATAAGAAGGGCAAGGCCGTCCTCAAGCTCAAGCTGCCCAGGCCGGCCTTCAAGGGCACGCCCAAGCACGTTCCGCCCGGGACCAATCTCGAAAAGCCGCGCAAGGGTCCGCGCCCGAAGTTCATGGCCCCCAAAGGCACCAAGCTCCTCTCGCACGGCATGCCGGTCAAGGCCAGCGACGACGATCCGATCATCGGCGAGATCGGCTTCGTGACCGACGGCGACCGGGAAGCCAACGAAGGCAGCTACGTCGAGCTCGGCCCCGGCGTGCAGTGGGTGCAGATCGACCTGAAGAAGAAGCACGCCATCCACGCGGTCCTGATCTGGCACTACCACGCCAGCGCGCGCATCTACCACGACGTGGTCGTGCAGGTCGCCGACGACGCGGACTTCATCAGCAACGTCCGCACCGTTTACAACAACGACCACGACAACTCCGCCGGCCTCGGCCTGGGCGAGGCCAAGGAGTATTGGGAAACCTACGAGGGCCGGCTGCTCGACGCGAAAGGCGTCGTCGCCCGCTATGTCCGCCTCACCAGCAACGGCAGCACCGCCGACGATCAGAACCATTACACCGAAGTGGATGTCTACGGCATTCCGGCCCGATGACCGGTTTCTGGCATGTGTCCGTCGGCCTTTGAGAGTTCATCAGGCGGCGGCGAACTCCGTCAACCCGGTCCGCTGCCGTAATCCGGCGGCTGAACGCTGAGAAGCGAGGTTCCGGGTGCGCTGCGCGCTGCTATTGATATTCGTTGTGACTCTCGGCGTAGTCTTGCGCGTACCCCGCCTGAATGTGCGCCCCGTTCACGGCGACGAGGCGGTACACGCCTACAAGTTCAATGAGCTATGGACCGGAAAGGGATATCAATACGACCCCCACGAGTATCACGGACCCACCCTAAATTACTCAACTTTGCCGTTCCTGTGGCTGCGCGGGGCGGGCGACTACTCGCAGGTTGATATCGCGCTGTTCCGCTTCGTGCCGGTCCTGTTCGGCCTCGGGCTCGTGCTGCTGCTGCCGCTGGTCGCGGACGGGCTCGGCCGCTGGGCGGCGCTGGCCGCCGGCGTGCTGACGGCCGTTTCGCCGCTGATGGTGTTTTGCAGTCGGCACTACGTGCAAGAGACGCTGCTCGTGTTCTTCGTGTTCGCGGTGATCGCACTGGGCTGGCGTTTCGCGCGGACGAGACGACCGATCTGGGCCGTTCTTGCCGGGCTCGCCGCCGGGCTGGCGCACGCAACCAAGGAGACGTGCGTCATCGCGTTTGCGGCGCTGCTCGCCGCGCTGCTCGGCCCGTGGCTGTGGCAACGATTCGTCCGGCGCGTGCCCGCCGCCGTACGGCGACCGTTTCCTTGGCGCCCGCTGCTGAGCGGCGCCGCCGCGGCAGTGGTCATCTCGGTCGTACTCTTCTCTGCGTTCTTTACACACTGGAAGGGGAGCTGGGACTCGATCCGGACGTTTTCCACGTACTTCGAGCGCGGCGTCGGCGGCTCGGTCCACGACCACCCCTGGGATTACTACCTGAGAATGCTGCTCTACACGCACTACGCGCCCGGCCCGGTGTGGAGCGAGGCCCTCATCGTCGTGCTGGCCGCGGCGGGAATGGCCGCGGCACTGTTTGGAAAGGGTCCGGGCGACGCGAGGCCCGCATTCGTCCGCTTTTTGGCCGTCTACACGCTACTCATGGTGCTCGTCTACTCCGCTTTGCCGTACAAGACGCCCTGGTCGATGCTCGGAATGCTGCACGGGCTGATCCTACTGGCCGGCGTCGGCGCCGTCTCCCTGCTGCGCCGGCTCAAGCACCTGCCGTTTCAGGTCCCCGTCGCCTTGCTCCTGCTGGCCGTGACGGCCCAGCTCGGCGTCCAGTCCTACCGCACCAACCTCGACCCGCGCTTCGTTACCGACACGCGCAACCCCTACGTCTACGCCCAGCCGCTGCGCGGCGTGGTCCTGATGGGCTCTTTCGTCGAGCGGCTCGCCGCCGCCCATCCGGACGGGCGCGCGATGCTCGTCAAGGTCATCATGCCGAACGCCTGGCCGGTGCCGTGGTATTTGCGCCGCCTCGAAGCCGTCGGCTATTGGGAGGACCCGCCGCTCGATTGCGATGCCCCCGTGATCGTGACGGCAACCGACGCGCCGGCCGGGCTCGAAGATCGCTTGAACGGCGCGTACGAGCGCTTCTCCTACGGCCTACGGGCGGACGTCACGATCGTGGTGTACGTGAACACGGATCTCATGGACCGGTTCCGCGCGGCGGAGCGCGCCGCAGCGGGCGAAGGAAAGTAACCGCATGAGCGATCCGCCGGAGCAACGCGGCCCCTTCCTCGAACCGGCGCACCCGGCCGACGCGCACCGCTTCGCGCACGACGCGATGGCGTGTACGTGGGGAATCCACATTCTCGGGCACGAGCGCGACTACGCCGAACAGGCGGCGCGGGCCGCGTTCGCCGAGATCGACCGGCTAGAGCAGGAACTTAGCCGCTTCGTCGAAACCAGCGACATCGCGCGCATCAACGTCCTGAGCACCGGCGAGCGTCTCTGCATCGGTCCCGACGCTTTCGATTGCATCGAGCTGGCCCAACGCATGCACGACGAAACGAGCGGCGCCTTCGACATCACCGTCGGCGCCCGGCTCGCGTCTGGTCAACGAACTTCGCAGCGTTACCCCGCAATACCACCGGCTTCTGATCAAACGCCCCATGCCGAGAACAAGAACCCACCGAGATCAGAGCACAACTCTCGAACGCCCAATCTCAAATCTCAGATTTCAAATCGGAAAATTCCAAATCATCAGGTCTCGAATCATCAAGTCTCAAATCATCGAATCTCAAATTGCCAATTCTCCAATCAAGCGAACCCCGCTCCCGCCGGCGGGCAGATCCTGCACCTCGATCGCCGCACGCACTCGGTCGCGGTCTCGGTCGCCGGCCTGGTCGTCGATCTCGGCGGCATCGGCAAGGGCTACGCCATCGACCGCGCCGCCGAGACGTTGCGCGAATGGAGCATCGACACGGCGCTGATCCATTCCGGCCAAAGCACACTGCTCGCGCTCGGCAGTCCGCGCGGAGCGATCGGGTCGTCCGCCTCGGGCGCTTCGTCCGTTTCCTCGCGGCGGTCCGGATGGGAAATCGCGATCCGCGATCCCGATGATCACGCCCGCGTTCTGGGCACGGTGTGGCTGCGCGATCGCGCGCTCAGCGGATCGGGCATTGCGATTCACGGTCGCCACATCATCGACCCCCGCACCAGCCGAACCGCCGCGAGCCCGCGCGGCGCGTGGGCATTGGCGGAATCGGCCGCGGTCTCCGATGCACTTTCGACCGCGTTTATGGTCCTGTTGCCAGACGAGGTCGACAACTTCTGTCGCGGCCGCGCCGGCGTGGGCGCCTTGCTGTTGCTCGGCAGCCGTCGAGGCCGCGCACTTCGACGCTATGGCGACGTAGCCGAGCTGGGCGACTTTCCGGTTTCGTGACACTCCCGCCAGCCGGTATCGGACGCCGCCGAGTAACGACTCGAACTCGATCGTGCCGCGCCCCGGACGAGCGGCAGTGTCCGTTCTTGTAGGACGGCTTCGCGCCCTTCGGCGCAGCACGCGTGGCGACGTTTGTTTCGGGTCAGCGGCGCTCGCGGCGGGAATTCTCATCGCGCCCCGCCAGTTTAGCTGGACGGATCCGCGGCGGGCGGGTTCATCGCGTTTGGACGCTCCCCAAGAAAGGACCGGGGCTGGTATGATGGTAGCAGAAATGTTCGGCACGACGCGCGACCACGAGCCGACCGAAACACGAGCGGGCGTGACCCGCGAGAATTGCTCGCGAAAAGCCCTTCGAGGAAGCCTATGAACCCGGCGATACTAACTCTTCCCCTCCTTCTGCTCATGCAGGTCGGCGAAACACCGTCGCCGCCCAAGCTCAAAGCGCAACTGCACGCCGCCCACGCCTCGGTTGCACCCGGCGGCACGACCGAGCTGGCGTTCGAGCTGGAGATCTCGTCCCCCTGGCACGTTTACCACCCGATCCTGCTCGGACCGGGGCTCCCGACGACACTTACCTTCGACGCGCCCGCTGGCCTAACCGTGGGGCCGGTGCGATTCCCGGTGCCCGCATTGGGCACGTCACTCGGCGCGGAGTTTCTGGGCTACGAACACCGCGTCGTCCTGCTCGCGCCGCTCACGCTCGACAACACCATCAAGACCGGCACCTCGCTCGCGATCAAAGCCAATCTGTCCGCGCTGGCCTGCACGGATACAGGCTGTGTCCCCGTCACCGCGTCGGCGACGCTGGATTTGCAAACAAGCTCCGCAGCCGGACCGGACGCGAACGGCGAGCTGTTCAAGAAAGCCCGCGCCGCACTTCCGCCGCCGCTGGCCAAAGCCCCCTATCTGAAGGGTAGCCGAGCGCTCGCGTCGCACACGCAGGTCCCGGTCCTGGGCTCTGGCGAGCTGCTCGTCGTCGCGCGCATCGAGCCGCAGCACCACATCCAGGCCCGCGATCCGGGCGTCGAGGGGCTGATTCCGACCCGCCTGTTCATCGAACCGATCGACGGCATCGAGCTCGGAAAGATCAAGTGGCCCGCAGCGCATGTTCGCGACATGAAGTACCTCGGCAAGGTTCGCGAATATAACGGCGAAGCGGTCATTCGCGTGCCCTTCACCGTCACCGACGCCCAGTTCAAACCCGGCCCCGTGAGCATTCGCCTGTTGTTGCAATACCAAACTTGCACCGACGCCGGGGCCTGCTATCCGCCCGAAACCGCCGAAGCATTCGTGACGTTTGACGTGGTCGCGAAAGGCTCGCCGGCGGTTCTCGCGCAGACCGGTGTTTCGCCGACAAGTCCGGCCGCACAAGCGGGCGCGGCCGAGCCATCGACTACCCAAACGCCGAGCGGCGGCGCGAACCCGTCACTGCTGCTCGTCTTTTTGGGCGCGTTTCTGGGTGGCGTGATCCTGAACATCATGCCCTGCGTCCTGCCGGTCATCTCGCTCAAAATCTTCGGATTCATGCAACAAGCCGGAGAAGACCGTGGCCGCGTCTTTCGCATGGGTCTCGTCTATGCGCTGGGAATCATGGGCAGCTTTCTCGTTGTCGCGATCATCATGGTCGTCCTGAGTGCGCCCTGGGGCGGGCTCATGCAATACCCGACCTTCGTAATTGTGTTCTGCGGCGTCATCCTGGCCCTCGCGCTCAGCCTGTTCGGCGTGTTCGAAATCCAGCTCCCGGGCAAGGCGATGGATGCCGCCGACGCCGCGGGCCGCCGCGAGGGTTACGGCGGAGCGTTTCTCAACGGCGTGCTAGCGACAGCGCTGGCGACCCCCTGCACCGCGCCCGTGCTCGGGTGGGCGCTGGGTGTCCTCTCGCAGCTTCCGCCGATGGTCATGGGCGCCGGCGTTCTAACGGTCGGTCTCGGGTTGGCCGCGCCGTACGTGTTGCTGACCGCGTTTCCGACCTGGCTGCGTTTCATGCCCAAGCCGGGCGCCTGGATGGTGACGTTCAAGCAGATCATGGGATTCGTGCTGCTGGCCACGATGGTCTGGCTGCTGTCCATTCTGATCGAGCTGGTCGAAACACCCGAGTTTCTCGGCACACTCGCGTTTCTTTGTGCGGTGGGAATGGCCTCTTGGCTGCTGGGGCGCCTCAGCCTGAACGCGAGCGCGAAGCGATTCACAGCCACGTGGGGCGGAGTCGTCGCTCTGCTGCTCGCCGGCTGGTTCGGCGGCTTCGCGATATTTTCGGGCTCGTGGAAGCAGATTCCCTGGCAGACGTGGGAACCGGGCAGCCCCCAACAACTGGCGGCCGAAGGCTATACCGTCTACGTCGACTACACGGCGGTTTGGTGCCTAACCTGCCTATCGAACAAGCGGCTCGTACTCGAAACCGATGCCGTTCGAAAAAAGCTCACGGAGCTCAATGTCGTCCCGGTCAAAGCGGACTTCACCAAGAAGGACCCGGATATCCAGAAGGACCTGAGGAAATACGGCCGCGCCGGCGTGCCGCTCAACATCGTGGTGCCGGCCGGACGCCCCAACGACGTGATCGTCCTGCCCGAGCTGCTCACGCAAAAACTCGTAATCGACGCGCTCGAAAAGGCCGGCCCGTCGCTGCAGCAGCCCGAATTGGCACTCAAGCAGCCCTGAGTGTCGGCTTCCTCGTTCGTGCCGTGCAGTTCGGCAACTGCGCGGCCTACGTACGCATCGCAGAGCGCGAAGATTGCACCGGCGAGACGCCGGTGCCACAGAGGTTTTCGGAATCTGATCCCCCGCAGGCATTCGTTCGCCGGCGCCTTGGCGGCACGAAACACGGCGCTTAAAATTGCCCCCATGGCGCGAATCCAACCGCACTGGCTGAAAGACTGGCTGGCGAGGCACCGCAGCCCGATTTCCTTCTGGCTGCACATGTTCGGAGTCCCCCTCACCCTCGCCGGCCTCGCGCTCACCGGCCATATGCTCCTGGTCGACCGCTGGGATATCTGGCCGCGCCCCGTAGGTCTGTTCGTCGCCGGATACCTGCTTCAATTCATCGGCCATCGCCACGAAGGCAACGACATGGGGGAAGTGATCCTGCTCAAACGCCTGCTCGGCAAGCCCTACGTCGGCGTCTCGCCGCGCTACGCCGGCGAAGACTGAGCCGGCCCGCCGCGGGAACCGAACGAAACCGGCTCAATCGCCCTGGGCCAGCTCGGCCCGCAGCAGCGCGGCGATCGGCGCGAAGAGCCGATGATTCTCTTCGTTGACGGTAGCCAGCTCCTCGTGCGCCCGCGCCATCAGCTCGATCGCCGCCCGGTCGGGTTTGGCCCCCAGTTCGAAGACGAGCTTGCTCATCTGGTCCGGCCGCGGAACGTCGCTTCGCTCAATCAGCGCCGTCAGGCGCATGGTGTGCAGCGTTTCCTGACAGCGCTCCCCGCAACCCGTAATGAAAACACCGCTCTCGTCCCCCTGCGCGAGTTGCTTGCGGACCCGCAGCATCCACCCCGCGAACGTGCTGTCGATCCAATCGGCGTCGCGCAGGTCGAGGAAAATCCGCGCTTTCTCACGATTCGCGCTGAGAAAGTCCGTAACCAGCCGGTCCACCGCCGGGCACACCTGCCGCGTCGCCTCCCCGCCGAACGCCAGATAGAGCCCCCCCGCGCTGCTGCCGAACTGGACTTCGATGGCGCCCGTTCCCATCGGTCGCTGCCCCATTCGCTGGCGTCACACGTCCCCGTTTCCCAACGGCGGCGCCGTCCGGCCCGCCGCGATTCTCCAGGCTCACTTCGCCGTGCGGAGCTGGCGCTGCAACATGTCGGCGATCGGGCCGAAGACGGCCTGGTTTTCGCCGTCCAGCGACGCGAGCTGCTGATGGGCCTGGGCCATCAACTCGAGCGTTTCCTTGTCGGGCGTGTCGCTGCCCTCGCAAGCGACCACGCCGACCTCCTCGGGCCGCGCAACATCCACATATTCGAACATAGAACCCAGGTGCATCTTGTCGAGCGAGTCGCGGCAAAGGTCCGAACACCCGCTCAGCAGGAGCCCTCGATCGGGGTGCCGGCCGAGGCGCTTGCGCAACCCCAGTAGCCAGCCGGCGAAGGTACTGTCCACCCACGTACAGTCCGACAGATCGAGCACGACCTTCGGCTGGTCGCGGTGGGCGGCGAGATAGTCGGCGACCAGCCGATCCGCCGTCTGGCATACGCGGTGCGTCGCCCGCCCGCCGAAGCCCAGGTACAACCCGCCTTCGCTCGATCCAAACACGATTTCGGGTGCGCTCGCTTGCATGGCCTGGCCAACGTATGAAAAACCCACATGAAAACGCCAGTATACCACGCCGGCGCGCCCGAGTCGCCACCCGCCAGGCGATTGAATCCTGAACCCGGCCACCGTCGAAACGTGGCGGCCCAACGTCGCGGGCTTACCGGCAAGCCCCGATTTCTTCGCCGTACGCTGGACGGCACAAGCGGACACCGTTTGCGGCGAGTTCCGCGCACCGCCCACCCGGTCGCGCGAAGGCACGTCAGGACGGACCCACCCTGCAATTGCCGCGCGCGGCGCGCTTCGCTACACTGCCTCCGCACGCATGGGCAAGGAGAACCCTCATGGGATTGATGGACGGGAAAAAGGGCTTCGTTTTCGGCGTCGCGAACGACCATTCGCTGGCGTGGCACATCGCGGAGCGGCTGCACAACGAGGGCGCCCAGCTCGCGTTCAACCATCTGCCGAACCCCAAGATGGAACGCCGCGTCCGCCTGCTCGCCGAGCCGATCGGCTCGAAAGTGATCGTGCCCTGCGACGTGAGCGACGACGAGCAGATCAAGGCGGCCTTTCATCAGGCCCGCGAGACGCTCGGCCCGCTGGACTTCGTGGTCCACGCCGTCGCGTACGCCAACCGCGACGCGCTGTCCAACCCGTTCTACCAGACGACCCGCGCCGATTTTCTCCAAGCGATGGATATCAGCGCGTACTCGCTCGTCGCAATCTGCCAGCACGGTCTGGAGTTCATGAACGAGGGCGCCGCGGTGCTCACGCTGACCTACATCGGCTCGGTCAAGATGATCCCCGGGTACAACGTCATGGGCGTCTGCAAGGCGGCGCTCGAGTCGTCCGTGCGCTACCTCGCCGCCGAGCTCGGCCGCGAAAAGAAAATCCGCGTCAACGCCCTCTCGGCCGGCCCGGTGCGGACGCTGTCGAGCGCCGGCATCAGCGGCTTTGGCAAGGTGCTCGAACACTATCCGGAAAAAGCCCCGCTCGCGCGAAACATCGCGGCCGACGAAATCGGCAAGAGCGGGCTCTATCTGCTCAGCGACCTCTCCAGCGGCGTGACCGGCGAAGTGCATTACGTTGACGCCGGCTACAACATCGTCGGCTGGTGAAGCGGACTGTGCTCGCCGGCCCGATCCGACGCTAGTCGACTGATACGGGTTGGGCGGGGGCCAGTTCGAGCATGCGGGCCAAGCCGACCCGCGACCAATGGGCCGTATCTTCATCGACCGAAATCTGATTGACGACAGTTCCGTTGGCGAGGTTTTCGAGTACCCAATAGAGCTGCCGCGGGTCGATGCGGTACATCGTCGTGCAGAGGCACTGGATGTTCGCGAGCGAGCGAACGTGCTTGTCGGCGTGGGCGCGCGCCAAGCGGTGTATCAGATGCACCTCCGTGCCAATGGCCCAGTGGGATCCCGCTGGGGCCTCGCGCACCGTTCGGATGATGTACTCGGTGCTGCCGACCAGGTCCGCCCCTTGCACGACCTCCCACGAGCATTCCGGGTGGACCAGGATCTTCCACGGCTCGTCGTCGGCGCGGAGCGCCTCGATCTGCGCGGTGTTAAACAACTGGTGTACCGAGCAGTGCCCCTTCCAGAGAATGAAACGCGCGGCGCGAACCTGTTCCGGCGTCAGGCCGCCCTCCGGTTGCTCCGGGTCGTAGACCACCATGCGCTCGAGCGGCCAGCCCAGCGCGTACGCCGTGTTCCGCCCCAGGTGTTGATCGGGGAGGAACAGAATCTTGTGGCCGCTGCAATCCGCTGTGCCACGGCTCTGTGAGCCGTGCCCGCGAGGTGGGTTGCCGGCATGGGGCCCGGCTGACACGGCCGTGGCACAGGCACCGGTTTCGGGCTCGGCCCCGCGCAACGCCCACGCGAGCACCCGCTCCGCGTTCGAGCTCGTGCAACACGCCCCGTCATTGCGGCCCACGAACGCCTTCACCGCCGCCGACGAGTTGACGTACGTGATCGGCGTGATCGGCCCTTCCGCGAACTCGTTCAACAAAGGCCAGGCCTCTTCGAGCTGATCGATATGGGCCATGTCGGCCATGCTGCAACCCGCCGAGAGGTCCGGCAGAATCACCTTCTGTTCGTCGCTCGACAGAATGTCCGCCGATTCGGCCATGAAGTGGACGCCGCAGAAAACGATGAACTCCGCTTCGGTCTGCTCGGCGGCGAGCTGCGAGAGCTTGAGGCTGTCGCCGGTCAGGTCGGCATACGCGATCACGTCGTCCTGCTGGTAGTGGTGGCCGAGGATGACGAGTCGTTTGCCGAGCTTTTTCTTGAACGCGCGAATGCCCGCGTCGATCTCTGCATTGTCGAGCCGGGCGTACTTCGGCGGAATCGGCGATTGAAAGAGCATGCCGGCACCCTGACGAATCGTTCCCCCAATCTCTATATGCTAGATACTCGGCGGCGGCGAATCCAGCCCTTGAGGCTTTCCGGGCTTTTCAGGCGCCAGGCTCATCCCCTTGCGCCGCCGCCATTCCAGAACGCCGAGCGCCAGCGCGACGCCTGCGACGTCGCAGAGCCAGTCGACGACGTCGGCACAGCGGTTCACAAAAGACTGCAGGTATTCGTCCAGGGCGCCGTACGCGCACAGGATCAGCGCCGCGTACCAAAGGAAAGCGCCCGTTCGCGGGCGTTTCCGCGCCTCGCCGAAACGCCAAAACAGGAATGCGAGCAGGCCGTACGCGGCAAAATGGGCGATCTTGTCCGACTGCGGCAGGTCCGGTAGCTCCGGCGCCGGCATGTGCGTCAGGCAGAACAGCGCGATCCAGTAGGTCGGCAGGGCTATGCGATACCAACGATCGAGCGACTTTCGCAGCGTGGGGCGCACACGCGCACTCACGTGTCCGCGACGTCGCGCGGCATCGGCCCGGTGCGGGGCGGCTGGGCCGAACTCTCAACCGCGTCACCCGCCGGGTCCTCGACCGCCGCGAGGCGGTCCCCGCCGGGCCGCTCGACGATGACGGCCTGCGGCCCTTCCGGATTCGCTTCCCAACGCGGCCCGACCGAGAGTGCCTCGATCACAGCGGGGTCGGACGCGGAGCCGTCCGCGATCGCGGCACCCGCGAATCCGGGCGTCGTTTCGGAGGCGACGGCTTCGTGGCGCACGGCATCGCCGGACGGCTCCCCGGCGCCCATCGCCAAGATCTCACTGGACAGCGCGCGATAATCCTGGGCGCCGTGGCTTCGCGGCGCGTAATCGAAAATCGTCCGGCCGAAGCTGGGGCACTCGGCCAGTCGGATGTTGCGCCGAATACGCGCGTCGAACACGCGCGCCCCGAACCAGGCGTCCTGGAACTCGGCTTCGCGCACGTATTGCGATACGTCCGCGAAGACCTCTTGCGCCAGCCGCGTCCCTCGTTCGTCCATGCAAAAGACGATGCCGGAGACCCGCAACGCCGGCTTCAGCACGCCGCGCACCAGCGAGACCGTCTCCAGCAGCTTGCCCAGCCCCTGCAACGCGAGAAAGTGCGGCTGGAGCGGGATGATGACCTCGTCGGCGGCAGCGAGCGCGTTGACGGTGAGCAGATTGAGCGAAGGCGGGCAGTCCAGCAGCAGAAAATCGAAGCGGCCTCGATGCGGCTCCAGGGCTCGCGCCAGGACCAGCTCGCGGTCGGAGATTTCGGCGAGCTCGTTGTCGGCGGCCACGAGGTCGATGTGCGCGGGAAGGACCGTGAGTCGCTCCGGCCCGTCTCGCGCGACCTCGTCGAAACGCGCGCCGCGAATCAGCAGGTCGTACACGCTCGGCCGGCCCGGCCCCGTTTCGATGCCCAGGTGCAACGTCGCGTGTGCCTGCGGATCAATGTCGACCAGCAGGACGCGCTGCCCCTCGAGCGCCAAACCCGCGGCGACGTTCACCGCGGTCGTCGTTTTCCCCACACCGCCTTTCTGATTCATGAACACGATCGACCGCATGGGCGGAGTATACGCGCACGCGAGCGGATTGGAATCTCCGGTTGCCCCTACGCCCGGCAGGGACGCCCGCCCCACTGGGATGCCTTCCCCGTGAATTCCTGCGGTGGCAGGGCTCCTGAAGTCCGCCGCGCCGCGAATCACAACGGCTTCTGAAGCGCGTCACGCATCCGCGCGGCCGTGGTCGGCTCCAGGCCGTCCAGCAATTCTTTGACCGCGTCCGGGCCTTCGTCGCGCCGCAGAATGGCCAACGCACTGCGCAGATACCCGTCGCGCTCGTGGCTGAACACGCGAAACGCGACCTGCAATTCGTCCCGCGACCATTGCGACAACGGATCGGCGACCCCCACCCGGTCGCACGCCCAGCGCGACAGCCCTGCCGGCGTCTCGTCGTACCGATAGAGCGGAGCGAGAGCCGCCACGCGTTGGCGCGGCGTCCCGATCATTTCGGTCACTTCTTCGGGAAGCTGCCGCAACTGATCGTCGAGCGTGGATTTTCCGAGCACGTCCAGCCAGCCCGCGCCGCGCTGCGGTTCCGGGCGCGGCTCGACCAATCGAGCCGGGGGAACGACGAGCGTTCGTCGGCCGGTCGTGAACTCGATGGTCACGCGCTGGGCGGGCTTTCCGTCGACGGGCGTCGGCTGAACACTCGCTACCTTTCCGACACCCCATTCGGGCCGCGCGGCGTTGCAGACGTCGCGTCCGACGAGCGACGAGTCAATGAGCAATTCGGCCATGCTGGTTTCTCCGACTCCCACTTTGGACTCGTTCCTCGGGCAGCGGGGGGGGAGGGCGCGGCTCCCGCCGAGCCGAGCGGTCGGAGATTGCCCGCCAACTCGCCATGGACTGGAAATAACCGATCCATGCGGGATAATACCTTAACAGCCCCGCGACGGAACGCGGCGGCTCTATTTCGTTTTCGGCGTTACGAGCGAGGTGGAACCATGCTATACGCCGCCCTGACACTGTGGCTGTTGGTGATTGTGTTTTGCGCGTGGGGCGTCCACCGCATCTGGAGCGGCTTGGTCAAGCCGCGCGTAGTCAACACGATCCTTCTGCCCGGCACGCTCGTCGCGCAGCTCGGACACGTGCTGGGCCTGCTGGTCACGGGCAACCCGGTTCGCAACACGGCCTTGATGGGCGACGACGAAAAAGGCGACCCCAAGTCCGACACGCCCGAGCGGCAACGCATCCCGATCATCGGCCCGATCATAGTGGGAATGTTGCCGCTGGTGGCTTGCACGGTCGGGCTGTTCGTCAGCGCCCGCTTTTGGGGCGGCAGCGTGCTCGGCGGCCTGACGGGCGGCTCGTCCATCGAGGTGCCCCGCGCGCTGCCGACGACGCTGGCGGAGTTCTGGGAACTGCTGCACGGATCGATCGACGTCATGGAGCGCCTGCTCGCCGCGATCATTCACAGCGACCTGCCCAACTGGCCCACCGCGTTGTTCCTCTACCTCGCCGTCTGCCTAACCGTGCGGATGGCCCCGTTCGAGGGCAACCAGCGCGGATCGATCGGCGCCATCATGCTGGCCAGCATAGTGATCGCGATCGTGTCCTCGTTGACCTCGAGTGCCCGTGAACTCGTGCTTTGGAGCTGGCCGATCCTGAGCTTCGCGGTCGGAATGCTGCTGTTTCTTTTGCTGCTCTCGCTGTTCGTGAGCGGGGTTATCGGTCTCGTCCGCATACTGGCCCATAAGGAATAGCTCGCATCCTCGTGCGGCAAATCCGTTTTCGGACCTTGGCCGGCGGCGCGCCGCGTCCGCGTAACAGCCATTGCCTTGTACCGAACCGTCGTATACACTTACGTGCGGACGTGAAACTCGCTTCTGCCGAGCGTTTCCGGACCGCTAGATTCGCCGTGCGCTGCAGGAGGGAACCATGGGTCGTCGCGCGAAGTCGCTCGTAACTGCTCATGCCATCGCCGGGCTCGCCATCATCGGCATCGCGCTGATCGCCGTCAGCGGCTGTATGCCCAATGCCGCCACGAACAACAGCGACCCGGCCCGCGTGCTGGCCGGCCAATTGTTCACCGCGCTCGGCGCGGGCAGTTTCTCGGACAAGCTGCTCCCGGGGAAGGAAGTCGTCTACGAGGTACACGTCGGAGCCGGCGAGGCCTTCGAGATGGTCGCGCGCTCGGTGCGCGGCGCATCGTTGGGCATCGCGTTTGTCGAAGCGCCCGATGGGCGCATCTACATGCCCGACGAGTTTTCCAGCACCGCGTCGGCCGAGCGACCCTTCGCGGTCCAGACCGTGCCGGTCGATAACGGCGGGGCGGGGTTTCGTATCGCGGGCTCGTCGGACACGGCGGGGACGTGGCGCATAGCGGTGCTCGTTGTCCCGGAGGCCGACATCACGGCCGTACGCGACGCGATCGACCGCAAGAGCACGTTCGAGCAGCTCTTTCTACTACTCTACCTCCTGAACGGACCGATCGATCAGCCCGACGGGCTCGACCTGATCGGCAACATCACCAAACTCGCGTTCCCGCAAGTCGCGGCGTTCGGGGCAGCGCTCGACGTGGTGATCGACATCAACATCGAGCCGGCCGACCGCATTGATCTCGACAAACCACCCACCAGCGTACCACCCGTCGTGCCGACGCCCGGCGATGGCGGCGACGCCGGCAGTGAAGGTTCGGGCGATCCGTCGACCGGCGGGCAGGGTGGAAACGCCGACCCCGGCGCCGGTTCCGATCCAAAAGATCCCGCCGATCCCGGCAGCGATCCCAGCGATCCAGGAAACGATCCGAGTGACCCCGGCAGCGATCCCGGTGACCCGGGCAGCGACCCGGGTGATCCGGGTAGCGACCCCGGCAGCGATCCCGGCGACCCCGGCGGAGACCCGGACCCCGATCCAGATCCTGACCCGGATCCCGATCCCGACCCGGATCCCGGACCTCCGCCGAACGACATCGCACTCGAGCCGATCGTCACCACCGGCGACCCGGTGCCCGGCCAGACGCGCGCCCGCTTCCAGTACTTCGGCGATCCGGTCATCGACGAAGAAGGCCGCGTCGCGTTCTGGGCGAGCTATACCGGCGGGCAGGGTGACGGCGGGCTGTACGTCTATCAGAACGGCAGACTCGAACGCGTGCTCGACGACGATCCGGCCGGCGTCGGTTCGGTCCCCGGACGGCAGACGGCCGACTACTTCGGCAATCTTCAAATCGAGTGGGACGAAGGTGCCCATCCGCTCAGTTGGGGCCTTGACGGCCGACTGATCTTCGTCGGCATCGTCTTCGGCGAGAAATCGTCGCGCGGCGTGTACCGTTGGCGCGCCACCGACGGCGACATGATTCGCGTCGTCGACATGGAGCAGATCATCCCGCTCTTCCCCGACGCAATCCCGCTCGCTTACTGGTGCGATTTCCGTCAGGTCGGCATCAGCGACGCCGGTATCGTCACCTGGGTCCAGCGCTATTCCTACGGCACGCTCGACCGCCAGCCCGTGCTCGGTAAGCACGGCGTATTCGCGAGCAACGGCGTCGAGCCGTGGATCATCCGCGACCACCGCAACAGCTTCTTGAATCCCGGTGACGTGCCCGACCAGAACAACTCGACCTATTTCTTCGACTTCGAGATTCTCTCGGCGGTGAATCCCCGAGGCGACCTGCTTTTCCAGGCCAGCTACATCTTCGGGAGCGGCGCCCGCGGCGTCTACCTCAACCGCGGCAACGGCCTCTTCCGCGTGGTCGATGACGGCGAAGGCCGGTCCTATCCCGGTCTGCCTGCAGGGACGATCGTCGGTAACCGCTCGAAGTTCCCGGCGCTCGCCATCAGCCCCGACCTGGACATCGCGATCGAAACCGTGCTGACCGACGGCGGCGGCACGCGCGAGGCCGTCATCCTTTGGGACGGCTCGCAGTGGAACGAGCTGGCCGGCGTTGCAGGTTCGGCGGCCGACGCTCTGATTTCCGGCGCCAACACGCGCGGGCACGTGGTCATTCTCGCGAATGAGCGCCCCCAACTCGGCGACGGAACGGGCATGCTCGACCTGACGCAGAGCATGTCGGAGGAGTTGATCTCGGCCGACCCGCGCTGGGAAATGATCGCCGGCGCCCTGAATAACAACGATCGCGCCCTGCTCCGCTACACGCGGGCCGATTCGACGCCGGGCATGGCCTTCTGGACCGGCGAGCGGCTGATCGTCCTGGCCGATCCGGCACTCGGCTTGCCGATCACCGACGCCGACGCGTTGTTCGCGATGGCCGCGCCGGAGACCGACCGCCCCGGCCGCACCAGCGCCTTGAACGACAACGACGAGATGGTTTTCCGCGTCGGCTCGACCGGCCTCGACGGTATAGAAGGCACGTTCGACGACGTGCAGGCGATCTATATCGGCCGCGCCCGGTAGCCACGCGAACGCGCTCGACGGATTCAGCGCACAAGCTGATTCAGACACCAACGAGCCCCGGCCGGTCTTGGCCGGGGCTTTTTTTCGCCGCCGCAGGCGGACCACGGCGCGAACTGGTTTGTCCGGCATTTCACGATACAATGCCCGCTTCTCGACGGTGGGTGTAGCTCAGTTGGCTAGAGCACCAGGTTGTGGTCCTGGGGGTCGCGGGTTCGAGTCCCGTCACTCACCCTTGTCTTAAACGCCTATTTCTATAGGGCAAGGTTGCCGATCATGTTTGGACGCTGGAAGAGCTGATCGGGCTACTGGATTGAAACCGTGTGGTACGTGAACTAGACTGCGCGTAACCGCCGCGATGCGGCAGGAGGTGTCCCTTGAAAGCAATTTTGAGGGCACCGTAAACACCCCGTTGCGGGGATAACCACGGCCTCCCGGTAGAACCGCCAGACAGGTGGCGCTAGGAGGATTCGGGCGTGGTATCGCGGCAAGGCAAGGCAAGGTGGGCCGAGACAACCTGTCGTGTCTCGGCTCAAATTTTACCAGTACCCGCCGCTCAAACATGCTGGGCTCGCTCGAATTCGAGATTGACGAGACGGTTCGGAGCAAGCGCCCTACGGAGATAAGTTAGTCAGGCTTCGTGCTCATCTGTCTCGTCTCGTCCCTTCCACGTTCGAATGAGTTTCCGCCACGCATCAAGGTTGCTGCGGAACTTTCGTCGCGTGCGCTTGTTGCAGGCCACGTTCGCCCACCAGGATAGTGAGTAACAAACCACGATGCCCCCGACGTATGAGCCGAGTATGCCACCGACTGCAATCGCCATAACGGCCAGAATCCACGTGAACGGCCACGGCGGGGCGGTTGGCTTGGCGACACCTCCTGGGGGCTTTTCGAGTGGGATGATCGGGAATTTGATCGTCTGTGGCATCCTGCACCTCCACCGATGCGTACGCTCTCCGTGAGCAGCGCTAAGTGCCCAAAATCGGCCAGAACTTCCAAAACTGAGCGAGCGGAAATGCCGATCTGACAGCGTCGCAGAAAATCGACCTGCCCGCTCAGCGATGGCAGCGAGCGCCCACGTTCGAACAACGTGGGGGCTACCTGCACTTACTTCATCGATCCCCCACGCCCGCCACTGTTACGTTTTTCCTATTCCTCGGCCTGTTGTTCGCAACTTAGGGAACATAACTGCCTGCGATGAAATGAGTTACGGCATTTATGAAAACTTTAGAAGAATCTTGAGATTGTTCTGGGTGGCCTACGGTCGGCGAGTACGGCGAGCACCATTCAGCGCTGGTAGCGTTGTTTCAAGTCGTGCCCCGCCTGTCGCCGGACGCCAATAGGAACACCAACGTAACGAAGCGCCAGGACGACCCGTAGGAAATAAGGTAGGAAGTTACGATGGATACCTAACAGCCAACCCCGAGAAACTTAGGTTGAAACGTGAATTCTGTTAGTGTGCGTTGCGATTTCGAGTCCCGTCACTCTTTCCTGTCCGCCTCGTGCAAGAGTCAGGGGGCGCCCGGCGCCTTGCGGGCCGTAGTCCGGAATCGGCGCTCGGTGTCCGCTACGGCCGGCGAGGCGCCGACCGCTACATACCCGGCGAACGAATGTAGATCTCGCAACCCGAATGAGCGTTCGGACGAATTCCCTACGGACACACCCCTCCGCCGAGGCAGGCGAAGAAGGGGTCGATGTCGCCGCCGTCGAGACGGCCGTCGCTGTTCATGTCACCGAGCAGCGGGTCGCAATTCGGGAACTGGGCTGCGTAGCCGGCCGGGTCGCCGAGTGCGAGGAAGAACGGGTCGATGTCGCCGCCGTTGAAACTGCCGTCGCAGTTCAGGTCGCCGGGCGTGAACTGCGGCTCGCAGCCGCCGGCGGTGATGAGCAGAGCGTCGAGGCCGGCCTCGACGATGCTTTGCGGCTCACCATCGTTGGCGGTCCAGCGCAAACGCGTCGGCGCAGTC
>JACZRH010000029.1:986-26180 GCA_022574815.1 Planctomycetota bacterium | reverse complement strand
CTACTCCGCATACGGCGTGCGTATCGCACTGGCCAAAACGCGCGACTTCACCTCGGTCGAGCGCATCGCGCTGATCACGCAGGCCGATCTGCGCAACGTCGTCATCTTTCCGGAGAAGTTCGACGGACGATACGTCCGGCTGGATCGGCCGCACAGCGAGATTTGTCCCTGGGCGATTTGGATCAGCTATTCACCGGACCTGGTGCACTGGGGCGATTCGCGGGTGGTCATGAAGCCGGTCCCCTACCATTGGGACCAGATGAAGATCGGACCCGGTGCGACGCCCATCCGCACGCCGCAAGGCTGGCTGCACATCTACCACGGCGTCTTCCCCACGATGGACGGCTCGGTCTACCGGCTCGGGGTCGCCCTTCATGATCTGGCCGACCCGGCCAAGGTGCTGGCGGTCGGCGACCGGTGGATCTTGCAGCCCGAGGATTCGTGGGAAGTGACCGGGTATGTACACAACGTGGTGTTCACCTGCGGCGCGATTCCGGAGGACGACGGGACCGTCAAAATCTATTGGGGCGGGGCGGACAAAGTGATGAACGTCGGAACGGCAAACCTGGAGGAGCTCGTTGATCTGTGCCTCCAGGATAGTCGGCCGGCCATGTGACGATTGTGTCGTTTGAGTCCGCCCGCAACGAAACGGTAACGCGGGTTCAGCCCTGCTCCGCACCCGACTCGTCGGCAGCGTCCTGCGGCACTTCGACCAGTAGGAACAGATAAATCTTTGCGAACTCTTTGTCCTGCTCGGCCCGCAGCCGGTGTTGCCGCAGCAGCTCCAGCAGCGCCAGAAACAGCCCGATGATCTCGTCCTTCAGCGTCCGCCCGTCGAAGAGCCCCTGAAACGTACACGGCCCCTCCCGCTCCAGCGCCGCCAGAATCTCCTCCTGGAACGTCTCGATCGGCGTCTCGTCATAGCAGACCTCGTGCAGCCCGGGGCCCTGGCCGATCGATGACATGACCTTGCCGAACGCCGACAGCAGGTCCCAGACCTCGGCCTCCTCGAGCTCGACGCCTTGCAGCTCGCGCGGCAAATCGACCGGCTTGCGCACGTAGCGTTTGGCCCGCTCGTCCGAGCTCGACTTGAGGGCGCGAGCGGCGTCCTTGAAGCGCTTGTATTCCAGCAACTGCTTGACCAGCACGGTGCGCGGATCGTCGTCCTCGTCGCCCCCCTCGAGCGGCGGCGACGGCAGCAGCGCCCGCGACTTGAGCTCGACCAGCGTGGTCGCCATGACGAGAAACTCGCCGGCGGTGTTCGGGTCCAGCGCCTCGAGCAGTTTGATGTGTTCGACGTATTGGTCGGTGACGCGCGTGATCGAGATGTCTTGGATGTCGAGCTCGTCCTGCCGGACGAGATACAGCAGCAGGTCGAGCGGCCCGGTGAAGACGTCGAGTTGTACGCGATAGCTTTCGGTCATTGGCCGGTTCCGTCTAACCGCAGAGGCGCGCAGAGCGCGGAGGACGCAGAGATCATGAACATATTATTCTCTTGATGCCGCTTCGCAGCACCGGGACGTTGAAATTGATTAGCAAGCCGAGCGTTCGGCCGGTTGTCTTCAGATACGAAATCACCTGTGCTCGGTGGACTTCGTTCAACGCCTCGACCGCCTTGAGTTCCACGATGAGCTGACCGTCAATCAGCAAGTCCAATCTCCCCTGACCGACGCGGTGCCCTTTGTACACCAGCTCGACGGTGCTTTGCCGTTCGAATGGAATGTCCCGCAGAGAGAGTTCGACGCACAGGGCCCCTTCGTACACGGATTCGAGCAAGCCCGGACCGAGATGCCGATGCACCTCGATCGCGGCGCCGATGACCTGTTGCGAAAGCCGGTTCAACTCGGGCGCCGCCTCGCGCCGCCCCGCGACGCTTTGGATCGGCCGTTCGAATTCCGAGCCGGACTCTTCGCTCGACATATCTTGAACTTCCTCTGCGCCCTCTGCGCCCTTTGCGCCTCTGCGGTTACGTTTGTGCCACGACGATACCGCAAGCATCGCGCACGTCCGCCATCACTTCCTGCGCGACCGCCCGGGCCCGCTTCGCACCGGCCCGCAGCACGTCTTCCACGTCGTCCGGCCGCGCCGCCCAGTCGGCCCGCGCCGCGCGCCGCGCCCCGAAGAATTCCTCGTAGAGCTCCGCCAGGCGCTTCTTCGCCTCGCCGTAGCCCATGCCCGGCTTGCGGTAACGCTGCTCCCACTCGGCAGCCTCCCCGGGCGGAGTCATGAGCTTGAGCAGCGCGAAGACGTTGCACGCCGCGGGATTCTTCGGCTGGTCGACCGGCGTGCTGTCGGTCTTGATCCGCATGATTCTCTTGCGCATCTCCTGCGGGTCGCCGAACAAGTCGATCGTATTGTGGTAGCTCTTGGACATCTTCTGTCCGTCCACGCCCGGCACGATCGCGGCCTCGTTCAGCCGCGGCTCGGGGCGGACGAACACCTCGCGAAACGTGTTGTTGAAGTAGCCCGCCATGTCCTGGGTCATCTCGATGTGCTGCACCTGGTCCTTGCCGACCGGCACGAGATCGCTGCGGTAGATCAGGATGTCCGACGCCATCAGCAGCGGGTAGCTGAACAGCCCCATCGACGGCGTCAGGCCCTTGGCGATCTTGTCTTTGTACGACGTCGCCCGCTCGAGCAGCCCCTTGCCGGTCACGGTCGAGAGGATCCAGGTCAGCTCGGCGACTTCGGGGATATCGCTCTGGCGGAACAGAGCGGCGCGGTTCGGGTCGAGCCCCATCGCGAGATAATCCAGCGCGACGTCGGCCGTGAGCTTGCGCAGCCGCCCGGGGTCCTGCACGGTCGTGAGCGTGTGGTAGTTGGCGATGAAGTAGAAGCACTCGTGCTCGTGCTGGAGCTCGATGTGCTGCTTCATCGCGCCGTAGTAGTTTCCCAGGTGCAGCGTGCCCGAAGGCTGAATCCCCGACAAAACCCGCATGCACGTCTCCCGCCGATCCGCCCGGCGAGCGGATGCGGCACGGTTTCGGACAATCCAATCAAGCGCCAAATCGAAGTTGCAGTAGACCACGCCGGCGGCGGTCCGACAAGGGCTGCCGGAGCCGTCCCATGTGTCACGGCCGGGGTGCCACGGCTCTGTGAGCCGTGTCGTCCGGAGGGTCAGTTCACATCTGGCACGCGCGCGGGAATGACGAGTTCCCCCTCGTTTCGTTTTGAATTAGAATAGTGGCGGTGCCGGTAGTTTCCGGGCGGGCTCCCCCATGGTTTCGGCCCGCTTCGAACTACAGAGGCGGCGATACGGCGCCCACCGCGTTCGCCGTGTTTCGACGGGGCGCCCGCGCTGGAAACGGCCTGAAGGAGACACACATGCTTCCCGATTCGCCGCGAGCGGTATTCATCTGTTACGCCCATGCCGACAACAAGAGCCACAATCCTCCACCTGCTAGGCTTCGACCACGAAACCCTGACCTACCCCTTCCAAGGCCTCGACCAGCGCCTCACCGGCGTGGAACAAGCCCACGTCGTCAACGAAATCCTCACCTGAGATTTTGGTTCGCTGCCCGGCTCTGGCAGACTGGCCGGGCCACCGCCAACATCTCGGGCACTCTGCGCGCGGTCGATAATTCGGTATGATTCGCAACATACGGTGGCGCCCGCGGAGGCGTATCGGCGAACCAACGACCAGCAAAGTGCTGAAATGGCTAACCTGAAAGACGCTATTGCCCGATTTGGCGCGAGCGCCAAGGCGAAGCTCGCAAACCCCGGCGTGACGGGCGAACCCGAGGACCAACTCCGCGCCCCGCTCGAAACGCTCGTAGTCGACCTGGCGGAACTTTGCGGCTTCAAGCGGCAGTGGCTTGCGGCAGTCGGCGAAACGTCGCTGGCCAGACTTAAGACTCGACCAGACTACGCAATCACGCTGCGAAACGTGCTGGTCGGGTTCGTGGAAGTCAAGGCGCCCGGCAAAGGCGCCGACCCCCGCCGTTACAAAGGGCACGACAAGGAGCAATGGGAAAAGCTGCAATCCCTGCCGAACCTGCTGTACACCGACGGCAATTCGTTCAGCCGCTGGAAAAACGGCGAACTGGTCGACTCGATCGTCGAATTGCAGGGCGATATTCAAACTTCGGGTGCGAAGCTGGCCGCCCCGCCGGGGCTGCTCCGCTTATTCCATGGCTTCCTTCACTGGGAACCGATCCCGCCGAAATCCGCCCGTGAACTGGCGCACATCGCTGCGCGGCTGTGCCGCCTGCTGCGCGATGAGGTCACCGAGCAATTAGGCGAAAAGAACCCGGCCTTTACGGCGCTCGCCGCAGACTGGCGCAAGCTCTTGTTTCCCGAAGCGAATGACAAACAGTTCGCCGACGGTTATGCGCAGGCCGTCACCTTTGGTCTGCTGATGGCCCGGTCGAGCAACATCCGCTTGGCCGACGGATTGGATCGGGTGGGGAAGCAATTGGAAAGGACGAGTTCACTCATCGGTGCGGCCCTGCGGCTGCTGACTGACGAAGTCGGCAACAAAGCAACTCTCAAAACGTCGCTCCACGCAATGGTGCGCGTGCTCGACGCCGTGGATTGGTACACCATCAGCAAGGGAAAGCCGGATGCCTGGCTTTACTTCTACGAGGACTTCCTGGCGGTCTACGACAACAAGCTGCGCAAGCTGACCGGCTCCTATTACACGCCGCCGGAAGTCGTCGAGCCCATGATCCGCTTGGTGGACGAAGCGCTGCGCCAGCACTTCGATCGCAGCGCCGGTCTGGCCTCGCCGGACGTGACGCTCGCGGATCCGGCCGTGGGCACCGGCACGTTCATCCTGGGGGTGCTGCGCCGCATCGCCGCCGACGTGGAGACCGACCAGGGCGAGGGTGCCGTTCCGCAGGCGATCGAGTCCGCCATCGGCCGCTTGATCGCGTTTGAATTGCAACTCGGCCCGTTCGCCGTCGCCCAGCTCCGCGTGTACGCCGAGTTGTTGGAATTGATCGGCAAGCCGCCACGGGCTGTCCCGCGCATGTTCGTCACCGACACGCTGGGAAACCCGTACGCCAAGGTCGAGGAGATGGGTTACTTATACCGGACGATTTCGGAATCCCGACTGCGGGCCAACGAGATCAAACAGAAAGAGACCATTACCGTCGTCATTGGCAATCCGCCGTACAAGGAAAAGGCGAAGGGCCGCGGCGGCTGGATCGAAGAGGGAGCCGATGAGGTCGCAAAGGTCGCGCTGCTCAACGCCTGGATTCCGCCGGCGGATTGGGGCGTCGGCGCGCATGCCAAGCATCTCCGCAACCTGTACGTCTATTTTTGGCGCTGGGCCACCTGGAAGGTATTCGACCACGACCCGCAGCACGACACGGGCATTGTGTGCTTCATCACCGTCGCCGGCTTCCTCAATGGACCGGGCTTCCAAAAGATGCGCGATGATCTGCGCCGCAAGTGCGATCGCATCTGGGTGATCAACTGCACGCCGGAGGGCCATCAGCCGGGCGTGCCGACGCGTATCTTTCAGGCGGTGCAACAGCCGGTGTGTATCGTGCTGGCGGCCCGGTCCAAGCAGAAAACGGCCGGCAAGCCGGCGAAGGTGAAGTACGCGGTGCTGCCGGCCGGCAAACGCAAGGAGAAGTTCGCCGCGCTGGCCAAGCTCAAGTTGCGGTCAAAGGTGTGGCAGGATTGTCCGACCGACTGGCGCGGTCCATTCCTACCCGCGGCGACCGGCGACTGGGCCAGCTACGCCTTACTCGATGAACTCTTTGCCTACAATGGGTCCGGTGTGATGCCGGGGCGCACCTGGATCATCGCGCCGGATGCCGAGTCGCTATGCGACCGCTGGAAAAGGCTGATTCGTTCGAGGCCAGAACAGAAGGAGGAGTTGTTCCATCCGCATCTTCGTCGCGGCCAGCCTGGAGACAAGCATGTGAACAAAGTGGTGAAAGGATTGCCAGGATATGCTGACAATCCAAGGCCAGTCGCGGACGAGAAGGGGGGCTGTCTGCCGCCAGTGCGCTATGCCTATCGCTCGTTTGACCGTCAGTGGGTCATTCCTGATAGTCGCGTGATCAATCAGCCCAACCCAGAGTTGTGGCGCTCTCACGGCGCCCGGCAGATTTACCTCACGGCGCTGATGGCACATGCTCCGACCTCGGGACCTGCAGTGACGTTTACCTGCCACATTCCGGACTTGCATCATTACAAAGGTTCATTCGGCGGCCGGGCGTTTCCCCTTTGGCGCGACGCAGCGGCGACCACGCCGAATATGCCGCCGAAATCCTTGCAGTTTCTGTCCAAGACGTACAATTTCGCCGTGACCGCTGACGACATTCTGGCATACCTGGCCGCAGTGGCCGCCAACCCGGCATACACCGCGCGATTTCAAAAAGATCTGGCCCAGCCGGGTTTGCGCATTCCGCTCACCGCCCGACCGAAGTTGTTCGCGCAGGCCGTCGAGTTGGGTCGGCGGGTGATCTGGCTGCACACGTTCGGCGAGCGCTTTGTCGATGCCAAGGCGAACCGTCCGCCCGGGCCGCCACGACTGCCGAAGGAGCGCGCCCCGCGCATACCGAAGAAAGGCGCGATCCCGGATGACGCCGATGCCATGCCCGATGAAATCGGATACGACCAAGCCAAACGCCGCTTGATGGTCGGTACAGGCTTCATCGACAACGTGCCTCCCGCGGTGTGGCGGTACGAAGTCTCCGCCAAGCAGGTCTTGACCCGTTGGTTCAGCTATCGTAAGAAAGACCGCCAGCGGCCGATCATCGGCGACCGCCGGCCGCCATCGAAGCTCGGCGACATTCAGCCCGACCACTGGCTGGCCGAGTACACGACCGAACTGCTGAACGTGCTGCACGTCCTGGCGCTGCTGGTGGACCTGGAACCGGCCCAGGCGAAACTCTTGGAGAAGATCCTTGCAGGACCCCTACTTGAATTCCGTACTTGAAGCCATCGCCGCGGACGCCCGCGATCCGGATGGCCCGCGCTTGATCACCGTGGATGAACTCCGAGCCGCCGGAGCTCTCGACGTACCCCCTGCATGGCGGAAATCGCTCGGCGCAGACTGTGATGCCTTTGCAGCGAATGACGAGGTCGCAATGCCCCTGTTCGGCGTTTCTTCGCGTGCTGCTTCGAACGACAATCCGTCTGCTGTATCGCCGGCGGGCCGCCCCCCTTCTGGTCCGCCGTGATGGCGAAACTGATGTTCTCCACCAACGCAGAAAAGGGTCCGGGTACATTATTGAGCGCCCACCGGCAAACTGGCCAATCTGAAGCCCCTCGCCCCCCATTCCCGGCCCCTCACGCCGTCCCTTCGTCGCCCCGTCCCTCATCCGCTCCGTCACTTCGTCTCTACGTCACTTTCACCCTCAATCCGTTCCCCGCCCCTTGACCCTTCGTTTCCTGCATCCTAGAATCTCTAGCCTCTGGAGCCCGACATGCCCGCACCCTCACACCACGGTCACCCGCCCGCATCCCCAAAATCAAGGTGCGCAAAAACTCTTCGCAAAAATCTGCGCACCTTGATCACCTTCGACCCCTATCCCGCCAGCACGGGTTTTCTCGGTCGTTGCGCCGCCGCGTTTGCACAATTTGACGAAAAAGGGGCGCCACTTCGCGAACGGCGATCAGCCGGACCGGGAATGCAATCGTGTTTGGAGCAGCCAGCCGGAACCGATTCGTCTCATCGGCCCCGGTTGCTCGAGGGAAAGGGCTTCGCGAATCCGCGCGCTGCCGAGGCCGTCGAGAGCACCGACCGCGTCGCGCCCGCCGATCAGCAGCGGAGCGATGTAGACGTGCAACTCGTCGGCCAGGCGTTGATCGAAGAACCGCCCAAGCAGGCGCCCGCCGCCCTCGACGAGCACGTTGGTCATGTCGCGCTGGCCGAGAACATCGAGAACGGCCGCGAGCGAGAGATTGCCGTCGTCCGTCGGCACGCGATGGATGACGCAGCCCGCCTGTTCCAAGGCCCGCGCCCGCACGCGCGGCGCGCCGCCGCCGCAGAATACCCAGGTCGGGACCTTGCGGGCCGTGCGAACGAGTCGGGCTCGCGCGGGAGTGCGCAGCCGGGAATCGAGCACCACACGCGTCGCGACGCGCCGCGGGCGAATAATGCGGCAGGTCAGGGCCGGGTCGTCTGCAAGAACGGTGCCGGAGCCGACGATGATGGCGTCGAGATCGGCGCGCGTGCGCTGGGCGTGGGCGCGCATGTCTTTGTCGCTGATCCAACGCGCGTCGCCGCAGCGCGTGGCGATGCGCCCGTCGATGCTCTGGGCCCACTTGAGAATGACCCAGGGGCGTTTGTGGCGCGTCAGCTTGGCGTACGGCGCGATGAGGTCGGCCGCCTCGCGCGCCAGGACGCCGACCTCGACCCGAATGCCCGCGCGTCGCAGCGCCCGCAGGCCGCGCCCCCGAATCCGCGGGTTCGGATCGCGCACCGCCGCGACCACCCGCCGCGGACCGGCCGCGATCAGTGCGTCCGTACAGGGCGGCGTCTTGCCGGTGACGCAGCACGGCTCCAGCGTGACGTAGAACGTCGCGGCGCGCGTGTTCAGCTCGCAGCGGCGCAGGGCGTCGATCTCGGCGTGCGGCCCGCCGAACTTGCGATGATACCCCTCGCCGAGAATCCGGCCGTCGCGCGCGATGACGCAGCCCACCATCGGGTTTGGCTCGACGCGCCCGCGGCCGCGCGCCGCCAGACGCAAGGCGCGGCGCATGAAGAAAATGTCGTCACGGGCGTCGGGCACGCCGATTGGTCCTCTCAGCGGTTGATTCGCGGATGCGCGCCGTGCAGCGGCAATAGCGCCGGTTCTCAGGAGTCCTCGACCGCCGCCGTCGCCTCGGAATTTCCCGGGACGCGCTCCACCTCGAGCAGGAAATCGTCGTCCGTCAGACTGACGTCGACATTGACATCGTCATAGATGTACGCCGCGTCGAGCCGGCCGGATTTGTATCGCAGGTAGGTCGCCACGGGCAGGTTGGTCTCGACGTCAACGTACAGGTCCTCGATGGGCGCCTTGTGCTTCCAGTTGGGGAACTCGAAATACAGATGATGAACCAGACGGTTCGACTCGGGCAATTGCGCCAAGCCCTCGTACCGCAGAATGTACTCCTCGCCGGCGTCGATCCCGTCCAGGGATTGCTCCATCAGCCGCTCGAGCCCGAACGACGTCATCGGGTGGCGGGCCTCGCCCCACGTTACCGGCGTGTGCAACTCGACCGCGAAGACGCCGGGCGGCAGGCCGAACAGCCCGTGCCGCGGCCGAAACCGGACCTTGTTTCCATCCCGGCCCTGCACGTAGGTCGATTCGCCGTATTTGACCTGCGGGTCGAGCCATTTCATGTACACGCTGAACGGCGAGCGGCGGAACTTGCAGGCGATGCGCTCCGGACCCTTGAGCGTGCGAAAGAAGCCGCGGCGCTCCACACGCGTGAGCGTCAGAGTGTACTGCTCGAGCTGGGCGCAGTTGTCCTTGACGCGCCGCAGGTACGCGAGCGGGTCTTTCCGAACGGCCTCGGCCCGCGCGTCGGCGTCGGCCGCCAGCATGTTTTCCGGGGCGCCGGCGCGCGGCTCGAACCGCGCGTCCTTCACGCAGCCCACCGCCAAGGCGAGCAACGCGGCGGCGCCTTGCAAGAGAAATCGGCTTGCCGGCTTCAACTCTGTCTCCATGCCCGTCCGTTCCCGGCCAAGGCTGGCGCGGTCGCGCGGCGATCGCGGTTCAGCCTCTTTCGTGGTTCATTCTAAATCGAATTCCACCGTTTTGCGACAGGTGGGATGGCGGGCGGCTCGCGCGGGTGCGGGTCGTCACTCCGGCCCCAGCCCAAGCGCCGCAGCAAGATCCGGCCGCCGGCCGAAGACGATTCGGCGGATGCGGCCCGAGCGGTCGATTAAGCGGAACACCGGCAGCTCGGGCAGCTCGGCGACCGGTCCGAGCGACGCGGCCAGCACGTGCGTGAGCCCTTTGCCGGCGATGTTGGCCGTCTGCCGGGAACGAACGAAGTCGTCATCCATGTTGAGACAGACGATTTTCATGCCTTCGTCCGCCACGCCGTCCTGCAGACGCCGTACCGACGGGAGGATTCGGGGACCGGCCGCGGCCGCCGAACTCCAGAAGCATTCGACGACCGTCTGGTCGCGCAGAGCCTCGCTGGCAAGCGTCCGCCCTGTCGGTGTTTGCAGGGTCCACGGCGGTGCGGTGCGGCCCAGCCATTGCTGCACGTATTGCGCCCGCGCGCGGACACGATGGGCATCCTGCTCCAAGCGCCGCCGGCGGGCCTCGGCCAGCAGCCGCAACGGAGACTTGGCCCCCGCATCGATGTCGGCGACGAACGACGTCCAAAGTCGCTTCAGGCGGGTGAGCCGCAACTCGATTTTCCCCGGCTCACGCAGGATGGCGTCGTGCAAGCGGTCCTCGGTTTGCAGCATCCGGACGTAGCGGCGAGCCTCCGCGGCGCGCAGCGCGCTCCAGTTGTCCTGGTTTCGCGTGCGGTGGCGGAGCTTGATGACGGTGTCCGTGCGGACGCCGGCCGTGCGGTCTTCCTCGCGCGACTCGACCCGCGAGACCACGCGGGTGGTAGGATCGAACCAGAACACGCCGGTACGACTGACACCGCGGGCCTCGAACACGCCCGTCGGGTCTTGGACGCGATACTCGACGCGGATGTGGCCGTTGGCCGCGGCATCGGGGCCTGTCCGCGTACACAGCCGGCGGCACCCGTCGTGATCGGGCGACGATCGCCAAGTGAGCTCCGAGCTCAACGCCGACCGCAGGACCGGGATGACAGCGAAGGCGGCTTCGACGGCGGCGAGACGCCGCTGCGTGGCCGGCGACAGCGTGCGCTCCCCGCGCTGGTCGACCGAGAAGATCGCACCGCGCATCGGTCCGCCGCCGCCGGCGATGATTGGAATCACATCGAGCAAGACCAGGGCCTTCTCGCGCTCACGCTCGAAGCACCAGAGTTGCACCTGCGCGTCCCGCCGATGCAGAAGCTCCCCGGTCGCGAGGGAGAACGCCGCCGCCTTGAACTCGTAGACCAGCCAGTCGCCCGTGCGGAAGTCGTGCCGGAGCGGCGGTTGGGCAACGGCGCGGCGCGGCGATGGGCTGACCGCATTGGTGAGCGCGGCGGCGACAAGCGCGAGCCGTTTCCAGTTGCCCCGGACCATGCCCATGCCGGCGCTTGTATGGTTTACCCCTTGGAATCGCAAGCCCAGGCGTCCGGTATGGGCGTCGCGACACTCCGCCGAGTTCGCGCGCTCCCGCGCGTGCCGCCGAGCGAGAGTGCGTGTACAATCCCGCCGGAAACAAGGAGGTATCCGGAGTGAACATTATTCGCAATGCCAGCGTCTACCTGGTCGGCCGGCAGGTCACGAATCCCGAAGCGATCCAGCGTTTTCTCGACGACCACGAGCTGACCTGGACCACCGACACGGAGGTCGGCGCCGAAGTGCTCGGCGAGATGGCCGGGCGGGTCTGTTACATGTCCTTCGGCAAGGGGCGCAAGACCAACCAGGAATATCTGGGCAACATCATCGGCATGAAACACGGGTCGGTGCTCGAACACGCGGTCTGGAACTTCGTCATCACCGGCGTGTCGCGCTCGTTCACGCACGAGTTGGTGCGTCACCGAGCGGGCTTCGGCTATTCGCAGCTCTCGCAGCGCTACGTCGATGAGAGCACGACCGATTTCGTCGAGCCGGACTGCATCGCCGAGAATGCCGAGCTGCACACGGTCTGGCTGGAGTCGGTGCGCCAGTCGCACGAAGCGTATTGCAAGCTGGTCGCGGGGCTCGCGCACAAGTTCAAGGACGTGGAGCAGGCGCGCATGCGGCGCAAGCTCTCCCGCCAGGCGGCCCGCAGCGTCTTGCCCAACGCGACCGAAACGAAAATCTTCGTCACCGCCAACGGCCGCGGCTGGCGGCACTTCATCGAGGCGCGTGCCAACGAGCACGCTGAGGTCGAAATCTGCAAAGTGGCGATTGCCATTTTGCGGATCCTGCAAGTCGAGTCGCCGGCCTTTTTCGGCGATTACAAGATCGTGGAACTCGCTGATGGGACCGAAGTCGCGGACACACCCAATCGTAAGGTCTAGCCAGCGCGGCGCAACGCGCCGCCGCGCGGCCCGCGGCGCACGCCGACTTGCCGCGCTGCTGCTGATCGTCGTCGTGACGATCGCGGCGGTCGCAGATCTGGCCGACGTCTTTCTCAAGGACGGCCGCATTCTGCGCGGCGACGTGACCGTCACCGAAACCGAAGTGACGCTGAGCAACGCGGTGGGCACGTTGCGTTTCGCGCGCCAGAACGTCCTGCGGGTCGAGCCGGTCGAGCCCCCGCCCGCCGCGCCCACCTCGCAGCCGGCCGAGGTCGCGCAGCCGCCCGACCGGCCGCCACCCGCGCGCGGCGTGCCCGCCCCGCCGCTGCTCTCGAACCGCGACATCCAGCGCCTGAAACTGTATGAGTTTCCCATGGACGATCCGCCCGAACGCCAGCGGATCAAGTTCCTGCGAAAGTCCGGCGTGCCGACGCTCGACAATGTCGTGCTCGGCGAGCTCGCCAAGAACCGCGATGTCGAAGACGGCGTCCTGGCGCGTTATCGCCGAAGCACCGTCGGCGAGAAAGTCCAGCTCATTCTCGAATACACCGGCATGAAGCACGCCGACCGGATCGAGATTCGCGGCGACACCGAGGTCTTCACGACCTTTCGCCGGAAGGTGATGCCCGTGGTGCTCAAGGGCTGTGCCCGGTCCGGCTGTCACGGCAGCGGAAGGGCCGCGGTGTTCCGTTTTCCGAACGGGTCGCGCCAGACCGAGGCGTTCGCGTATACGAGCTTTCTCTTGTTGGATCGGATGAACACGGAATTCGGCCCGCTGATCGACCGCGAAGACCCGGACAACAGCGTCCTGACCTCGTTTCTATTGCCGCAGGAAGAAAACGATCGGCCGCACCCGGAGGTCGGGAAGGGTCGCCGCTTTCTGCCCGAGCTGCGGAGTGTGCGCGACCGGAAGAACCAGGAGATCGTGAACTGGATCGCATCGCTGCACGTCCCGCATCCCGATTATGACTTGCACTACAAGTTCCGCCCCGGGCTCGGCCGGGCGCCGGCTGACCAAACGCCGACGACCAGGCCGTCCACGCTGGGCGTCCGCGATCCGAATCCGTGAGAGTCCCCGCGCGAATTCGCGCCCAGTGTTCCGGCCTTTGGAGTTACCCGCGCATTTCGACAAATCAGAGCTTTGTCGCTCCATTCGAGCCGCTGTGCTATGATGAACCCCACAGCGACGGCCACCGCAACGTCGAGGGCGATCGCATCACGCCGGTCGAACGTTCGACGGGCACGGCGTGGGGTATCTCGAGTCCGGGAGAAAGAGCAATGATCTTTCGTTCCGTTCTACGGTCCTCGGCTTTCGGGCACGGCCGTTCGTTTAGTCGGGCGCTTCTGGTCGCGGCCGCTCTGCTGCTCTTCGTAGCCCACGCCGCCGCCCAGACGCGCTTTCGCACAGTCTTCGTCGTCAACAACGTCTCCGACGAAATTTCGGTCCTGCGCGTGCGACCCGACGGAACGCTCCAACGGCTGGGCGACTACGCCACCAGCGACTGGCCCACGCCGATCAGTGTGGCCCCCGACGGGCGGCACCTGGCGGTCACGCACGCGACGGCGGCTTCCACCGAACTGCTGCAAATCTTCGCGGTCGCCGCGGACGGCTCGTTGTCGCTCGCGGCCTCGCTGCTGATCCCCGACGCGCCGCTGGGCCTGACCTGGCTGCCCAACAGCAAGCTGGCCGCGACCAACAGCAACGCCGGCGGGCCGAATTTCGTTCATACCTACGACTTTGACGAGGTCGCCGGCTCGATCACGCCCATTGACCGCTACGACACCGGCTCGTTCAACACGAACCTCGTGTTCTGGCCGGGGGCCTGGATCCTCTACGCCCAGGATTCGTTCGCCAACCGGATCCGCTGGTTCGGCGTCAACGCCGACGGGACGCTCGAGTTCATCGGTTCGGCCGGCAGCGGCGCGGTGTTTCCGCTGGAAGTGGGAATCGTCGACCGCGGCGGCGCGGGCGGCTCCTTCCTGTATTCGGCGTGCGGCATCAGCGGCGACCGGCACCGCGTGCTCGGCTATCAGATGGGCTTTGCCACCGGGCAGCTCAATCCGCTCACCGCCAGCCCGTTCTTCTCTCCCGGACTCTCGCCTGCCCACGTCGCCGCCTCCACCGACAAACGCTGGCTGTTCGTCGGGCACGGCACTGACGCAACCGTGCACAGCTTCGCGATCGGGACGGCGGGCGAGCTGACACCGACCGGGTTCTCCTTCGACGTCGGCCTGCAAGGCACGCTCGGCGACGTGGCCGTCCTCGATCGGCTCCTGATCATGACCGACGAATCGACCGCGATCGACGGCATCAAAGGAGTCTATTCCTTCCTGATCAACAGCAACGGTTCGTTCACGCAGCTCGCCCCCATCCTCGACCTCGGCCAACGCCCCGAGTCCATCGCCGTCTGGGACCCCGGCATCGTGCTCGGCGACCTCAACTGCGACGGCCAACTCAATGGTGGCGACATCGACCCCTTCTTCACCGCCCTCGGCGACCCGCCCGCGTACGTCCTCGCCAACCCCGGCTGCAACGTCAACAACGCCGACGTGAATCAGGACGGCGCCATCAACGGCGCCGACATCGACGTGTTCTTCCGGTTGCTCGGCGGGGGGTGAGACCGGATACTGTGCCGTCTTGAGCGCTCTCGGCGGAGTAAGCGCCGAGGCCTGCCCTCGCCCCGACTATGGACAATTACGGCCGATTCCGATGAAGAACGCATCGATGTCGCCGCCGTTCAATTGACCGTCACCGTTCATGTCGCCGTTCAGTGGATCGCAGAACGGGAAAATTGTCGCATAGGTGTGCGGATCCCCGAGTGCCAGGAAGAAGGGGTTGATGTCGGCGCCGTTGAACAGGCCGTCGCAGTTCATATCCCCGCAAACACAGCGCCCGCCGTTGAAGTAGGCCGCACCGGCGTCGCGATCATGGGCATCGTTGAAGGGCGCCCCAATTACAACTACGCTTTCGGTGATGACCGCGGTGATCCCGTACTCGTCAAACGGTTGTCCATCGCGGGCCAGTAGCTTGCCGATTTGCACCCAGTTTGTTCCATTAAGATTGAAACGATAGCACGAGCCCGAGTCGGTGCCGCGGTCGTCGTCCAAATGTGCTCCGACCACGGCCTTATTCGCGGAGATGCCCACCGCGACGCCGAATTCGTCGCCCGCCGAACCGTCGGCGGGCAGGACCTTCTGGGCCTGAGTCCAGCGCGTGCCGTCGTAGCCGAACACATACGCCGCTCCGGCCCTTGCGCCGTTGTGGGTGTCCCCCGGCGCGCCGATCCAAACGGTGTTTTCAAAAGCTGCCACGGCGACGCCGAATTCCGCATTCGCCGCCCCGTCATCGGCGTGCAGCTTCTGAGACAACTCCCAGCTCGCCCCATCGAATCGGAACACATACACGGAGCCGGAATTCTCGCCGAGATCGTCGTCGCCCGGAGCGCCCAGCAACACCATAGCGCCGGTGATGGCCACGGAACTGCCGAACTCATCCCCGGACGCGCCGTCGAGGGGCAGGAGTTTTTGCTCCCAGCGCCAGTTCTTGCCGTCGCGCCGAAACACGTAGGCCGACCCCGACTCACTGCCGTTGTCGTCATCGTGATGAGCCCCGATGACGGTCACGTCGTCGCGGACGCCAACGTCGTTGCCGAATTCGTCGTCAGCGGCGCCATCGGGCGCCAGGAGCTTTCGCACCTGCGGATCGTTTGCCCCACCGAAGCTGTAAACATAGGCCGATCCGGAATCGACCCCGTTGTCATCGTCCCGAAAGGCCCCGATCACGCCCGTGTCGTCGTGAAGCGCGACGGCGCTGCCGAATTGGTCCCCCGGCTCCCCGTCGGGGGCCACGAATTTGGCGGCCCGAAACCACTGGTTCGGCATCCAGTCTGCTTCCGCTAGGTACGCCGCGCCGGCGTCTTGCCCCGTGTCGTCGTCTCCCGGCGCACCGATCAACGCCTGGTCACCCGATATCGCAACGGCCGTTCCGAACAAATCCCCGGCGACGCCGATATCGCTGAGCAGGATCTGCTCTTGCACCCAGTTCGCTCCACTGCCTTCGAATACGTAGATTGCACTATTCCTGTCGCCGAGCGGGTCGTGGCGTCCCGCCCCAATCATGATCGTGCGATCGTCGACCGCCACAGCGCGGCCGAACAAGCTGATACTCATCGCATCGCGGCCGAAAAGCCGCGCTTGCTGCCCCCAGTTTGTCCCGTCGAATTGGAACACGTAGGCGGCGCCTGGCCAGCGGCCGCCTGTGCTGTTGGCGCGAAAAGCTCCGACCACGGCGACGTCGCCGGAAATCCCCACGGCATCACCGAATTGATCGAAGGTCACGCCGTCACTCGCCACCAGTTTGTCCACCTCGATCCAAATCGCCCCGTCGAAACGGAAGACGTACGCCGAGCCCGTGTGAACGTTGTTGCCCCGGCCCAACGGCGCGCCGATCAGGGCCGTGTTGCCGGAAGAGGCGACGGAATAACCGAAGCGCGCGGTGATCGTCGGGTCGGACGCGACCAGTTTCTGCACCTGCGACCAGCCGACTCCGTCGTGTTTGAACACGTACGCCGCTCCCGTGTGATCTTCGTTGTTGGGGGCGCCGATCATCGCGACACCCTCGGCCATGGCCACGCTTTGACCGAAAGTGTCGAGCGGCGCACCGTCGGCCGCCAACAGCTTGGCCTCCTGGCTCCAGGACGCACCGTCGAATCGGAAGATATACGCCGAGCCGGAAAACGGACCATTGTCGTTGTCGTACAGACTGCTGATCACGGCGACGTTGGCGTGAATTCCCACGGAACTGCCGAACAGATCCCAGGGTAAGCCGTCGGCGGGCAGAAGTTTCTGTTCATGCACCCAAACCGCGCCGTCAAAGCGGAAGACATAGACCGACCCGGCGTAATCGCCATTGTCATCGTCCTCGGGCGCGCCGATGAGGACTGCATCGCCCGTTAGGGCGACGGACCTGCCGAACTGGTCCCCCGCCGTTCCGTCTGGAGCGACGAGTTTCTGCTCACGGACCCAACTCGTTCCATCGAAACGGAACACATACGCGGCACCCGGGTTCGTGTGGTCGCCCGGCGCCCCGACGATTGCGAAGTCGCCAAACACGGCCATAGCATCGCCAAACAGGTCGAGGACGCTTTCACCCGAGGCGTGCGCAATGCCCTCTCCGCACTGCCCCCAGGCCGTAGGGCTGGTTGGGATCAGCAGCAGAAAGACGGTCGTGAAAAGCGCTGCAAGTGTGAAACAAGCTCGCATGATGTCCCTCGCTTCGCAGATTCCCGTGAATCGGTCTCGGTCGCTGAATGGCGCTCCGATCGTGGCATGGTCGTCGGTGATTGCATTGGATGGCACGCGGGTTGCGCGGCACCGACCTAGCACTGCGCACCGGTCGGTTGGCGTAGTGACCGCAAATGTGGCACCACCTGCGGGAAAACACCCTGAAAGTGGGCGTTCATACGTCCGCATGTCTTCCCCTGCCTCGCGACCCCCCAACTCGAGCACAGCACCGCCATGAACCCTGCAGGATACGGCACGGTCCCGATCCTCGCAAGGCCCGTTTCAAGATGTTCTTGACCGGGTACGGTGACGCGCTCGATCGATTATTGACAATCAGTTGACAGCCAACGCACAGCCCGATTGTGCATAACTCGCTTTGACGACCACCAACGGGCGGCATACGTTGTGGACCGGCGATTCATCCCAACGACATGCATGCGCAAGGAGGAGCGTGGTGGCGTTCGCATCCGGACCTATCTCATTTCAACGGTTCTTTGTCACCGGTTCGATTCCGTCCGAAGTGACGGACAAATTCATCGAGGCCCTTAACACGCACGCCTTCGGAAAGACCCCAGCGGCGCAGGACGACGTGCAGCTCGGCTGGATCGGGCCGGGCCACCTGTTCGAGACCGAGATCGTCGCCGAACCCGTCGCCTGCGGGCGCTTCGCGCACCTGGCGGTGCGCATCGACCGTCTCGGCGCACCCTCCAACGTACTCACGGCCTACGTGCGCATGGAAGAACAGGCGGCGCTCGAGGCCGGCGGACGCGAATTCCTCAGCCGCGGCGAAAAGAAAAAGGCCCGCGCGCGCGCACTCGATCGCGCCCGAGGCGAGGCCCGCGCCGGCGGGTTTCGCCGCATGAACGCGTATCCGCTGCTGATCGACCTCGAAGGCCGCACCGTCTTTCTTGGAAACCTCGGCACGAGCATCGCAGATAAAGTCGGGCAACTCTTTAGCGACACCTTCGGCTGCGCGCTCGAGCCGGCGGACGTGGACCGGCTAGCACTGCGCCTGATCGGTTCACAGCGCGACGGCCGCACGCTCGAGCAGATCGCGCCGTTCCATCTCGTACCCCCGCCGGAGGGCCGCGGCGAGCCGGCGGACGGTTTCCGCGGCGGCGACCTGCGTTTCCTCGGGAGGGAGTTCCTGACCTGGCTGTGGCACCAGGTCGACGCCGACGAGGGCGCCCTGCGCGTGCAGTCCGGCGACGAAGTACACGTGATGATCGACCGCACACTGCGGCTGAAGTGCGACTTCGGCCTGACCGGCGTCGACGTCATCACCGCCGACGGCCCCGCGAGCCTCCCGGAAGCCAGAGCCGCGCTGGGCATCGGAAAACAGCCTACGAAAATGGGCCTGATCATCGGTGGGGCGCTGGGCGAGTTCCGGCTCACGCTCGACGGCGAACGGCTGGCGGTCTCCGGCCTGATCCTGCCCGAGGACCGAGCCGAGCAGGATCTGCGCGCCCGCCTGGAAGGCCGCTTCGAAGCGGTCGCTGACCTCGCGAGCGTGATCGACGGCATGTTCGAGCTATACTTACAGCATCGCACGTCGCACACGTGGAGTGCTGAGCTGGGCCGCATGTCCGCCTGGGCCGCCGGGCGGGCGGAGAAAACCCGCGTGCATGCCGCGTCGGCCTGACAAACGGCCGCAAGAGTAGCGTCGGCCCCTGTGGCCGACGTGGAATGCCGGAGAACAAGCCTCCGCGAACACCGGCGGCTCTTTGCGTCGCGCGACGAAGTCCAATAGCGGAGTCGTTCGTCCGGAGGACAGCCCCAACCGCGCAGGACCAACGAACCATGCCGTCGAAACTCGACTTGGCGCGAAGCTGGCTGCCGCGTTACACGGGCATGTCCATCGACGATTTCGGCGACTACATTTTGTTGACCAACTTCACGAATTACCTGAACCGTTTCACCGAACAATTCGGCTGCGACGTGTACGGCGAGGACCGCCCGATGCAGGCCGCGACGAACGACGCCGGTCTGAGCATGATCAACTTCGGCATCGGCTCGCCCAACGCCGCCATCATCATGGACCTGCTCAGCGCTCGTCGGCCGAAAGGTGTCCTGTTCCTCGGCAAGTGCGGGGGCTTGAAACCCTCGACCGAGATCGGCCACTTCATACTCCCGATCGCGGCGATCCGCGGCGAGGGAACCTCGGACGACTATTTTCCGCCGCAGGTGCCGGCATTGCCGTCGTTCAAGCTACACAAGTTCGTATCGCAGAAGCTGGCCGAACGGATCCCGGACTATCGAACGGGTGTGGTCTACACGACCAACCGGCGCATCTGGGAGCACGACCGGGAGTTTCTCGCCCAATTGCAGAAGATGACCGCGATCGCGATCGACATGGAGACCGCGACGATCTTCATCGTGGGGCATCACAACGAGATCGCGCGCGGGGCGCTGCTGCTGGTCTCGGATGTCCCGATCATGCCCGACGGCATCAAAACCGAGGAAAGCGACGCGCGCGTCACGCGCGAGTGGACCGACCTGCACCTGCAGATCGGCATCGACGCCATGACACACATCGGCGCCCAGGGCGAGCCGATCAAGCACTTCCGCTACTGAGCCCGCCACGAATGCCCGACCGGGCGCGATCGCGGGCCCATGGACTTCCCGCGGGCTGCAGGGCAGGGTAGACTAAACGGGTCGGCATTTTCGCGAATGGGCCACGGACGAGCCGTGAGCATCGGGGAGCAGCCATGGTCGATCCGACACTCGAGGACGCGCTGCTCGAGCGGGCCGTCGCCGGTGACGGCGACGCGCTGGGCGAACTGCTCCTGCGCTACTACGGTCGGCTCACAGGGCGCGTGAAGCGCAAGCTCCCCGACGATCTGCGCTCGCTCATTTGTGCCGAGGACGTGGTGCAGGAGGTGCATGTCGAGGCGTTTCGCACGGTCTCGCGCTTCCGCCCCGTCGGCGAAGGCGCCTTTTACCGCTGGCTCGCCACCGTCGCCGACCAGCGACTGCTCGACAAGATCAAAGCCCAGCGGAGGCTGAAACGCGGCGGCGGACGGCGACGCGTGCAGCGGCAGGCCGAGGCCGGCACGAGTTCGATTCTCTCGCTCATCAATGTCGTCGCCCATCACGACGCGACGCCCAGCCGCTCGATCGCGCGCCACGAGCGCGAGCGCGTCGTAAACGTCGAACTGGCCCATCTCAAGGGGGAATACCGCGAGGCACTGCGGCTGCGCTACATCGAAGGTCTGCCGGTCGCGGCGGTCGCCCGGCGGATGGGCCGCACCGACCGGGCGGTACACATGCTCTGCAACCGCGGCCTCAAGAAGCTGCGCCGAGCGCTCGGCAGTTCGACGCGCTATCTGAGCACCGGCGCGTGAATGGCCACGCTGTTTGATACGATCGAGAGCCGTCGCGCCGGCGTTGTGGTATGATGGCCACCGTCGAACAACGTCGACGAACGACCGCGAGAGGCGCCACGGACCCTCATCACGGCACACGCGAATCGCAACCGTCGGAGGAACCCCATGAATCGGCTGCTCGTCATGGACCGCAAGCGCTCGACGCGACGTCTCGGCGCGAGAATCGCGGCGCTGGTGTGGCTCGCCGCCGCGTCGGCAGGCCCAACGCCCGCGGCCTCAGGCCAGTCCGACCTGCCCAAGGGCGCGGACGTCATCGATGGTTGGCTCGCCGCGAGCGGCGGCGCCGCGTACGACGCGATCCGCAATCGTGTAAGCAAGAGCACGGTCGAAGTGCTCGGCGCGAACATCAGGGGCACGGTGACGATGCACGAAGCGCGGCCCAACCTGGTATACGTGGTCAGCGTGCTGTCCCAAACCGGAAAGATCGAGGAGGGCACGAACGGCCGCGTCGCCTGGAAAATCGACGCGGCCCGCGGGGCGCGCGTCAAAACGGATGCGGAAGGCGCCCAGGCCCTGCGAAACGCGGACTTTGAGCGATTCGTCAAGTGGCGCAAGACCTTTCAAAGGGCCGAGTGCGTGGCGAGCGCGGAAGTGGCGAAAAAAAAGTGCTTCAAGGTCGTCATGACCCCGCCGCAAGGCGAAATCGAGATTTGGTACATCGAGAAAGAGACCAAGCGCCTCGTGAAACGCGAGTACACACACAAGCGTCAGCGCGGGGATCTCATCATCTCAGAATACTACAGCGACTACCGGAAGTTGGACGGCATCCTCCTGGCGTACAAGGCGCGACAGATCATCAGACCCAAGACCGCGCAGCCCGCCCGGACGCAAGTCCTCCTCATCACCATCGACAGCATCGAGCACAACGTAGATTTGCCGAAGGATCGCTTCGACATACCTCCGGCAATCCAGGCCTTGTTGAAGGAATCCAAGCAGGCCCCCTAGACGCCCCGCGCCCCTCAGACTAGCCCGCGCGACCGCAACAGCTCGAGATACGCCGGCCGTGGGTCCGGAAAGGATCCTTTCGGCGGCAGATCCCATTTCGCGAAGAGTCGCTCGTTGTCGCGCGTGCGAACGTCGCCGGCGTCCTCGGCCTTGCGCGCGTCCACGAACTCCTCGTGATAGACGAGCGCATCCGGGGTCCCGAGCACTTTCAGGCCGGCCTCGCGCTGAACTTTCAGCGACAGATCCGGATCCCACGCGCAAAACCGATAGCCCGAATCGAGAAAACCCACTTGCTCCAGCAACGTGCGGCGCAAGAGACCGAAGTTGGCGAACGGTGTCCCGCGCACTTGCAGGACGCCGTAGCGCGCCCCGGCGTGCTCGACGCCGTGCAGCTCGTTCCAGGGCTGGCGGTGGTTGTGATAGAAGGCGACCAAGCCGACATCGCGCATGTCGTCATGCTCCAGCAGCGCGATGGCGTTCTCGGAGGCGCCTTGCAGCGGATAGGCGTCGTCGTTCAACCACATGACCCACTCCCCGCGCGCCATGCGCAAGCCGATGTCATAGGCCCGACAACACCCGCCGCGCCTTTTCTCGAAGTGCGTGCGAACGTCCGGCTGTTCGGCCAACCATTCGCGCGTCCCGTCGTCGCTGCCGCCGTCGACCACGATCAGCTCGTACGGCGTGACCACGTTTTGCCGCACCTTCGCGACGCACAGCCGCAAACGGGCGAGGCGGCGGTATGTGGCGATGACGATGCTGAGGGTGCGGGGCGCGCTGGGGGCCATGGCATCTTTCGCCGCCGGTGCGGGCCGGAATCGCAAGAAGCCCGCTTGCCCGCCGACAACAGCATGGTACCATCGGCGCCGCGCCGCCGCGAGCCCGTGTCCATCGCCGGCGGCTTGGGCCTCGCTAGCTCAGTTGGCAGAGCAGCTGACTCTTAATCAGCGGGTCCGGGGTTCGAGTCCCTGGCGAGGCAGTTTCGCATTCTCTCGCATCACGTCGCACGTCACCGCTTAAGTCCGCGTCTCTCGGTTGGTTACAGGTATCGGCCATCGCGGTTGGTGTGGCGCCGTCGCTGCACGCGGCCGCACCGGATCGCATGGTTTCGCGCCCTAACTGCTGGGGGTACTGCGGGGGGTCTGCCGGGGCGCTCGCGCGGACGTTGTCAGTTCCCGTCGCACGCATTCGCTCGCCCTCGGGTTTGTCGCCGGTCAGACTCGGCAACCTGTCCAGCGCGCCGGACAGGTCATGCACGCCCAGCTTGCTGTACACGTTCATGGTCAATTTGGGGTCGCTGTGTCGGGCAAGCTCCTGGGCCACCCTCATCGATGCACCGCTCTTCACAAGCATCGTGATAAACGTCGTCCGCAAAGCGTGGAAGTCCACGACCCGGCCAGCGTCATCCGCGAGTGCCAAGAACTCCGAATCCCGACGCAGGCGGCGCTCGCCTCGGTCCTGAATCGCCCTGATCCACCGCGCCTTTGCCCGGCGCAGGTCGGCTCGGATCATACGCGCGGCCTTTTCGTTCCAATGGCCGGGCCACACCGCGTCGGCGAGCGGCTTGTCCGAGAGCCACGAACGCAGCGCGTCGGCGAGGTCAGACCGGATCGGTTGCACGTCGTCGCGGCGGCGCTTCGAGCTTTCCGGCCGGAGTGCGATGGCTGGGCGGTCATCGTCCAGGCGAAAGCTCGCAGGGGTCAGACTGTGCAGCTCGGAAGCGCGAAAGCCCGTTCCCGTCGCCACCTGATACAGCATCGCACGATCCGCACCCGAAAGCCCACGCCACACCGGTCCGGTTATCGTTTGTTCAATCAGCCACACCAGTTCGTCTGCGCCCAGCGCCCGGCGTTCGAGTCGGCGGTCGGTCGATGCGTTGTACCCGCTCAAGTGAGCCAGCACATCGTCCCCGACGCGACCGTCGCGTCTCAACCAGCGAGTGAATTGTTTGATCGCGCGCAGGTACGCGTTGCACGTCCGCAGCGATCGTCCGTTCTCCCGAATGGTCGCAACCGCGGCGCGCACCCGGCTGGGCGTCAAGTCCGCAATCCGCTCGACTTGCATCTCCGTGACAACCCACTCGGCCATAGCGTGTGTACTGCGGGCGTGTTTCTCGGCATCGCCTTTGGCCCGCAAGGCCGCTTTGAATTCGCCCAGGTGCTCACTGATCGGTCGCCGCGCCGCAGCCGTGTAACCGTCGTGCTTCGCATCGATCACGCCCTCGCGCCGCAACGCCGCGTCGGCCACGAGCTTGCCGAGAATGCGATCGGCCGCGGCCTTGTCCGTCGTGCGCGTCGATCGTTCCTTCCGCCTGCCGTCGTGGCTATACCACGATGCGATCCAGGGACCGCGTCCGCCACGCTTGAACACGCTACCCGTCCCACGCGATCGTTGCCGTTTGCGTGGCATGGCTCACCCGCTCTTCTTCGTTCGTGGACGCTTTGGTTGCAGTTCGAGACCCAAGACTCGGCAGACCTGAGCCAAGCGCTCGCCGGTCAAATCGCGCGTGCCGGCCAGATACGACTGGATCGTGCGCGCCGGCATGTCGGCAAGCTTGCCGATGCGATAGCCGCTCAGCTTTTGCCGCCGCACTTCTCGTCGGATGATTTCCCGAAACATACTTGCACCTCACGGAGTATAACGCACATTCGATCGCTAAGCAAATCGGTTTCCGGATTTCTTCTTGTCGAGCCGCTTTTTCAACCATTCCTCAAGCGCCGGAATCGGATATACGACCGCACGACCGATCCTCACGTGCGGGATCTCGCCCGCGTTTGTCAGCGACCATAACAGCCGCTCGCTGATGCCGATCGCCTTCGCGGCCTCCTTGGGCCGCAAGGCTAGGCGCGGCGCGGGGCCTGCCCCCGCGCCGGCACGCTCTGATTCTCTCGTACTCACAGTTTTCTCACACCGAAGGTTCGGGTTCCGTATTCACGTCAGGGAACGGGCCGCGCCCCTTACCCTCCAGCAGCAAGGCCGCCACGTGCCGCCGGTACTCGCTTACGAAACGTTCCAAGCTGAGTTCCACGGGAGTTCCGGGGACTGTCGTATGCTTCACCACGCGTGCCACCGATTCCGCCAAATGCTGCTGAGCCAGCAGCCGCGGCAGCAGCCTGCTCGCACACCCCGCGCATATCTGAACGACGCATGACGCCGCCGTCAGCCGCGACGCGTGCCACCGATTCCGTGGCGAGAGGCAAATATCGCAGCACTCGTCGCGCTCGCCGGCGTTGCCAAAGTCATCAAGTAGCATTTCATGGGCTCTTAACATTTGTATCTCCATATCAAAAGGGTTCATCGCCAACCCCCGTGGAATTGCCTTCCGTTTCCAGATCCTCGATACGCCCCACACTGGGACGCCATCGAAATTGAAGTTCCTGATCACGCGAGCCCAAGCCGCTGTATCTCGTTTTCAGCCCACGTATGCGCACAAGACCGACAGGTGTTTCGCCGAACCCCGCGACGCCCTGCTCGGCGTCCACGTGAAAGACGTTTTGCGAGTCGTAGACGATGCGCCCGGCCGTCTGGAGCGCATAGTCGTGGCGCC
>JACZRH010000029.1:0-976 GCA_022574815.1 Planctomycetota bacterium | reverse complement strand
TTTTTCCTGCTGAGACCTTGATTTGAGCGCAGCGGATTTGCGGATTGCGGCGACCACGACCAGGGCAATGTTGCAAGACATCGCGAGGCGCTTGAGCGTCGTCGATAGTTCACACCCAGCTTGATAATCTGAAGTGTCCGAGGGTTCCCACGCAACGAGCTGGACGTAGTCAACGATAACCATCCGCCACCCAAAGCGCTTACAACCGCCTCGAATCAGGGTCTCGATCACCGATCGCGTCGGGGCACCCGGAAAGGCTTCCGAATCGCACAGCACCAAAGGTAGTTTTCTGCCGCTCGCAACCGCCCGTTCCAAATCCGGCATCAGCTTTGCGCCGACGGTGCCGCGAGATATGTACGATCGCGGAACACTGCTCAGATTGGCCGAGATCAAGACTCCGAGCTCGCGCCGACTCATCTCCAAAGAAATCACCCCGACCGGCACGCCGGCCTTCGCCGCGTTCAGGGCGATCTGCATGACGGTTTGCGTTTTCCCGCGGCCGGACCTGCCGGCAAAGACATGCACACCGTCGCAGCGCAGTCCACCGCCCAGCGCTTCGTCCAGCGCACCAAGTCCTGTCGGCACAAACTCGGCCGGCGTCCAGGTCGCTGGGTCGCCGAGCACGGCGTCGATGGTGAACTTGCTCCACGGGTCGGATTGCTCGTAGGCGAGTTCGAGTTCCGCTCGAATGGCCCCGGGCGCTTTTGCGTCCGCGATCGCCCGCTCTACGAGCAGGTCCCCGATATCTTTCCGTCCTGCCGCGGCGTCTAGTCCAGGGTCAACAACTCGTGCATCGATCCCCGCTGCGAGAAGCTGATCGCGAACGTGCTTGCCCCACGCCCGGCCGACTTCGTCGTCATCGGCGAAGACCGCGACTGGTGGACCCGGTCGAATGATCTCAATCCCGGCGTCCGGAAGATCGGTGGGCGATTTCACACCGCCCTCGCCGCTCGTGACGCTGAACGCCGAGCAACCC
>JACZRH010000287.1 GCA_022574815.1 Planctomycetota bacterium | reverse complement strand
GATAAATCGGATCTTCGCCGTCCATGACACCTTGCAGCTTCTTCGATCCTTTTGGGATCGGGTTCGACGCTAGCGCTTCGATCCTTCGTTTGATCTGGCCGCGAATTTTTGTGGGGACTACAGTCTCTAGATAGTTAAGCGCATCCCGCACAGGCAGATTATTCGGGTCCACTTTATGTGCGGCTTCAAGATACTTGAGACTACGCTGCCAGTTACCTTTGCCATATTCCAGTGCGTCAAGGATAGCCTCTGCTTTAGTCGGATAAATAGGATATCTATCTTCAATAGGTGCGAGATTCTTCACATTATCAATAAGTTCATTCAGCAACTTATTTTTATAACCTTTTGAATAAAACTGTTGCGTCTCTTTTAAATAATTAACAGCGCCGGCATAGTCACTTTTCTCGGAAAGATACAGGCCCAGCTTCCATGCCGCATTTGCTTTTGCACGTGTCGCAGCGGCTTCATACCATCCAGGGTCAGGTCTGCCTGTTATTTTCTCATCACGTGCTGCTTTAAGTTGCCGTGCATAGACCAGCGCATCACGGAGTTTTTTATCAGTAGGTGCGAGTTTGAGAGCGGCATTTAACGACTTAACTGCGCTATCGTAGTCTTCAATGCTAACGCTGGCTTTAGCGATAACTAAATCTGCTTGGGCTTGTAGCGGCAGGTAGGTAAATTCGTCCGGATTGATCACGTTATGCCGGAGATGTCCAGCTTGTTGAGTAATTTTTGTTTTTTCTTCTTTAAGTTTCATTGCCTGTTCCAAAGCTGACGTAATAACAGCTTCGTTTGGCACAACAACGGCAGCTTGTTGGAGATACCGCACAGCATCATCATAACGACCCCGCTGTGCCATCAGGATGCCAAGCACCACCTCTGCTTTCGTCTTTGTCGACCAATTTGCTTTGTCAATGACATCAAGCAGGTCTTTTTTCTTTTTGAACGCTTTACCCGTTGTTACATTGAGGTCACGCATATCTACGGGTGCGGAGTATTTTGTCCCCTTCGAGAACTTAGGCGGCTTAAGTCCAAAAAGCGCCGGCGATGTACTTTTCAATTCCAATGTAGAGGCAGAGGTGCCCTTGAGTCCAAACGTAGATATGCCGGATTTCAAGGAAAGTGAATCAGCTTTGGTGTCTGCAGATTCGCCTGTTATTCCCTTCAGTTGACTTAGCATTTCTTGTTTTTCTTGAAAGAATTTTTGTTTTCGAGTTGCGTCTTGACGTCGTTGCTCAGTTTCCTCTTGTTTTTGCTTCTGTCGTTCGAGTTCGGCTTGACGCCCTCGTGCTCGTCGAAACCCGAGATGAGGACGCGCGAGGCGTCCCGTCGAGCCCGACACTTGTCCAGAATCTTCTCAATCGCTATGCCCGACCAATTCGCGGCGCTGATCAAGCCACTCGTTCCGCTGCCGGAGCACTCGAGCAGATGCACGCCCATCGGCTCCACCAGCGGCGTCAGCTCTTTCATGGAAAGGTCCAGCGGCCGCGCGACCCGACCGTGCACGCGAATCTTCCAGGGGCGGCTGAAATCGATTCGCGCCGGGCAACGCGTGCGGATGTAGAATTTTTCGTTCGGCGTAATGAGCGTCCGCGGGGTCAACTCCGCGAGGTCCAGCCTGAGCCGGCCGTCCAAGCCGGCGCCGTAAGTAACATTGCGACGCTGACCGCGCTTGCGGTCCTCGAACAGCAAGGTCCGGACGAGTCGGCCGCCGGGGAAGGGGCCGTCGAGTGGTTCTTGGAGCGCGGCGGCGAATGAGGCGTCGAGCAGGAACGGGTCCGGCGGCCACGCGAGAAGGGCGGCGGCCCCCGAAGCGAGGGAGTTGCCCAGGAATTGCCGGCGCGTCGTGTTTTGCATTCTCCACCTGGCTGTGCGCGACTCCCGCGCGGGTGCGGCCCACCTGCGAGAAAATACTAACACATTCCGGTGAATGCCGGCTAGGGTGCGATTCGGCGTATGCTGTTGGGAGCTTTGAACTCGGCGTCGGGCCGTGAGTTCGGCTGGGCCTGCGGCGACAAGTTCAGCGACCGCGTGAGCATCATCTCCGGCGGGCACATGCCGTTGTTGGCCCACAGGTCGTACATGAACTGGCCGGCGCCGCCCGGCGTGCCGTTGTCGCGCAGGAACTCGACATATTCCTTCGTCGTCGACTGATAGAACAGTGTCACTTCGACACGGTCGGCGGCGAATGGGATCGCGTAGACGGTCGTGTCCCAATTCTGCCCGTCCGCATACGTCGCGCCGACGGGCGCCCCGCCGAACCAGTCGTAATCGTCGTTCGTGAAACCCAGCGGGGGGATGCGGTTGTCCTTGAGGATCTTGTTGTTCAGCACTAAGTGGAACTCGGTGTTTGCGGGCAGCCCCACGAGCGCGGCGATATTTTCGCCGATCACGGGTATCGCTTCGTAGACCTTGATTTCCGGATCGTCGATCAGCTCGGCGTTGACCGGGTCGTAGGCGCCGGTTTCCTTGATCAGCGTGTTGCGCCCGTTGAAGAAGCGCACGTTGATCCAGACCCGCCGGCCCTCGGGATAGCCCGTCGGCAGCTTGTGCCCGGACTTGTTCGTCACGGTCACTTCGAGCTGCGCGCCGTTCTGCTGGATATCCAGTTGGGCGGCATTCTGGAGCATGTAGCGCGCCCGTAGGGCACCGTCGCGCAGCGCGGCTCGGTTCAGGGTCGGATCCACCTGGTTCATGATCCCCACCAGCCACGCGCTGCCTCCGGTGAAATCGTGCAACGGCAGATCCTCGCGAATCGGCGACTCGGGGAAGATGCAGCCCTTGCCGGTCACGTCGCGCTGGTGACAGTCCTGGCAGGTTGCGACGTAGTCCAGATTCCCGCCGAACTCGGGCGCGAAGACCCCTTGCTGCGTGTTGAAGTCGCTAAAGAACCACTCGCTGTAGGTCCGCTCGACCGGGCCGATCTGGTGGTGTCCGAACGAGGCCGCCGCCTTATCCAGCGGGTTGAGTTCGTATTCCCCGTTCGCGTTTCGGGTGAAGACCGGATTACTGACGTTATGACACGTGCCGCACAGGGCGGCCTCGCGATGGAAGGGCGAGACGAGCACGTCGTGCCCCGCGATGGGCACCTTGAACGGCCCCCGGCGTCGCCAGCTCGCCGGGTCGACGATGTATTGTCCAGTGGTGAAGAAGGACGGAATCGCGCGCAGGTTGTTCAGAATGGCGACGTCCTCGACCGGGTTCTGATCCTTATCGTAGAACGGATCGACGAGCCGGTGGCACAGGTCGCAGCTAATGCCGGTCTTCTCTTCTGCGAGGATGCGCGACGCGTCGGTGGGGATCGAGCGGCCCTCCAGCCAGCCGGCGCTCATGTGACAGCGCAGACAGAGATCGCCGGACTCGGGCGCGTCCCGGTTGGCGACGTCGAGCGCCGCTAGAAAGAGCGGGTCGATCGACGCGTAGGCCATCATGCTGCCCTGCCAGTTGAAATAGGGCTCGACGGCGCGGTTGTAGTTTCCGTGGCAGCCGGCGCAGGACGACGGCGTGTTGAGCGGGTCGCCGGTATTGGGCTGGGTCCCCGGCATGTCGAAGTCGCGCAGTGTGGTGGGCACGCGCCCGCCCGGCGCGGAGACGATCTCGAAGAAGGCGGGGCTGATCCCGCTGCCGACATTGCCGAAGGGATCCTCAGCATCGACGCGGATCAGCGCCGCCGTCGTCGGCCGGTTGTGAACGAACCAGGGCAGGATCTGCCAATTCGGGATCAGCCGCGCGAGCGGATCCCATTGCACCCCGCCGTCAAACGACACGAAGACGGCGACCGACACGACCGACCCGCTGTTGTCGGTCGCGATCCAGGTGATGGTCTGTTCGAGACTGCTCGTGAAGACCTCGCCGCCGATTGGGAAGGTGACGGTCACCTCCGGCGGTATTTTGTCAGCCAGCGCGCTCGATGCCGCGTGAAATATGCACAGTCCGAAGGCAACCACCGCGACGGGCGCGGCGCGGCCGGGTCCGCCAAGCCACCTGCTTTTCACCGTATGACTCCCCACCGCATCGCCGCGCGATCCGGCGTCTCCATCGAGCGTAGAGAAAGTGGGGCACCAGCGCAATCTAGGAAGAGCCATTCTCTCCCGCTCCCACTTCGTGGCTATTGTAGCAACATTGGGTCGCATTTCATACGCGGGAATCCCGGCCGCGCAAACGGTTCGGCGCCCGATAACGGCGTCCGCCGCCCGGCGCCCGGAGCGAGGACTCAGCGGCCCAAATCGGACTCCAGCCGTTCGGTCGAGACCGACGTGGGCCGGAGGATAGGGGTCGCGATGATCCGATTCAAGACGAGCTGCGCCAGGAGACCGATCGAACGAGAAAGCGCCACGCACACGGTGTACAGACTCGCCTCGCGAAGGCCGAAGTGGTGCAGGAGCACGCCGGAGACGGCATCGGCGTTGGGGTAGGGATTGCTGGCCCGGCCGTCATCGCGGAGGAGTTGCGGAATGACGCCACGCGCGCGATCGACGATTTGAAAGAGCGGATCGTCGGGGCAGTGGGACCGGCCGAAGTCGTGCAGGGCGGTGAAACGCGGGTCGGTCGCGCGCAGGACGGCGTGCCCATATCCGGGGATCACGCGCCCGGCCTCGAGCCACTCCTTCGCGTAGGCCCGCAACTGCTCGTCCTTGGGAACTCCGCCGAAACGCTCGCGGATGCCGCACACGAAACGCATCACTTCCTGGCTCGCCAAGCCGTGCAGCGGGCCGGCTTGTCCGGCCAAGGCGGCGGCGATGGCGTAATACGGATCGGCCAGCGCGGACGCCACCGCATGGCAGGCGTTTGCGCTGACGTCGCCGGCGCCGTGATCGCACTGCACCGTCAGGTAGAGCCGCATCAACTCGGCGAACGCACCCGTGGGGTCGGGGATTCCCAGCATGTGCGCAAAGCCGGCGGCCCAGTCCCGCCCGCGATCCGGCTCGATCGGCGAGCCCTTTCCGAAACGGAGCCGGTAGATGGCGGCGGCGAGTGTCGGCAGCCGAGCGAGCAAGTCCAGCACGTCTTCGAACAACGGCTCCCAGTAGTCGTCCTTTGGCAGGCCCTCCGCGTAGCCGCGCGCAAAGTGCGAATCGCGCCCCAGTGCCAGCACGCCGACCGCGAACAATCGCATGGGATGGCTCTCGGTCGGCCAGGCGGCCAGTACGGGCAGGATGTCGTCGGGCAGGGCGGCGCGGCGGCCCAGATCCTGCTGAAGCGTGTGCAACTCCGCCGTCGTCGGCAAGCGGCCGGCGCACAGCAGAAAGAAAAGCTCCTCCGGCAGTCGGTCGCTCAGCTCGGTGATCGGGCGGCCGGCCACGATCAGACCGCGCGTCGGATCGACCTCGGATGTATCGCAAACGAGCGCGCGGACGCCGCGCAGCCCGCCATAGGCTTGCGCGACGCTGATTTGTGCGAGCACGTCTTGGCCGCGCTCTTCGACGATCCGCCGGACGCGTTCGCGCCGCTGCGGCGCCTGTTTGCGGAGGATTTGCTTCAGGCTGGCCATGCCGGGGCCTCTCTCGCGTGCCTGACCGACTGATTCCGCATTCGGGGCTCCGAATCCGCCGCGTGCTCGCGCGCCTTGCGCGACGGTGCCAGTGTTACGGGGCGCGCTTGAACTCGCAACCGCGGAAGCGAATGCGATGTGAAATCGCATCGCCGGCGGCGGTCCGTCGCACCGGCGTCGCGAGCGGAAATCCGGCCGGGCCTTCCACGAGCACAGCCCGGCCTCTTGGCACGAGATCGTCTCGTGCAGCAAGAGCTTGGCCGTTTCGTGGTCGCTTCGGCCGAGCCGCCCGGCGAAGCTCGTGTTGGATTCGGGCCGCGATGCAATCGGCGCGCGGAGGGGGCGCGAAAAAACGCGGTTGCGTGCCGCCCGCTCGCTGGGTCTCGGTCCGGGCCCGAAGAGCGGGCTTCGTACCGCGAGGCAGGCACTTCGCCGCGCGGGAAGGTTTTCCCGCGGCGGTGGGTGCGAGATAGGAATCTCGCACCCGTGGCCGGCGGTTCCGTGGCCGACCCATGAATGGGTGGGGCACCAACTGCCGGTTGTGCCTGTTTGCGGCGGGCGGGGCAGG